>NZ_CP024871.1:3577500-3677500 GCF_000306675.2 Leptospira mayottensis 200901116
TGAAACAATATCTTCAGGATATTGCGATGACAAATCCCGGATTGGAAGTTCAATTTGTATTTAAAGGCAAGAAGGATAAATACAAATTCAAGAAAGGTCTCGATGAGATTTTTTCCCACTCGGATCTCATTTACTACAAGATGGATTATTCGGCTCCGGGTTCTGCTTCTCAACTGCATCTGGAAACGTATCTCGTGATCGGTCAGAATAAAAACCTTACTTGGGTGAATTCGATCTTCGCACCTCAGGGCGGATCCGCGATCGAATATCTTGAAAACAGAATCTGCGACGAGGTTCGTAAAAAAAGTCAGATCGTCGCACTTGAGAAAAAACTCAAAACCAGCTCCACTCGAAACGACGTGAGAAACTGCTTTCACATGTACGTGAATGCGAGACTTTTAAATCCTCGCTTTAAATCTCAGGATAAATCTTATCTCATCAACGACCTGAATGAAGAAATCCGCAACGCCGTAGATAAACATCTTGAAAAGTTCATCAAAAAGACGGGACTTCTGGAAGAGATCAAACTTCAGATGGAAAAACGAACTCAACTCAAGGCTTTTGAAGACGCACAAAAAGGTCTTAAAAAAGCAAGCCGAATGAACATTCCAAAACTCATGCCTCCGACCGGAAAACCAGGAGATCCAGGAAGAGTGTTGTTCGTTGCGGAAGGGGATTCCGCAATCGCAGGTCTTCGTCCTGCAAGAAACCCGAAGTTGCACGGCTTATTCCCTCTAAGAGGAAAACCGTTGAACTGTAAAGGTTTAAGCATCGCTAAGGCAATCGCAAACGAAGAATTGAAAAACATCGTCGCAATCGTCGGTCTACCATTGGATCAGAAAGTAAAATCCGTAGACGAATTAAACTACGATAAGATCAGCATCATTACCGATGCAGACTTTGACGGATACGCGATCCGATCCTTGATGCTTTCCTTTTTTTACGAATACTGGCCCGAACTTTTTGAGCTTGGCTTTATTCATATTTCCAGTGCTCCTCTTTACGAAGTGGACGTGAAATTCGGAGATAAGAAGAAAGAAACCGTATTTTGCATCGATGATAAAGATTACGAAGATCTAATCAAGCGTGTGGAAAAAAATGGCGGAGAAATTACCCGCAAAAAACGAAACAAAGGACTCGGAGAAACCGGTAAAGAAGCGATGAAGTTCGCGGTCGATGAGTGTATGACTAAGATCACAATCGGAAATAAAAAAGACGCTTCTAAAATTCAGAATCTCTGGTTCCACAAGGACTTTGCGGAACAAAGAAGGGACGCGATTTCCGAATACGCGATGAGTGTGATCGAAGACTAATGCTTTTGAAATTATTTGTACTCCTATGTATCACTTTTGGGATTATAATCTCAAGTTGTATCGGCTGCTCGGATTCGGACGAACAACCGATACCCAATCGGACACTCCCGGTTCCGAAAAATCTCGATACTCTGTGTACATCGCCAGAGATACGCATAAGAAGTTTTAATAAAAATCCGAATGCTCAACAAAAAGAGAACCACGAACCCGGTACAAGGATTACAAACGCAACAATAGACTGTAAAAATTTCCAAATCAATATCATCGCACAATTCGATTCGTTTGCGTCTGAAGATGAACTTTTGAAGATCCGCTATGGAAAAAAGCAAATCGAACTATTTCGAGACCAAGGGGATGCCTTGGGTGGCGGTTATTTAAATTTTTTAGGCGTAGATGCTCAGTTTGTGTATTATAGCATTAGTGGGGTCAGTTTTTCGGGTGGCGTAATGCAAAATTATTATTGTTTCAACTGGAGAAGCGGAGAAGAATTTTTTCTTGATGGTCATTCTTTTCGATAAATGTATCAAAATTAAAGATAATAAATAAGTCTCAAGTTTCCATTTGTCCGCAAATGCTTTGCAAAATCCAGTCCTCTATATTTTTTTACCGAAAAATTTAGCTTTATAAAGATTGATTCTTGTACGAATTTAAAGTATATTCAAATATTTTAATTTATAAAAAGACTTAACTCAATCCGTTAAATTTGTTTTTGAAAAAAATTAGCGAGATTCGCAATTTTTAAATATCAATGAAAAATATTCTTTACAAAAGAAAAATTATTTCTGAAAAATCAAGTTCATACTTTTAGAAAATAAAAGATCTGTGTTAATTATTTAAATCCAGCAAATCACTTATCTAAGACCCATATACAAGGCCCGTGTTTGAAAAAACATTTACGTCTTGTAAATTCAAAATAAAATATTGTAAAAGGACTTTTGTGCGTTCTATTCGAAAACTCAAATGATTGACAGTTTTCTCTCACTCTCCCTAATACAAACATGATCCGAAAAATTGTCATCCTATCTCTGATTGTATTGAATTTAAATTGTGCTACGACAGCTGTATTTACAGAAGCCATTCAAAAGCAAAAAGAATACGTTCCTTATGAAGGAACGTTAACCGATATATTTTTAATTTCTTTGGGACCTTTCGGAACATTTTATGGAAAAAGTACCACTTTCACATTTATCGGGGGACTCATTGATCTTCCTTTTTCTTTCGTTTTAGATACAATACTTCTCCCTGGAATAATTCCATATTACATATACGTAAAATACGACAGACCTTGGTCCGCAGTATCGTCTCATAAAAAAGTTAGTGCGAGATTAAACGCTTTCCAAAGTCAGAATCCGCCCTACGTCGCCTTGAAATCGATCCTTGAACAGAACGACGTTACCGCTCTCCAAAGTTTTTTAAAGTCCTTTGACGTAATCGCCCTTGAAAAAAAGATCCGTTCCTTGCAACAAGCAAATCTACTTCCTTATGAACATGCATATAATTTTAACGAGTCGACGGAAAAGCAATATTACTATAAAATCGGAATCATAGACTACACCGCCGCTCTTTTTTCTACACGAACAGCTTCTCGAAATATTGTTCCTAAGACTTTCAATCCAGGAGATCGACTTGAAGTTGTATATACTCTTTATGAAGAATTTCGAAAAGATCCTATATTAGAAAAAAGATATTATGAGACGGTTTGGAAAGCTTGCTTTTCTTTCGGAGTGCTCATTGAAAATCCTAAAATATTAAAAAAAGTGATTTTGGAATTTTCAGAAAAAAAAGAAATCTCTGATTTGTTCGAGCCAATTGCTCAAAGATATTCCGAAAAAGAATACAAACGCTTCCAAGACCCCTTTGATGATCCCTATTACTTTTTCAATAAAACGGAAACTCAAAAATTTTCGGAGCTTTGGTACAATCGAGTCGAACTTCTGCCGGAAATCGACGACCTCCTTCGAAAAAATCCGGAATTACAGAAAGAATGGAAACGCACGGCGTGGGTCTCCGCCATTTCTTCCGGAGTTATCGCCTATCGCCCTCCATTACTGGAAAGAGCGTTTCGAGAATTTCCAATGGAAAGCGCAAAGTCCGCTCCAAATCTATTCGTGGCCGCATTCAAAAGTAAAAATCGCCAATCCGTAGATATCATCGTAAAAAATCTAAAGGATGCCAAAACATTTCCTTTGGGCCAGTTGGAAGAAGAAATCGTAACAGACATATTAAAATATCCTAATTTATTAGAGAAATTACTTCAGACCGGTTGGAATCCTAATTTAATTTTGGAATGGGAAAAACATAAGAGTCTGTCCCAAAACTCAAAACAATCACACCGACGCCCAGAGATTCTGATAAAATCGAATGGAAAAGAATTCATTGAAAAACAAGAAACAACTCTTCTCATCCTTGCGATGCAAAACGATTTTATTCCGATGGAAACGGTTCAAATTTTATTGAAATACGGAGCCGATCCTAGTTTAGGAGTAAAACGTAAGTCCGAAGGAAAAGAATATCTACTCTATCCTTTGGCAAACATCAATTCAAACGGAAATACAATTCTCAAAGAACTCAAACAGAAAACTCTAATAGATTGGAAAAAATAACCCTTTGAAAAAATTTCATATAAAATACCTGACCTATTTTGTTATTAATTCTTACAGCGCGTGCCAAAACCTGCGGAAGCAATCCTTAGAGAGCGGCATTTTAGTTTTCTGCTTTATCAGTAAGATCAAGCTGGTAACTAAAACGTTTCACTTCTATTGGCGTTCGGGAACTCAATATCCTGAACTTTGGAATACATTAGTCAATAATTATCTTGTTTTCATGAAAAAGAAACCAAACTCTCCTAAAAAGGAGCTCTCCTATTTATGACCCGAAAAAATATTTTAAAATTTGCATGGACCCTATTTTTGTTCGGATTCGGTTGTGCAACCAACTACAACGATTTTGATAGACGAATCTACATAGTTGAAGGATTAAAAAAACAGAATATTCAAGAGGAAAAAATTCCAGAAAAACGAAAACCAAACGGCCTCTCTCAACTTCAATTGGTTACCATTCAAGAGGAAATCGGAATTCCGAATCTACTTTTGGAAAAAACCAAATTTTCGGATGTGGAACTCAAATTCGGAAATCAGTATATTAAAAATTACCTATACTTAAACCCCGGAGAAAAAGGAATCCGTTATGAATCGTTAGGAATTTCTCTTATTTTTCGTGATTATGAGGATATCCTTCTTAGAGAAATAAGTATGGAATTTCCGTTTCAAGCGGTTACCTCCAAAGGAATCATATTAGGAAAAAACACCTTACAGGAAGCAACTGTCGTCTATGGGGGAGGAATTATGTGGGAGATTAAGGAAGATTCTTATTGGTGTATTCGTTATAATTTTAAAAATTATGACGATGGAATTCGGTTTTGCGCCAAAAAAGATCCATCTATCTTTCCGGAATACGATCCAGCTAACAAAACGTTCTATCTAAAACAGAAGATTCAAAGAATCGACCTTTTTTAAGAATCAAAATAACGGCACAATATCCTTCTCATGAAGAGCAATTTTTGACGGTCAACTATGGAAAAAAACGATCAAATTAGTTCAAGATCCGGGAAATTCCTCGGGAAGCGGTTATTTAAATTTTTTAGGTGCAGATGAGCAGTTTACCTATATAGTATTGGCAGAGTAGATCTCACACAAGATAAAGTCGTTAAAAGTTATTATTGTTTCAATTAGAGAACTGGAAAATATTGATCGATTCTCCTTATAAGAAAAAATAGTCTGCGACAGCCTTAAAAACTATAAGCCGTCTCAAAAATAGTTTATCTTTGCTTAAGATGCCGACTCTGATTCTTCTAAGATATTTTAGAGATGGTATAGTTAATTTTGCAATAACTCTAATTCTCTTGTGCCTAAGTCAAATTAAAATGAACTTCAATATCAAGCAAAGTTTCCGCTATGAAATTATTAATTCTAAACCAAACACTGAGGTTTCTTTATGATTCGAAAAATTATTATCTCACTTTTAATCGCCTTGAATTTTAACTGTCTAACTTTCGCTTATATGAAATCGCAGAATAGTTACGACTCAGAAGCGTATTTTCCATACTCAGGAACCTTTGCTAACGTTGGGATTATTTTGTCTTGGCCATTTTTCATCTTTGCGCCCCTGCCCCTACCTGGTAAGTTTCCAGAGCAAGGCAATTTGGGTATTCTTGAATATTGGCTTGTTCGTGTATTAGATCTGCCTCTTTGTCTGATTGCGGATACGGTTCTGTTACCGGGAACACTTCCATATTACATATATGTAAAGTCCGGAAGACCTTGGTCCAGTGGTTGGTATCATAGAAAATACGAAGGAAGTGTAAAATCTTTCCGAGATCAAAATCCACCTTACAGTGCTTTGAAATCGATTCTTGCCAGCAACGATTTAACAGCTCTTCAAAAATTTTTAAAGCTATACGACGTTGTCGCTCTTGAAAAGAAAATCAGGCATTTACAGGAAGAAGATTTGCTTCCTTATGAACATTCATGGATCTACAATTTTTATTCTCATAAGGTTGGGATCATAGATTATATTGCCGCTCTTTTTTCTACACAAACAACTTATCGAAATATTGTTCCTAAGACTTTTAATCCAGGAGATCGGCTTGAAGTTGTATATACTCTTTATGAAGAACTTCGAAAGGATCCAATATTAGAAAAAAGATATTATGACACGGTTTGGAAAGCCTGCTTTTCTTCCGGGGTTCTCATTGAAAATCCTAAAGTATTAAAAAAAGTGATTTTGGAATTTTTAGAAAAAAAAGAAATCTCTGATTTGTTCGAGTCAATTGCTCAAAGATATTCCGAAAAAGAATCCGAACAAATCCGAGATCGTTATTCCTACCGAGATTCTAAAACAGCACCTCAAAAAATTTTAGAACTTTGGTACAATCGAGTCGAACTTTTAACGGAAATCGATGACCTCCTTCGAAAAAATCCTGAATTGCAAAAAGAATGGAGACGTACCGCGTGGACTGCCGCCATTTCTTCCGGTGTCATCGCCCATCGTCCTCCGGTTCTCGAAAAAGCGTTTCGAGAATTTCCAACGGAAACCGCAAAATCAGGCCCCCAGCTCATTGATGGCGCAGACAAAAGTCAAAATAGCCAATCCATAAATATCATTCTGAAAAACATTACCAATGCAAATAGTTTTCCATTGGATCGACTTGAGAAAGAAACCATAATTTCTATATTAAAATATCCTAATTTATTGGAAAAACTTCTTCGGGTCGGCTGGGATCCAAATCGAATTTTGGAATTGGAAAAATATACAGTTAGAAAAGAAGAAAAACCGATTGAAAAAGAGGAAACGACTCTCCTCATTCTTACAATGGAAGACGAGTCCGTATCGAATGATACTTTACAGATTTTATTAAAATACGGAGCCAATTCTAGTTTAGGAGTAAAACGTAAATCCGAAGGAAAAGAATATCTGCTCTATCCATTGGCCGCCAATGACAATTACAGAAACGGAATTCTTAAAAAACTCAAATCGAGAACTCTTATAGAAGGACCTCTACAAGAATTTCATACAAAATATCCGATCTATTCCGTTCTTAAATATTACGCGGAAGAACGAAACGTCCAAGCTTTTACGAAAACGTTATCCGGTATCGATCTTATCGCTATGGAAAAGGAAATGCGTCGACTTCAAAAAGAAAACCTTGTGCCTATGGAAATTCCTAGGGTAGGCAGGAACGGCTCGGATCAAACGAGTATTTTAGGAATTGTATCTTCTCTAGCGACTGCATATTTCAAATACGAAGGAACAAGAGAATGCCTGACCGGAAGACATTCCGAAGCGTTCGAAATTCAAAAGATATTCTACAATGTGATCGGAAAAGACGAAGACCTGAAACGATTCTTTTTAGAAAACTTAGGGAAAAGCGGAACCTTTCGAAAAGATCCCTTTAAAGAAGATCCCGTCTTTTGTGGAACTTATGATAAAATCTGAGATTACAAACAGAACGGACCGAGACACTCCGATCTAAAAAATCACAGCATAAGTTTTGGTAGATATATCAATGGCGGTGATTTAGAATAGATAAAATTCTACAATAATAAATGGACTTTTCTACTTATGACTCGAAAAAATATTTTAAAATTCGTATGGATCTTTTTTTTGTTGGGATTTGGCTGTAGAACCAAATTCAACGATTTTGATAGACGAATCTACGTGGTTGAAGGTTTAAAAAAGCAGAATTTCCAAGAGGAAAAAATTCCAGAAAAACGAAAACCAACTAACGCTTTCAATTCACCAATTGTAACGATCAAAGAGGGAGTTGGAATTTTAGACCTACTAGTTATAGATAAAACTGAATTTATAGAGGTGGAATCTAAATTCGGAAATCAATATATTCGAAATCACTTTAATCATGAAGATATAGAAATACACTACGAATCTCTGGGGCTTTCCTTTGTTTTTGACAACTATTCCCAAAAAATACTCACAATAGGAATAAAATCTCCATTTCCAGCAAGTACCTCCAAAGGAATTGCACTAGAAAAAAGTACGTTGCAAGAAGCAATGGATGTCTATGGAAAAGCGGCGGATATATCGGGAGAATATGCGACTTGGAATATTGAGAAAGAGTCTTATTTATGCATAGGATACAAATTCAAACATTCTTTTCGTAAAATCAAATTTTGTGTGGAAAAAGATCCCTCTGTTTCGGAAAACCCAGTTAACAAAACATTGTACCTAAAACAGAAGATTCAAAGAATCGATATCTACTAAAAAAAGACCGCACCAATCAACTCAAATCTGATTGACCACCCGAATCGCGGACGAAAGCGCGCCTTCCACTGTTCCATTCAACTCCGCAGTGTGTTCCCCAGCGAAGAATATTCGATCCACTGGCTTCAACAAAGAGAGGATCGATCCATAACTTCCAGGCGGAAAAGTTGCGATACCGGTCGGAACATACTTGGATTGAGAAGTTTCACTACTTTGAATCCTAAGAACCTGTAGATCTTTATTTTGTCCCAAACATTCCAGCGCAAGACGTATGTACTCGACTTTCATCGCATCGGTTGAAGAAGCCAAAACGTCGTATCGATCTCCGGTAGAAATCATTCCGAGAATCTTATCTTCCGAGTTCGTTTTGGTTCCAGCGTCATAGATAAAACCTGCGGCGGAATCTGAATACGCCGAAAAATTTTCCTTTGTCCAAGGAGCCTCCCGAAGCATTAAAAAAGTCTTATAAATTCTGGAATATCGAATTCGTAATGCCGATAGTTTCTTTTCCTTGTCCAATTCAGGTCCCCATTGAATCGACGTTAATTGATTTGCAGGCAAAGTTGAAATGCAAGCGTTTCCTTCTATTCGTTTTCCGGACGCCGTAGTCACGGTCACCTTACCTTCTCCCTGAGAAACAGAAACAACAGGATCCATAAAGGTCGTTTCCGTATTTTCCAAAGACAACACAAGCGCCTTTGTTAAGGCTTCCATTCCACCTTCCACTCTGGTATTGTATTTCGGAAAATTAACTAGATCGGATAAAACCTTTTGAGCCGACAAAGAACGAAGTGAATCTCCATAATATAAGGAATATTTAAAGTTTAGAAGATTTAAATCCTCAGAAGTCATCCCTTGATATATTAGAAAATTATAAAAACTGATCCGATCCAGTTCCTGTTGCTGCGAAGAATTGATCTTTGAATTCATCTGAACGAGTTTATTTAAAATTTCTTGAGACTTAAGTGATATATCCCAGGTTCCGAATTTACGATAAGATCCGAAAAACAAATCGGGCTGGACCTCAAAGTCGGTCGTTTTTAAACCCAATTCTCGGATTAAACTCCTAGCAGTTTTGTGTTCAGCCTGAATCCATTCGGCACCCAAATCCAAAAAATTTCCGCTTACATCGGCAATCGTTCGGATCCTACCCCCCAATCGATCTGTCGCCTCAATGAGTTTGACTTTGATTCCTGTTTTACCCAAGAGGTAAGAAGTGTACAAACCGGCAATTCCACCTCCTAATACAATTACTGTTTTCCGAGGCAGCACCCCTTGAGCGCGTAATTTTATCCCAGAAATACTCGCCGCGGTCAAAATTCCAAGTTTGATAAACTCCGATCTACTTAGCTTCATTGGATTGTCCGATTTAAATTTGGAAAAGTCGTATTCCATTCTTTATTTTCGGTTAAAAACTGGTTTTGTAGGAAAGATTTTGAAAGCACTTTCTTGAAATCCGTTTTCACTCAAGTTCTCAAAAAAATCCTTGTTCGGAAAAGGCTTCTATTTTTATTTATCCATAAGCTTTCAGGGAGGAAGTTGGGTGAAATTCCCACGCTGACCCGCAACTGTGAATTCGATTTCAAATTGAAATCGAAAAGCCAGATCTTCCCCGCAAACAAAGTCCTCGAGGTAGGGACAGTTTGGAACTCGCCTTTGCATATTTCATGCGCCGCGATGGGGCCCCGAAAGACGAACGTCGGAGAGGGGTCCGAGCGGGAATATCCATTAAAAAATCTATTTTCGCTTAGAACCGATTCTAAATCGAATTCTTAATATTCCAAATTTAGAATCCGTATCCCCTCTTCTACAAAGAAAAATTTTTAGAGGTAAAAATATGAGACTTAGAACAAACTGGAAACGTTTAGCGGCGATCATTCTTATTTTAGGAATGATGAACTGTTCAAAATCGAAAGACGATAAAAATACGAACAATATATTGCTTCTTCTCGGAATTTCGATTCAAAATTATTGGGAAATAGAAGGAACCTGGAATTACTTCAACGGAACGAAAGACTACCCCGGCGGCGGTTTTAACTCTAATGGAACTGTATTGATAGGTCAGTATACTATTACTCGAACCAAAATAACTCGAGAAGTAAAGGACTCCGGTTTCGGAGCAAGTAAGCTAATCGGTGATGTCGCCGAAATAGACCGGTCTAAACAAGCAGTTTACGTCCAATTTACCCAGGATTCCTCTTTTTCAAAAGGAAAGTTCTCTTGGTACCGCTGGATTTCGAAAGACGGTTATACTTATATCTGTCCCGATCTTTCTGGTGTAAACAATCAAAACACATTAGAACAAGCTAAAGCGGATAACTTGGATTCTTTTTCAGATATAAACAACATAAATTCTGGATGTGGTTTGAACAGCGGATTCGATCCCGCTCCTTGGAGCCGTTTAGAAATTAAAACGAACTAAAACTTTGGGACAAATGCGAGCGATTCAAGTCGCTCGCATAAATTAGATATAAATCTATCTTTTAAATTATGAAAAAAAACATCTTTATTTACAATTTTTTAATTCTGCTTTTTTCTTTCTATTCGTGTAAAGAAAACTCATCCGAAGACCTGAATTCGCTTGTCGGTTTGTTGGTTTTGACGCAAGCACAACAAACTCCCGATTCAAGACCTTGCAAAGATAGGTTTGCAATTGATCGAGCAGGCATATACAACGCAACGGAAATCGTAAGCGATCCCGCAAATACCGGTACCGGATTTCAAGATTCCACCTGTGCGGTTGACGGGGTCTTAGGACTCGGAAATTTTAACGGTTCTCTGGACGTATTTACTTTGGATAACAACGGTCCAGGAGCCTCTTTAATTTTAGGTTGGAACGGTAAAAAAGTTCAGAATACAATCGGTATGGATTTTATCGTTTTTGAAAATCCGTTTCAAGTTGGCGGAAGTCCGAACTCGGTTTTTTTAGAACCGATCATCGTCGAGGTCGGTAACGATCGAAACAATTGGTGCGGATGGAATCCAACTTATACGCAAGGCGGAGTGTTTTCCAATGATCCGGCACATTGGTTACGATTTGCGGGATTGAAATACGTGGATTATAACCAAATTACAAATCCGATGAATTCCGTTTCTTTATTCAATTTGGACGGAGGAGGAGACGGATTCGATTTAGGAGATGTGAATTTTGGAAATTCGGGATCGGGCTGCAACGTAGCCTTAAGAAATGAACTTCAAGCTAACGGATTTCTATATATAAAACTAACTTCCGCAAAGGCGATCTTTTCTCTACTTCCGATCCCCGGTGCCAATGAAAACCCGGATATCGACGGTGTAATCGCCAAACAATTATCCCCATAACATTAGGAGAATTGAATGCAAAAACTCGATCAAATTCTAAAAAGAATTAAATCTAAGCTCGTAACGAAACACACAGTTTCCATATTTGGAGTGATCCTTTCCGGAATTTCTAGATTTCTACCTCATCCACCTAACTTCACTTTGGTGGGTGCAATGACCGTTTATTCTGGAGCGAGAATTCAAGGATGGAAATCGTTCGTTTACCCGATATTTATGATACTTGTTACCGATTTTATTCTCTCCAGAATCCACGGATTCGATTGGTTTTATGAGGGTCTTCCTTTTGTATATTGTTCTCTTCTGATAAATGTTTTGTTAGGAAAAATTTTTCTAACAAACAATAATAAATTTGTCTCCGTATTCGGTGTATCGTTATTTGCGAGCGCGCAATTTTTCGTCCTTTCGAATTTTTCGGTCTGGGCCTTTTCCACTCTCTATCCTAAAACCCCAGAAGGTTTATTAACCTGTTATATTGCCGCCATTCCCTATTTTGGCGGTACTCTGCTCGGAGATTTGATTTATACCTCAATTCTTTTTGGGATTTTAGACCGAGTCGCATTAAAAGTGAAAGCGAATTTTACAAAAAGCGAAACAAAGGAGGAACTTTCTGTTTGAATTCAAATGAACTAATCGCAAAATTACAAAGTAAAATCGATCTAAAAACAAAACCTCCCGGTTCTTTAGGAACGTTAGAATCTCTCGCCCTTCAAATCGGTTTAATCCAAAACACCGATTCACCCGAATTAAAAAGTCCTCATATCCTGGTTTTTGCCGGAGATCACGGTCTTGCCGATTCTGGAGTCAGTACTTATCCGAAAGAAGTCACTTATCAAATGGTATTCAATTTCTTGAATGGATGTGCAGCGATCAACGCATTTTGCAAGCAAAATTCTATTCGACTCAAAGTGGTAGATGCAGGCGTAGATTTCTCGTTCTCCGACGATTATGCTACCCTTCATCCCGATTTTATCGATGCCAAAGTAGGATTTGGAACAAAGAATATCCTAATGGGAATCGACAATGACAAAAGAAGAATGTAATCAAACTTTGGAAAAAAGGGCTTTTATTTCCGCGAAAGAAGTATCAAATAATTGTAATATAATTGGATTCGGAGAAATGGGAATCGGAAATACTTCTTCCGCAAGTGTTCTGAAAAAGGATTTAAGAGAAGTTACCGGAAAAGGAACGGGCTTAAATGATCAAAAATTTTAGAAAAAGATTACGATCTTGGAAGAATGTCTTCGTAAATATCAATCTTCGTTAAAAACTCCTTTTGAAGTCTTACAAACTTTTGGAGGATTTGAGATCGCGATGATGATCGGGGCGATGATCGATTCTGCAAAAAAAGGAAGAATCATTCTAGTCGATGGATTTATCGCCACGTCGGCATTCTTAATCGCTCACAAAATGGAACCTACAATCTTAAAAAATGCGATCTTCTGTCACAAATCGGTGGAACCTGGTCATATATATCTATTAGAAGAATGGAATGTAAAACCTCTTCTTGATTTTGTGGCTCCGACTTGGGGAAGGAACCGGGTGTGCGATCGCGTTTCCGATTCTATTATCCGCGGTAACTTTCTTAAACGACATGGCTTCCTTTGAATCCGCAAAAGTAGATCAAAAACTTTGATTTTCTCTATGATCCGAGAGGAGTGAAATTGTTTCTGCGCCTCTTGGACGTTCAGTACAAGATTTCCCATTCCTCCCTTTTATGTTTATTCCGAATCTACCGTTTTTAGGCCTGCACGTTATTTTCCTTTGATAGGTTGGATTGTTTCGGCAGGAGCGTCTTTTTGCACGTATTTTCTTTCTTGGATTTTACCCATTGAAATTTCCGTGGTTTTCGGAATAATTTTCGGTGTTTTGAGTTCACGAAGACAGATTTGCAGACGTTTGTGACGCGTTCGGCGCAGGTTGGAGTAAGGAAAAAATTTTAGAAATCATAAAAGATAGCAGGGTCGGAGCCTTAGGGTTGATTCTTGCAAGATCCTTAAATATCTTTTACTCGTAAAACTTTTTCAAGCTTCTCCCAGGATCTTCCTATTCACATCCTGGTTTGCACACGGGGCCAGTCGATGTCTTGCTTTGGTACTAATGATGTTGATTCCTTATGTGGGGAATAACGATCTATCCAAGTCCAAACAAATGGTAAAAAAACTTTCCCTTTTTGATTTCGATCTTTCTACGTTCTTCGGATGTTTTCCAGCAATTTACTTCGCATTCCGATACCAAAATCTGATTCCGAATATTCTTTTAGGTCTCATTCTTATTCGTTTTTTATTTTCGGAATTACTTTAAGAAATGGATTGAGGGTTTTACGGGAGATTGTCTCGGATTCACACAACAAGGAACCGAACTTCTCTTTTATTTGGGAATGACGGTTTCATGGAACTTTATTTAATTCGACACACAACTCCGGATACTCCGCAAGGAACTTGTTACGGTTGTACGAACGTTTCTTTAGCTGCGAATTTTTATTACGAGTTCTGTTCCATTCTTGGAAAATTAGACGTGACTTTCGATCGACTTTATTCTAGTCCGAGTTCTCGTTGCAAGCATCTAGCCGAGTTCCTAAAACAAAAAAAATTAACAGAATTAAAATATTCCAATTTATTGATGGAATTAGATTTCGGAGAATAGGAAGAAAAACTCTGGTCTGAAATTCCGGAAAAAGAATCGTCCCTCTGGGCAAAGGATTTTGTGAATGTTCGAACTCCCGGTGGGGAAAATTATTCGGAACTTTATGAACGGGTCGAAAAATTTTTGGAAGAGGTTTTCAGTACTTTTTCAAACGAAAAAATTGGGATCATAACTCACGCAGGGGTTATTCGAGCCATTCTGTGCAAACTTTTAGAAATCCCCTTCCCTTGGAACGGGGGGTTTTCTTCGATTTGAAATACGGCTCTCTAAACAAGATTTTCGTAGAAAAAAAAGGAAAACAATTCCTTTCCCAATTGATCTTTTGGAATCTTTAATCCTTTCCTATTATAGCTTTTCGGAGAAAGTCCGATAGAATCCTTAACATGCGATTTTTTTCAAAGCGCGTTTTCGATTTATTTCTTGAAACTCGTTTTAATGTTCAAGGTATTTTATACGTTAGATTTACGAACCGAAAATTCGGACATCGTGTATATTTACGAAAGATTGTAAATTTTACGGGGATCGTTCTTTCTTTTTTATTAACGGGAACCTACGTTGCTTCCGAAAACCACGAACGGTCTAAATTGTTTATCGTAGATGCTTCCGGATCGATGAACGAATACCTGGGGATTTATCAAAAAATTCATTTAGCAAAAAAACACGTTAGTCGCTTTATTTCTACTCTTCCTACAGAAACGGAAATAGGATTTATAGCTTACGGTAATCGGGTTCCGGGTTGTTCTTCCTCCCGTTTATATGAACCTTTACAAAGGGAAAATCATGACACATTCAAAAATCGTCTTTTTAGTTTAACGCCTTCGGGTGCAACTCCCCTCGCAGAGTCGATTCGAATCGCGGGAAACTTGATTTCGCAAAGAAAAAAAGAAACCGAAATCATCTTAATCACGGACGGAGTGGAAGGTTGTTACGGTGATCCCAAAAAAGAACTCCAAACATTAAAACAACAAGGCATTTATTTTAAATTTCATATCCTCGGCTTAGGTTTGAAGCCCGACGAAGAACGAAAGATGAAAATTCTCGCGGAAGAAGGTAACGGCAAATATTTCGGAATCGAAGACGATTCTTCTTTTTATACGGCTCTCGATTCCCTTAAAAATCAAACCGCTACGGTTATCGAAAAAAACCGTAAGGATTCGCTCCGAGAACCTAACGGTGATTTAATGGTTTGGTTTGAAAAAATTCGTAAAGACCAAGAATCCGATTCTAAAACTACCTACACGATCGATTTCGGCTTTAAAGCTAGGAACAATCCTAAAAATTGCGTTGTGTTTAATTTAAAACAGAAAGCAAATTCTTCCCGTCAAAGTTTAGGCCCGAAAAGAATTTCGTCTCCCGAAAATCTAATTTTCAGTGAAAGCTCCTGCTTTGATGTTTCTGAAAGTAAAGGAACGATTACGATTGAAATTCCAAAACGAACTTCTTTAATCGGAGTTTTAGAACTTTGGGACATGGCCGGAATACCTTCCCCCCTTGGAATTTCGAATGAAGAGGAATTTCATTAGACGTCACAAGTTTAGATCGAATTCGGCGGGAAAGCTGACCTTATATTTGAGTTTGATCTCTTGTTTTTGATTCGGCCTCAAATCCAGTTTCCATTCGAGAATTCCAGAATCTTTTCTTACTTCTACATAACCCGAAGTTGTAACAGAGTCGATGGAAACCTTTACGTTTTCCACTCCAGAAACTGGAATCGATTCTTGAAAGGAAATCGTTCTGGATTCCTTTCCGAAATTTTCAAGCTCCACTCGAATCGACTTTTCAACGACCTTCGTTCCTGAAAGAATTCCTTCTTTGGTTTGATTAGATTCCTTTCTGTAAATCGCTCGAACTTCGTTTTCAGAACCGAAGGATATTTCTGCCTTTTCTCCGGGACTGATATAACCGAAGCCGGACTTTCCCACCATCCCCGCTTGACGAAATACCGCTGTCTCTCCCGGAATAATGGGAAACCCGGAAATGTTTTTAAAGCTCCCTTTAATGAGCGGATAATGTTTTAAGGCGGGAACATATAAAGCCGTAAATGTGGCGTCCGTCGTGAAAGATACCAAGGACAACTTTTTGGATTCTTTTCGAGAAAGAAGGGTAATCGGCTTTGAATAACGAAATAGAAACCCGCTTCCTGATTCTTCGCTACTTCCGGTTGTGGGATCAATTCCGGCTTCGGGAGATTCCACTTCCGATACGGTATTCGATTCTCCTGCAATACTTTGGCTTTGAAAAGTGACAAGCCCATCCTTATTCGTTTTCTTTTTTTGATCGTATAACCTTTGACTGGAAAGACGTGGTCTCCTTCCACTTACGTCGGGGCTGGAAGTAGATAATAAAAGATTAATATTATTCCAATCCTCCCCACTCTCCTGATTGATCTCCGCGAGATATTCAAACTCGATTTTTTCTCTTCCGTCCATACGAACCGAATAGAAAGGTTTCCAAGAAACCCCTCCTGTTCGGTACGTTAGGTTTAATCTTACTTCTTTTTTTTCGGTTTCGGTAAAGCTCACGAAAATTTTCGTAATTCTGGAGGATTTTTCAGATAAGGAAAGAATCACACTCAACTTGTCTTGCAGTTCGGAAAGTTTTTTTCGAAGGTCCTTGATGGCACGACTGACTTCCCGATCAGAACTCAACACAACCTGAATAGCTTGTCGATTTTCGGAAAGAGTTTGAAACCACTTTTTGGAATCGACCTCGTTCTTTTTGTAGAACAGATTTTTGGAAATCATCTCGGTCAATTTCAATCTCGTATCTATAAGAATCTTTCTCAAATTCCTGAGGTTGGAATTTCTACTTTCGTAATCTTCTATTTCTTTTTCCAAAACGCGGATCTTTTTTTGTAGCTCCAAAGCTTCTTCGTTGTGAATAATAGCCCCCGTTTCAATCCAGGTACTAGAACCTACTACGGAAGCTCCCGCTGTTTCCACTGATGCAACCAAGGATTCGTCTTGGAGCGCGACTGGTAAGTTTCGAATCATAAGTTCGTTGATTCCTGGCTCCAAATTGATTTTACCACTTCTTAAAACTCCTGCGGAAGATTCGTATAAAGTTACGTCTTGCACTTTCAATTCCACTTCTTTTGCATTCAAAGGGAAGATCAAAAAAACGGAGAAACAGAAAAACAAAGAAAACGATCGCAATCTAAAATCGAAAATTTCAACTCCAAATCGGAGTGTTTTGTAAAACAGAATTCCGTATTTTAAATTACCCATCTCAGTATCCTCCAGAGCCCGGGGTCCGGATCAGTCGATTCTCGGCCGGATGGCTCACAGAATATTCAAATTCTATAATTTTCTTTCCTCCAGGAGGTAGTTCCATCTTGTAAGTCAAAATTCCTTCTTCGTTTTTAGAAGGAAGATCTTTCCCGAATTCGAATTTAATTTCCACACTGTCATCAACTGTGTACGGAACACGATCAATGAGTGTAAGAATCGCGTTTCTTTTTTTACGATTTTTGATTTCGATACTTATCTTGTATTTGATTTTTGTTCGGGAGGAAATTACTCCTTCCTTTTGTTCAAAGGAAGTTTCTCTTCGGTTCACAAGAATATCCCGATCCTGACCTAGTTCCATTCGAATCGTTTCCCCCGGCTTACTCGTATTGAGAACAGTGTTCCCCAAGAGAGTATTTCCGGAAAAAACTTCCATCGGCCCTGCAAGTAAAGGTTCTCCTTCCGAATTAGACGCTTCCACGGTAAGATAAGCCCCTGGGCCAGCAAGAGGCGAGGCAAAATAACCTGGAGTCAGTGAGAGAGATTTCTTCTTTAAAAAAACCTTATTGAAAGATCTATCGGACGGGATTGTTTCCAAAATTCCGGAAACATATTGGTAATCAAATCCTTCCGGAGATGAAGGGGGAATCAAACCGCCCGGAACTTTTTGGGAAGAAAGAATTAAACTTCCCTTGCGAATTAATTCTTCCGTATATGTTTCGATCGAATTCAACTCCTTACGGGAAAAATCCGAAAGTTTCGAGAACTTTTTAAGAGCTTCTTGTCCGTAATAGTTCGCCTGGTCGTATTGACCGCCGTTAAAGCTATCCTGCTGGTTCGCTAAATCCGTCTTAAGCTGATTGAGATTATCTTCCGTGCGGAGAGAATTTGCTCGATTGGAATAATTTTCCTGAATGATCTGACGGGATTGTTCCATAGGAGCCGCAGCGGATTTACCGGAAATGTTGTCGTGAATGTTAATTTCAGATTTGGAAGCCGTACGTTTGCTCTTTTTTCTTGAAACTTCCGCTTCTTTTAACTTTTCATGATCGGCTCCACCAGAAGAAGGAGAAACATGTTGAACGGGATAACTTTCAACATCCTCTTTGTAAACTTGTTTGGAATCCTCTATCGAAGCTTGTGTTTGAATTCTCCATTCTTTTACGATCGGAAGATCTATGTCCAAATCCGGATTGGAAGCCGTAAAAAAAAGTTTCACCTTTTCCCAATCTTCACCCGTATCGTTTCGAACGAGGGCAAACCAACTCAAGTAACCGCTTTTGGATTCTTCCGTAAGTTGAAGGGAATATCTCGGAAACCAACTTGCGCCAGAAATCAAGTATTTATATTCGATTGAAGTTTCCGTATCTTCCGATGTTTCGACCTCAAGATAGATTTCTTTTTTTTGTTTCGCTTCCAATCGACCGAGATGATCCAAACTAGCATCTACAACCAAACTTTCTTCTCGGATCTGATCTAAGGTTTCCAGTTTCTTCCGACGGAGCAAAGATAACTGATTGAGATGTTCTTGATATTGTTTTTGAAATCCGGATAGGAATTCTGGATCGGCAATTTCCTCTTGAGGAGCGGGATCCTTTTTGATCACTGGAGAGATTTTTACGATCGTCTTTTCTTCTTCGATCAACTCCTGGATTTCCGAACTCAAAAATTCTATCCGATCATTGAGTATCTCCTGCCTTTTTAAAAGAGAAGCGATCTCCTTTGTTCTCGCCTTTCTTTCTACTCGGATCCTACCTCGGATTCCACGAATTTTAATTTTCTTGGAAGAATCCGGAAAACGAACCGAAATCGTTCTTTCCGAAACTCGGTCTGGGATTTCTCCAAGATAAATTTCCGAACTTCCGGCTTTTATTTTAGTTCTAAGATTTCTTGTAACATATGCAAAACTGGAATACAAAACTACGGATTGAATTCGGGAAGGATCCGTTTTTTCGGCCGCGGCTGAAATTCGTTCGCCGTTCGTGTTTTGATCTTTGACTTCCGGCTCGTCTTGGCTTTTTGCAGGAGAAGCAGTTAAGATTAAAAAAATCAGGATCGGATTTAGAAATAATTTTTTTCCAATTCGCAACGGTAGAATAGATTGTCGCATACGATTTAAATTTCCAGAAAGCCAGATTTCTTATTCACGAAAAAGAAACATCGATTTCGAATTGGGTCAACCCTTTTCCCGAACGGTTAGGTGGTTTTAGCAGAATAAGATTATCGAAACTCAAATCCCCCACTGCTGCAAAATAATTCGGATTTTTTACATTACAGGCAAATGATATTTTTAAGTTTTTATTATAATTATATGTTGTATTGGAGTTCTTTCTAAAAAACTCGGATTACTTTATGAACGGATACGCAAAAGTTCAAGAAACGTTAAATCGAACTAGTACAATCCTAAAGGTATATCTTACTTTTCGGAGCTAAATCCCATGATTTCGTACTTTTAGGAAACGTATTTTCGAAATATATTTTCATGAGATCTGCAAAACGAAGATATCCGATAAATTGATTTTTCTCGACGATTGCAATTTTATCCAGATCCCGATCGATCAAGATCTTTAAAAGAGTGGCTAGGGAATCTTCCGGTTTTCCAAACGGAGCCGAAACGTCCGTAACATCTCCAACGGTAATTAAGTTGCTGATGACGTCTCTGGATTCGAGAGTATGTCTTACTTTTCGAAGAGATAAAATTCCCAGATATCGATTTTCCCTATTGAGAACCACATAGTCGCTCGCTTGAATTTTTAAAGCCTCTTCCTCAAGTTCAGAAAGCAAAAAATGATCCCGAGTTACTGCAATCGTTCGCAACCGATCTTTGCAAGTTTTGACTTGAATCTCTTCCAGAAGGTCCCGGTTCATATCCCAAAAATGTGCAGGAGATTGAAATCTTGTTTCTTTCTGTGCACGATACAAACTCAATCTGTGACTCAACACAAAGGTTAAAATCGAAACTACCATCAAAGGGGGAAGCAACATGTAACTCCCAATCATTTCACAGATCATAATCATCCCCGCAATTGGAGCACTTGCAACACCCGCGTAAAAGGCGCCCATTCCTACCAGGATAAACGAAGTAACGGAAAGATCGGGATAAACAAAAACCTTTGCAAAAGTTCCAACTCCTCCACCTAACATTCCTCCGATAAAAAGAGAAGGTCCGAACATTCCCGCCGAACCTCCGGTCCCAATGGTAAACGAAGTGGTAAGAATTTTCATTCCCGCTAAGATAAAAAACAACACAATCAACCAAAGTCCTGTACTTTGGGACATCGATGAAAAGATTCCCAATGTTCCGACGGGATCTTTTCCGTCCAATGCGACTTGAAGTATTCCTGCTCCGGTTCCGATCGTCTCCGGTAAAAAAAGTCCAACGGTTCCCACAAAAATTCCGCCTAACGCAGGTTTCAAGATCGGAGAAATCTCAAGACGCGCAGAGA
This sequence comes from Leptospira mayottensis 200901116, assembly GCF_000306675.2. NCBI lineage: Bacteria > Pseudomonadati > Spirochaetota > Leptospiria > Leptospirales > Leptospiraceae > Leptospira > Leptospira mayottensis. The sequence goes on from NZ_CP024871.1 coordinate 3,598,228, forward strand.
AGTTCTGTACCTTTCTGAAAATACGAATGAATATATCCCCGCACAAGAAACAAAGAACTCCCAGACCTAAATAAAAAATCAGATCGGTATATCTCAAAAACTCAGTGTCGGTAACTCGGTAGACCGTATTAAAACCGTTCAGACCGGAATACACTAAGTAAGCAGAAACCGAAGAAATAATACAGGGAATCAAAGAATCACTTTCAATATCTTCCCGATAGATCATTTCCACCGACGTTAATGCACCCCCCAACGGAGCGTGAAAGATCGCGCCTAAACCTCCTGCCGTCCCGGCAAGTAAAAGTGTTCGCCTGGCTCTCGCTCCGGCTTTCAAAAGAGTAGCAAGTAAGGATCCGAAACCCGCTCCGATTTGTGAGATCGGACCTTCTTTTCCGCCGCTCCCTCCACTTGCTAGTGTAAAGATCGTCGCGATGGACTTGACGAGCGAAACAACGGGATTCATTCTTCCTTCCTGATTGTGAAAGGAATCGATCATCGCATCCGAACCCGTCCCCCCCGATTCGGGTGAAAAACGGTTTACGATCCAACCCGTAAATAATCCTCCAATGATTGGAAGAAAAAATACGACCCAAGGTCTATATTCATCCGAAAAAGGAATTCCCCAATGTAAGGTGTCGCTAGAATCGATGAGAAATTCTCCGGAAGCATGTGGAAGCGAAAGGCCTGCCGCACGATCCAAAAATAAGTATTCACATACGGCAAGAATTCTTGAAAATAAAAAGGCTCCCAATCCGGAAACGATTCCAGTAAGAATACAATAAAAGTATAAGGATCTTCTGCCGCTGATTCGAAAAATGGGTTGTTTTACTTTTTCCATCTTCATAGCTGCGTGGGTCATTCTCAGAGAAATTTAAAGTGTGATCTTATTTTCAGGATCGACACTTTAAATTTCTAAAACACTTCAAAATCCTAATTTGTCTGGAAATGTCATTTCAAGATTTTATAGGCCATTTTCGAATGAGTTCTAATATTTAAAAGTATAAGACAATTCGAACAAACGATTATGAGTCGTGGTATCTTCCACCGAACCCGTCATCCTATACAATCTTGGAATCACAAAAGCGGCGATTACTACACCGCCGTATTTGGATTCAAAAACGTTTCCGCTAGGACCTTCTTTATTAAGAAGATTGTCCATCATACTCTTTTTATGATTGTTGTTCATCGCAAAATAATAGGCGAGTCCTCCGATTAACAAATCCGTAAGAATATAAAAAGAAACCCTTGTCAACGTATCTCCTGGAGTATAAATCGGAGATTTTCGAGAATTGTAAAAAACGGATAACGCAGGGGAGATCAAATTCAATCCTTGAGATACAAAATGGGATTTCTTCTCCAACCTTTCGATCCTTTCATCAGGCATGGTTCCAGAAGTCGAGCCAATTCCAGTTGCGTCTTTCTTCTGCAATTCTTCTTTAAAATAGTCTCGAAACGCTTTTTCCATTCCATATTTCGGAGCTTCGATTCTCATGATGCTCACGTTATCGCGTTTTGCGAATTCTCCCAAATAGATATCGAACGAATATTTAGAATACCAAGGATTCGTATAATGATATTTGAATCCCCTTGTCTTTTTACTGAACTTTACAGAACCTTCCGCAAGTTTGTTCAACGCGGCTGAAATTTTCATATTGTTTTCTTCAATATTTCCTTCGAGTTCCATCACTTCTGACGCGAAAATAGAACGAAACGTTAGGAAAAAAGGAATCAAAATAAGAAGGAGCCTGTGATGCCGATTCACTGAAGTTCCCCTCCTTTGATATAAGCGATCAATAACATAATGGAGTTGTAACTAACGTGTGCCGAGATGGAATACCAGATATTTCCCGTTCTCAGATAAAAAAGCCCGAAAAACATTCCCACAAAACTGAGTAGAATCGGAACGCTAATGGAAGACTGCTCACCGTAATGCACCAAGCCAAAAACAACAGATGTAAAAAGAAGGCCGGGTATTTCCAATCCTCTTCCTTGGAATTGTTTCAGACAAAATCCCCGAAAGAAAACTTCCTCCACAATTCCGGTGATCAAACCGACGCTATAAAGAGACCAGAGTAACAAAGACCGGTTTCCTTTCATTTCCTTGAAAAGTGCTTCTTGAAATTCATTCGGAGTTTGTTTACCGAAAATCTTGGTTAGAAAAAAACCGAAGACGATCACAAATAGAAAAACCAAGGCTCCAAGCCCTGCGCCGGTGAACATCGTCTTAAGATCGAAAGAATCGCTGAGATCTGCGTATTCCGCCTTAAAAAATCGAGCCAAAATAAAATAAGCGGGAAGAATAAAACAAAGTGCCCAGATGAATCGATCCACAATCAAAAGCCAGGGTTTTTCTTTTACCATCACTTCAATATAACGCTGATAAATCTGCTTATTATTAGATTGGATTTCTTTCTGAAATTTTTCAGTCGTCTGTTTATAAATCTCCGCTCTCGTATTACCGTCCAAATACGGAAAATCACTGGGAAGTTCTTTGGAAATCAAAACAGTAAGAACAACCGAAGTGGCAATTAAAGGTAGAAGAACATACGTTCCAAGAATCAGAACGAGAAATTGTTGAAACGCGATCAAAACCGGTTCGAACGGTTTCTTTTGTGGATTGCCGATATTTTCTAAGGATTCCATTGGATCGGGAGTCTTGGTTACAAGCATTTCTGTCTCTTTTTTTGCGTCATTGTTTTTTTAGAATCAGCCGATTCTACACGTATAAGACCATGAAACGTTCTTTCAAGTATCCAATCGGATTCGCTACCATGCTTTTAGCCTTTGTTTTTTTTAAAAGTCCGGTCGATTCCCGCCAAAAACTGGAACTCCTGAAAAACTTAGATTACAACAATCAATCGATAAAAAGGCTCAGAGAGGACGTCAAAAACAACCTAAAGGTATCCGTTTCCAATCTGGAAAAGTCGGAACTTACTTCCCTTGAATTTTATCGATATATCGTAAAGAAAGAAGACAACTTCTTCAAAATCATGGCTCGAACCGGAATGGATATCGATACGATCTCGTCGGTCAATAGCCTTTCATCCCCCTACGATATCTATCCAGGGATGGAACTTTTAATTCCCAACATGCGGGGAATCTACGATTTGGAGGAAAAGGAGAATTCGTCTTCGATTCAAAAAAAACTTTCTAAGAAATACAACCTCGTGCGAAAGTTTATCTTTTTCGACGAGAATAAAGGACTTTGGTTTATCCCCGGAAAAGGACTTCCGAAAGAAGAAAGATCTTTCTTTTACGGAATGGCTTTTAATCGTCCTTTAGGTGAGGCGGGAATCGTATCCTCCCGTTTTGGAAAAAGAAAAGATCCATTTACCAGAAAGGAAACCTTTCACGGCGGGTTGGACATCGCTGCCGAAGAAGGAACTCCAGTTTATGCTTCCGCAGACGGAGAGGTTCACTTTTCCGATAAAAAGGGAGGATACGGAAATTTGATCGTTCTAAGTCACAAGCTCGGATACGAAACCTTATACGGACATCTGAGTTCTATTTCTGTACGTCCCGGCGAAAAAGTCAGTAAAGGTCAAAAGATAGGAGAAGTAGGTCAAACCGGAAGAGCGACGGGAAATCATTTGCACTTTGAAGTCAGAAGATTCAATCAAAGACAAAGACCCGTCTTTAGAGATCATGTTTAAAAAAATTCTTCACTTTTTTTCAGTGTTGGTCTTTCTTTCCCTATTCTTCTTGGGTTTTTTATTTCTACGTTCGAATAAAAATACGGACGAATATATTTCCGATTCTCCCTTTGATCCTGGAAAAAATAATTTCCTTTTAGAATCGGAATGGATTCATAAAGAAACTCTAAACCAGCCTTACGGAATTGCAATTGATACTTCCGGTTTTGTTTATACCGGGACCGCAGATCACAAAATTTTACGAATCCGTACTAATGAAAAGGTAGAAACATTTGCGATTCTTGAGGGAAGACCTTTAGGAATGGTTTTCGATTCAAATGGAAATCTTTTGGTTTGTGTGGAAGAAGTCGGAATTGTAGAAATCAATAAAAACGGCTCTCAAAGAATTCTGATTTCCAAACTTCCAGACGGTTCCCCACTGCGATTTCCGCATGGAATTGATGTAACTAAAAACGGGAAAATTTATTTCACTGTTTCCAGTCGATCTTATTCTTTCAAAGAATCATTTTTAGAAGAGCTTTCCTCCAAATCCAATGGAATGATTTTAACGGCGGATAAAAATCTTAGTTCATTAGTAATTCTGAATGAAAGTCTGTTTTATCCCACGGGGATCGCATTATCATCCAACGAACAATTTTTACTCGTATCGGAACCGTTTCGTCACAGGATTTCCTCCATTCCATTGTCAGGCCAGAAAAAAGGTGTGGAAGAATTTTTTCTTACGAACATCCCGGGGCTTCCGGCTTTGATCACTGGAAACTCCGGTTCTTTTTGGATTGGAATTCCTTATTTTAGAAACGAGGTTTTGGATAAGATCCAGGAGTATCCTGAAATTAAAAATCTACTAATGGGCCTACCGAATTTTCTCTTTGCCAGAAGCACACCCAGAGGTTTGATATTCGGGTTAAACGATTTTGGAGATATTATTGCTAATTATCAGGACTTTTCGGGTTCTTCTGTCACAGGAATTACGGCAGTTTTAAAACACGCGGGAAATATTTATCTCGTTTCTTCGACCACTGGCAAAATCGCAAAAATGAAACCAATAGTCGAAGAAATTCAATTTTTCTAATATTAAGATCCTTACATGGACCCTAATACCTCCCTGAATCTTTCGAGAGGGAATCTATTTACGAAATCTCCGAATTTCTCATCGGAGTCCCCTTCTTCTTTCCAGAGTACAAAAGCTTTTTCCAATTGAGCCGGGATATCCGCAAGAGCGACTTTCTTAGCCACATATTCGCCGACCTTGGTTCCTTCGGAATCCGCACCGAAAAACAATGAGTATTTTCCTCCTGCTTGCTGCCCTACGATTCCCACTTCCGCAGAATAAGGTCTTGCACATCCGTTCGGACATCCTGTCATACGAACCACAGGAGCTCTATCACTGAGCTCAAGTTTATCCAAAACTTTTTGAATTCCGTTCAGAACCTCGGGAAAAGAACGTTCCGATTCCGTCAACGCAAGCGCGCAAGTAGGAAGCGCCGGACAAGCAAGTGCACGATCATAAAGAGGAGAAGGGCTTTTCCAAGGTACATTCAATTCTTGTAATTTTCTTTCGATCTTCTCGCGATCCGATTTTTGAATCCCGATGAGAATCAGATCCTGATCCGCCGTAATCTGAACGTGTAATTTGTAAACACCGATGATTTCTCTCAGGGCGGATTTCAAAGGTTTTCCGGGAAAATCCTTGATTCTTCCCGCAAGGGTATGAAACCCGAGAGAAAGGGTTCCGTCCTCTCTTTCGTTCCAACCCAAATAAGAAGGAGTCTTCCAGCTTGGAAGGGATTTATCCGTATCCAACTTAACATTGGAACGGGATTCCACTTCCGATCTAAACCAATCCACTCCCTTTTCTGCGAGAACGTATTTCAAACGAGCGTGTTTCCGATTAGTCCTATCTCCGAAATCTCTATGAGCGGTTACGATCGCTTCCGCTACCGGGATCAATGCGCTTTCGGGAATCCATCCAAGAAGACTTGCGGCGCGCGCAAAGGTTTCCGGTTTATTATGAGTCATTCCAAAACCTCCGCCGGCAAACACGAAATAACCATCAATTCTGTTTTCGTCCAGAGTCGCTGCAAACCCCATATCGTTTGCGTAGATATCCACCGTATTGTTTCCCGCAAGAGTAACTGCAATTTTAAACTTTCTAGGAAGATACGTTTTTCCGTAGATCGGCTCTTCCTCATCTTTGTTGAGTTGTTTGTCGCCTAACCATACCTCGGCGTAAGCGTTTGTCTTGTATTTAAAGTGATCGGATAAAATCTGAGAAACCCCGTCTAGAAGCTGAAGTTCTTTTTTTCCAAGAGGATTTACCGCTTGAGTCACATTACGCACAACGTCTCCGCAGGCTCCCATACTGGAGAGATTTACTTCGTGAATCGCTTTCATTACGTCGCGAAGATGAAAGATCCTTAATGTATGAAGCTGAACCGATTGTCTCGTTGTTAAACGAATTGCCCCACCTCCGAATTTATCCCCCAGTTCGTCCCAAACTAAGTATTGTTCGGAAGTAAGTCTTCCTCCGGGAATTCTCCCCCGAATCATAAAGCTGGTAGGAGCTTCGATATCGTTTCCGCTTTCGTCTTTTTTGCGGTCTCTATCTTTTTGCTGATAAAGTCCGTGGAATTTAAGTAATTGTTTCTCGTCTTCCTCGTAGGAATCAATGTTTTGGTCTAAACCTTCCGCGATTTTTCCTCTCAGATTCTTTGAGTTCAATTTAATTTCTTCGACTGGTGATAGTTCTTTCGTTTCTGACATGGCTTAGATCTTTTTCCTTTTTCAGATTTATGATTTCGTTATATTCTCTTTGAATCGGTCGAAACTTTAAAATAACCCTCTTTGAGGTTTTGTAACAACTCTTTAAGAATCTTTTTTCTGCTTTCTGGACTCGGTAAAATTGATTTCAATTCTTTTCTCAATTGTATGAGTTCTTTAAACTCTTCCTCGTGTTCATCCGGAATAAGTTCTTCTAAAACGACTTTGACGGCTCCAGAAATTCCGGCGAAATTCCCTTCCGTGGAAATCGCGACTCGAACCAGTCCTCGATCTAAAACCGCGGCGGAATAGAAGTCACAGTTGGATGGATCATCCGCACAATTGATCCATATTTTCCAAGAATGAGCGTAGTCACAGAGTCTTCGGTTTAAATCGGAATCGTTAGTCGCGGAAAAAACAAGGGTTTTCCCTTGAAGATCCGAAAATTCCACCGATCTGTATTCAACTTTGATTTCCGGGTGTTTCTCTAAAACTTGAGCTACTTCCCTGCAAGCTTCCAAAGTTATCAAGGTGATTTTTGCACCCGAATCGATGAGATGAGGTAGCTTTTCAAGAGCCACTTTCCCTCCACCGATCAACAGAATATTCTTATTTTCTAAATTTAAAAAAGCGGGGTATTTTCGACTCATTCTTTCCTTCCTTGAAGCTCGGAGAAAATCTGTTGAAACTGGGGTCCTCCTAAAACTTGAGAGAAAGTTGAAGTCGATCTTTTGTTTTCCAGAAATCGAACTACTTTTCCGATATAAATGATTCCAGGACCTTTGGTTTTTTTTTCAAGACAAGAATCCGCCGCATCCTTGAGAGTACAAGTCTGAATATTACAATTTTCTAAAGAAGCGTTTTCCACAAGAGCCACGGGCAACTCCGGATCACTCCCGTGTTGTAAAAGTAAACCAGCAATCTTAGAAAGGGAAGAAGTTCCCATAAAAAGCGCGATTGTTCCTTTAAACTTCGCAAACCAAGTCCAATCGGTTTCTTCGTTCAGAACGGTATGTCCGTCCATGATCAAAACCTGACGAGACAAACCTCTGTGAGTCAGAGGAAAACCCGCAAAGGAAGAACCCGCATTCAAAGAACTGACTCCCGGAACGATCTCGTATTCTATATTATGATTGATCAATGTGATGAGTTCTTCGCCGCCTCTTCCAAAAACAAAAGGATCTCCGCCTTTCAGACGAACCACATTCTTCCCTTGTAAAGCGTAGAAAAGAAGAAGCTCGTTGATCTCCTCTTGAGTCGCCGAGTGCGCTCCGGAACGTTTGCCCACGTAATGGACAATTGCATTTTTTGGAAAAATTTCTAGGAAAGAAGGATCTAAAAGTGCATCATACAGGATAATTTGCGCCTTGGTAAGAATTCGATACGCGCGCAAAGTAAGATCCTCCGGATTTCCCGGCCCGGCTCCGACGAGATAAACCTTGCCGAGTTGAAAATCCTCTCTTGCGTCCGCGTTTAACATGGATTAGGCTCCGACTCCGGTAATCATTCCCGCGCCGACGGTGGAATTGGTTCCTTCGTCCACGAGAATAAAACTTCCGGTGGAACGGTTGATTCTATATTCGTCAAAGCTCACCGGTTTTGCGGTGCGGATTTTAATTTTACCAATTTCGTTCAACGTAAGACCTTTGGATGCGTCCTGTTTTTCATGAGTATCGGGGGCAATCTTGAATTCGATTTCTTTTACCATCGCTTTTACGGAATTGGTCGTTTGACGAAGTAAATATTTATTTCCGGATAATAAAACCTTTGAATCCATCCAACAGATATTAGCTTCCAAATCCTGGGAGACGACAGGAAGATTACCAGACTGAACGATCATGTCTCCTCTGGAAATATCAATCTCGTCTTTTAAACGGATCGTGACTGACATCGGAGGAAACGCTTCTTCCACTTCTCGGTCGTAGGTGTCGATAGCTTCGATCGTACTTGTAAACCCGCTCGGAAGAACGGTGATCGAATCGCCTTTTCTGAAAATTCCGCTGCGAACCTGCCCCGCATATCCTCTATAGTCGTGGTGTTCGTCGGAAAGAGGACGGATCACATATTGAACCGGAAAACGAGCGTCTTCGATATTCTCGTCGCTTTCGATGTAAACCTCTTCGAGATGACTGAGCAATGTGCGTCCTTCGTACCAGGAAAGATTTTCGGATTTATCTACGACGTTATCACCATTGAGAGCGCTGATCGGAATAAATTCAATATCCTTAATATCCAAACGGGACGCGAAGTTCAGATATTCCGCTTTGATTTCTTCGTAACGTGCTTGGGAGAATTCCACTAAGTCCATCTTGTTGATACAAACCACAAGATGAGGAATCCGAAGCATGGAAGCAATGTAAGAATGACGATAAGTCTGTTCGATAACACCTTTGCGTGCGTCGATCAAGATGATCGCCAAATTAGAGTTAGATGCACCTGTTACCATGTTTCGAGTGTATTGAACGTGACCCGGAGCGTCGGCGATGATAAACTTTCTTTTCGGTGTGGAAAAATACTTATAAGCGACGTCGATCGTAATCCCCTGTTCCCTTTCGGCTTTAAGACCGTCGGTGAGAAGAGCAAGATTAATCTGGCCGTTGTTTCCGCGCGCGTTCTTTTCGATTGCTTCGAGTTGATCCTCAAAGATCGATTTGCTGTCGTAGAGAAGTCTTCCGATCAAAGTGGACTTTCCGTCGTCCACGCTTCCTGCTGTAATAAAACGCAATAAATCCATCAGAAATATCCTCCTCTTTTTCTGTCTTCCATAGCGGCTTCGGAACGTTTGTCGTCAAGTCTGGAACCTCTTTCGGTAGTCCGAGTCGTTTGGATTTCGAGGATGATGTCGTCTATGTTGTCCGCTTGCGAATCCACAGCCGCCGTGCAAGTCATATCTCCCACCGTGCGAAAACGAACGATCTTGTCTTCCACACGGTCGTTTCCGTCGATCGTAATAAACTTCGACACGGGGAAGAGAAGATTCTCGCGATAGATCACTTGTCGTTTATGAGAAAAGTATAAAGAAGGAAGGGCGATGTTCTCTTTACGGATGTATTCCCAAACGTCCAACTCGGTCCAGTTAGAAATCGGAAAAACGCGGACATTCTCCCCTGGACTGATTTTACCGTTATAAATATTCCAGAGCTCTGGTCTTTGCAGTTTAGGATCCCACTGACCGAACTCGTCTCGAACGGAAAAAACTCTTTCTTTCGCTCTGGCTTTTTCTTCGTCCCTGCGGGCACCGCCAATACACGCGTCGAATTTGAATTCCGCAATCGTATCCAAAAGTGTCACGGTTTGAATTCCGTTTCTACTCGGGAACTTTCCTTTTTCTTCGACCGCTTTGCCTTGATCGATGGAATCCTGAACGTAGCGGACAATCAGCTTCTCGCCGATCTTGGAAGCGAGTTCGTCTCTGAAGTCCAACGCTTCCTGAAAGTTATGACCGGTATCGATATGAACGAGAGGAAACGGAAACTTTCCGGGACGAAACGCTTTCAACGCAAGATGGACGAGCGTGATCGAATCCTTTCCACCGGAAAAAAGAAGAGCGGGTTTTTCAAACTGAGAAGCGGTTTCCCGAAGGATATAAATCGATTCCGCTTCGAGTTGTTCGAGATGTGTAAGTCTGGATCTATTCATAGTTGAATTCATATTGCTCTTTTAGGACCGGATTTTTGACGGATCAACTTTCCGTCGACGACGTGAAGTCCGCATTCTTGATTGGATGCTTCCCACCACCACCTTCCAGCACGAATGTCTTCTCCCGATTGAATGGCTCTTGTGCAAGGAGCGCATCCTATCGAAGGAAAACCTTTCTTGTGTAACACGTTAGTCGGAATCCGATACGTATCGATAAAGTCTTGAGTGCGCTCCAAAGACCAATCCAAGAGAGGATGATATTTGAGTATATTCCGAGAAGAGTCCAATTCCACTTTTGAGAGAGAATTTCTAGAATCCGATTGTTCCGAACGAATTCCAGTGATCCAAAGTTTTGTTCCGACAAGTGCGCGGTTTAATGGCTCTACTTTTCGGATGTAACAGCATTCTTTTCTATTTTCCACAGAATCATAAAAACTGTCGGGGCCTTTCGTATTGATTAGATTTTGAACCGCAGCCGTGTCCGGAAAATACGTCTCGATTTTCCTACCGTAACTTGCATTTGTAAGTTTATGAAGGTCGTATGTTTCGTTAAAAAGACGACCGGTATCCAAAGTAAAAATTCTGATTTTTAAATTTCGAGTATATATAACGTGAGTGATAACTTGATCCTCAAGGCCTAAACTTGTGGAAAAAGCCGCAGTTTCTCCGTACTCTTTATTGATCCATTCTAGGGAATCTTCCAGGTTCAAAGGAGCAAGTTTTTGTTCCAACTCTTGCGGACTCATGTTCGTGATAGCCTAAGTCTTGGATGGTAGGTTTACGCATCCAGCTTGATTTATGGTTGATCCAAGAAATAGTCCAGATTTAAGAAAAATGGGACTATTTATTTACCAAAGTTTTATATATTGGATTTTTTGTAAACTATATTTGATATAAGGCCTTGTTAAGCGCCATTTTCTCAATCTTACTGAAAATTTATCCTTATAAAAATGTATGCTTTAAGCGTGTCATTAAACTTGAGATACCTTCCTTTTTTAATATATTTTCGAACGTAAGACAATTTCGAACATGATATTTTTAAATCGATGAAGTTAAGGTCAATGGTAGTCGAGGTCGCAAATACTTCCAAAGCAACTCTTTAGGATCGATTTTAAATTCAGTGGACGCCTTCGGTATCCTGATCGAATTAATATAGATAATCGAAAGTTTTTAATCGAATTGAAATGACAACCGTAGAAGGATATTACCAGTAAGCTCAAAAAATGTAGCAAAATTTAAAATTAGGCACTCGTATGGTCAATTTTCTTCAGCCTAGTTCTAATCAAAAGCCTACCTTTTATTGAAAACTTAAAGAAGGAGATTAAAAATTTGTCCCAAAATCCGAAGAGAATTCAGTTTTAGTCATTCGGTAAGTTCGTAATAAATTACGTCCCCTCAAATAGTTTATGGGTTTTTCGGAATAGTCCCTTCACTGTAAAATTCGTATAGTATTCCTACTTTCTAAAGCATTAAGAAAAGGTCTTGATCGTTATTTTTGATTTTAATGACGATTTCCTTATTACAGAAAGTTCTCGTTAGAAATTTAGAGATCATTTTTTATAATGGCTCATTTAGATCAGTCGTAAATTTAGAACACTTATTTAGGATCAATACTAAAGTACAGTTTAAATGTACTTTATAATGTTCTTAAGTAATAAAAAGAGATCATAATATACTTTAGTAATAGTTGAATAAAATTAAAAACTCCATTTAAAAAAGTCACTACAATCTTTTTTATTTCCACATTCTCAAGCCCAAAATTAAATTTTCTGATCCGCTTTTATAGAAAGTATTGGAAAGTTTTATCTTTTGAACTTGAATTGGTTTTTAAATGGAAATTGTATCGATCTTAAAAGGATTTTTTAGAAAAAATTCCAAAATCTATATTCTACTATTCGGTTTTTACGGAAGCCTATTTTTAATCCTATTCTTAAACGAAGAATTCGGATTTCCTCTTCTCACCTCTAAGAACTTCAAACTAAAAGCGGCTAGTACATTTATATTATATGGAATTCTAATATTACTGTTTTATTTCCATCTTCCTAAAAAGAGAAAAATTCGATTCCATAAAGGAAGGATAATCAGTTTTCTTTTCGTATTTTGGATTAGTTTGATTGTTTTAAATCTATCTGACTTTCCCTATGAAAAATTCCTATTATATCTTCCAAGAGAATGGATTTTTTGGACCTGGAAGATTATTAAACAATTCACGCATACTTTGCCCTTGTTAGTTTTTCCTCTATTATACGACTTTTATAGATACAAAACGAATCCTGTTCCATTTGAAAAAAGAAGAAATCCTTCTTATTATCCGATTTTAATTCTCGCTGTGATAATCTCGGCAATCGGTTCTTTTATTCCAGGTTTTAAAGAATTTTATCCAAGGGCTCCAATTACAAACGAACGGCTATTGTATCACGCGACTTGGTTCACGACTCTTATTTTTGAAATCGTATACCTTTACACTTTTTATTTTACGGAATTCTTTTTTAGAAAATTCCTAATTCGATATTTGAGTGTCGTAGGTCGTTATCACGCGGTAGGAATGGCGGCTTTAATTTACGGCATGGTTCACTTCCAAAAACCGAGAGGAGAAATTCTAAGTTCTTTTTTCGGAGGGTTGTTAATGGGGGCTTTGAGTATTAGGACTCATTCGATTCGAGGTGGACTTTACGCACATATCGTGCTCGCAGCCGGTATGGAGTTTTTTACCGGGATTTATATTTGGGATAAATTATTTTGATTTCTTAGAGTCTTCCGAATTTATCAGAACTTATCTTACTGCTCGAACGCATGGAAAAAAGACTGTAATAACTTTATTTCAAAAGTTAGAATGTTAGATCTTCTTCAAAAAAGCCAACAATTTTGGATTCGGTGCAACTTTGTGAGGACTTCTATATCTTTGTAAAATTGTCCCTTAATTTTTGGTACCATTTTTATGCGTTCGAGTAGTAAATACTGTTTACCCATTTAAAGCATTACCTTTATGTATGTAAAAATTTATTCTAAAAACTCCTGCTGCTACCTATTCCTGGAACCTTCTATACAACGTTGGATTTTGAACCGAACATCGGGAAGTATATACCTCCATTGAACTCCTGTTCTTACTCGGTAAAATATCTCTGCCATGGCTACTCTATCATCCAATCGTGAACAGCCACCTTTATGTGAATTATGATTTCTCTTGGGTAACAAGGGATGAAGACGTTTCTAAATTCCTTCAGGGATATCTAAATGACCTAACTCTGATTTCATTGGTCAAATCTGTATTATACATTAATGTGTACAAGAAGGCTTTTGGATACGCTCTTAAATGAATCTTAAGAAACTCTTACTTATAACAGGAAATAAGGTGAATTCTTTTCAGAATTTTTCATCTTTCCGATTTCCAATCACTCAAAAACTTTTCGAATCGAATTCTGGTCTTTTTTTCAACTCTTGAAAGTAAAGAATTGCAAAATTTATATCTTCAAAAATTATTATTTACCATGCAATTGAGCACAGCTTTTTCAGATTTTATTTTAAGTTTTGTCTCTATCTTTGTCGCGATTCAAATTAAAAATATAACTTCTTATCCAAGAGTCGTTGGTTTTTTCGGATTTATTGCGATAGGAATTTCCGCCGGATTAGGAACGATTCATTTTCTGGGAGTCGAGATTCTAGATCCAATCTATCGTTTCTCGGTAGGGTTTGCTTCTTTTGTTGGAGTACCTTTAATTGGTACCGGTTTCTTCCATATCGGAATCAAGAAATTGGAAAAGAATTTTATTTATCCGGTTGCGGGAGTTTTTATTTTTCTTTATATAATTTTCGGTTATGTTTTTCTTTTCCCACTTTTATCCACGGTTTTGGGAGGAATTGCAATGATTACGGTAATTCTTGTTTGTATTCGTAAAAATTCGGGAGAGACAAAGATCCCAGCACTTTATGGAATTTTGGGAGCAATTCTTTTCATCCTCGCAGGACTTGTAATAGGAACAACAGGTTCCAGAGGACCTATCTTAAACGTGGATATTTTTCATATCGTTCTCGCCGTCGCCGTCTACTCCCTGAGTGTCTCCCTCAAAAGATTGAGCTAAGAGCCATCGTTAAAACATTAGAATATTATAATACAAATAATAGATTTTTTCTCTGAAAAAATCAAGACGATCCATAGTCTTCCAAAATTTTTAGAAAGTAAGTATTTATTTCAAAGACGATTTACAGTGTAACGAAATGAAATTTAAAAATGAATCTGATCGAATCTATCTTGAATTTTGAGTCTGCCCCAAGACCTTAAAAGAAATCTATTACAATGATTCGATAAGTTCGTAATAAAACATAGGGGCTCCTACAGATTGCGTCCCCTTTGGTAGTTTACGAACTTTCGAACACATTTTATAACTGTTAAATTCTTGTCGAGGTTCCTATATTCTGAGGTTTTGGAACAAGTTCTTAGTAGTTTGCAAGCTTTCGAACAGATTTTATAATTGTTAGGTTCTCGTTGGAGTCCCTACATTTTGAGGTCTTGGAACAGATTCTTTATATAATTTTCTGAAATATTTTGGCATGATTCTATTCTATCAAAGGAAAAAAAGATAAGTCAGGAATAATAGATGTTCGAACGATATTATCTCGTGAATTCCAAATCAAATCCACACCTCACAAAATAATATTTTTATTCTAGAATATTCTAAATTTATTTCATATACGAACAAAGTCGTTTGATCATTATGCGACACCGTACCATATTTGGTACGATGTCGGCTAAAAAACTAGAAGAGAGAAAGAAAAAGAGACGGCTTAGAAAACGGAGCACCATGAACGGCTTCGGGATCGGAGATCGTAATCGCATTCAATCCCGTCTTGAGATATTGTGCGAGTCCTTGAGTTTCCGACTGACTGAAAAATACACCTTTTTCCAACCATACAACCTTGAGATTAAAACCGTTCCATATATTTGAAGAAACGGATAACCTCGAAACAGCATTTGTCGTTTGTCCGGAAGGATCCAAACCTACAATATTGGCTGCAGCCGTGTACGGCTCCAAATTACTCATAATCTCCAATTGAGCTGGAGTTGGAGCACCCGTCACTGGAACACCGTTTACCGCAAATTTTGTATTGATGTAAAAATCGTCCGGCGTTGCTACAAAAAGACCCGTTATAACCTGAGGCGGAAAAGGTTGAGTTTCCACCACTTTCTCCGTCTTAAAATTCCAAACAAAACTTTTAGCAGAATTCGGGTCACTCATAGGAGCATCTCCACCGAACCAAGGTAAAGCCGAAGGAATATCACTTGCAATCAGGATCGTATTTTCGATACCGAATGTATCCAAAAGGCTGGAGTTTTCATTCCGAAATTTACTCTGGATCATCTGAATGACTAGACCGCCGATACTATGACCAACAATGGTGGTGATTTTTCTCTTCTCTGTACCAACCATTTGATTAAGCAAAGCACGAAGTGCATCTCCGTAATTTCCAACACTCAATTGACTCACATTAGCCGGCAAAGGCGCAGTTCCACGAGTCATAGTACTAGCACCATGTCCCGGAAGATCCATAATATAAACGTGAGTCGCTTTTCCTTGGTTGATCAATTCCTTAGCCAATGGTTCAAACAAAGTGCTATTGTCTCCAAAGCCGTGAACGAACAAAACCGTTTTCCCATTGATAATGATCGGCCCTCCGCTTGGCTTGCGGTAATGAACGACGTTGATCTTATAATAGGTGGTCTCAAGCGGATTGAAACCACGGCCTACCAAATTGTACGTAAGAATTTCCCTTTCATAAGCGGCGCTAATGGAATTTACGCCAAACAGAAAAAATAGAAAACTTACGACCAGAACAATCCTTCTAAATCGACTTTGAACTTTCTGAATACCCAATCCAATCTTCATAGAAATTTCTCCTTATACTTTTCTTCGAAGAAAAAAACTCTACTCTAACGATTTCCTTTTTTGTTTGAGTCACCGGAAAAATCATTTTTGGATCCGTTTGTAAAGCGAATTTATATTATTTGGACATAAAATTGACTCTTTATTATAAATAGATCACGATATAATGTCAAAAATAGATTCCAATTTACAAAAAAGATATTTAAAATAAAATAAGTAAATTTTGAAATTATTTTAAAATCTTAAAAACGATTTTTCTCTTTTAACCTGAAATGTGTAATTTGATACAAAAGTTCGTATTAAAAAACGACAAAAAGCAAGATAATGAAAAATATAAGGAGAAATGCTGAAGCAAATTAAAGTTTCGGAAGAAAAAAGCTGTTTCGGCGCAAACTTTCCTAATGTTCTAATTCGTTTGTAAGTTTTAACTTCTTTTTTGTCACTTTTGCCGCCATATCGGTGTTTGGCGGTCTTTCTGAATTGAAAACCTATTCCAAAAATCAATTACAATGATTCAGTAAGTTCGTAATAAATGTGGAAGTTTCCACAAATTAACTTCGCCTTGGATGGCTTATAACGCGTTTTTGAAGAATCTTCTTCAGATGTTAAAATGCGTGAGCTCTCACACCTAAGACTTTAGAAATAAACTCTTAAATAACGTAAATCCGGGGCGTAAGAAAATTAGAATCTGTCTCAAATTCGGCAATTCTCACGGAATCAGTCGTTATTATCAGTCGACGTGAAAAATCCACTCAGGACTTCATTTAGGGTTGTTCGGATTTTAAAACTATTCCATCACGATGGTAATGTCAACTCGACGGTTTTTTTGTCTGCCCTGGACTGTAGAGTTATCGGCGATTGGTTTCGATTTTCCATATCCTTCATAAGACATCCTTTTTTCTTCCAAACCTTGTTCGTCTCTAAGTTCTTTTAAGACAGAAAGAGCACGTTCTCTGGAAAGTTTTCGATTGTATTCGTCTCCGCCCGAATTGTCGGTATGACCGCTAATCCTGATTTCCCTGTCTCCGTATTTTTTCAATACGGATGCAATTCTTCTCAACTCAAGTTTCGCTTCATCTTTAAGTTGGGAACTATTATAATCAAACAACACCGAGTTTAATGAAATCGCGATTCCTTCTTCTGTTCTTCTAATTTCAACGGGAGGACCAGAAGATTTCATCGTTTCCTGCTTAGATTTATTCTCCTCTTCCTCAGGCCATAAAAGAGTTTCTCTCGGAGGATTTTTAGAATTTTTTTTCGGATCAGAACCTGATTCGATCCCGGTAGGAAGTTCTCCGCCCAAAATTTTACGGACTTCTTCAGCGAACTTATCCTTATCGCTATCAGTAAGCTTTACGTTTTTATTATATATCCCGTGAATGTCGAACGACATTTCTTGAGCCGTTCCATTTGCGTAAATGAAAGTGTAAGTCAACTGAACTCTTTTATATTGAGGAAGACCGAGTTCGCGATTGAAAAAAACCATACCTCTTGCAAACCCGTAAATTTTAAGAGGAATTCCCTCTTGTCCCATTTGAGAATCGTAATATAACGTATAATTGTATTCAATCCGATCGCCTTTATCGGAAAGATTCTGAAATTCCCATTCGTCGACGCCGTGATACTTATACTTTGCAAAAACCGTAATCATTACTTTTCCGCCTGGAAATTGAAAACTCTCCGTAGCAGGTTGAGTCCATTCGTCTCCGACAGAAACTGGCTTTTCAGAAAAACTCGGAAGAGAACGTAGGTTCGGCATGCTATATTCCTGTGGAACCTTATATTGCCCCAAATCCGTAATTTGAAATCTGCTTTTAAACGTCTTATCTTTGCGAAATGCGGAGTCAACTTCCGGAAAACGACTGTAAGTATCAAAAAATCCTTCTAACAAACATACTTTCATTTCGCAAGAGAGAGTCTGCAAAAGAATTCGATTCTTATCTTCTCTTTTGATCGTCCTTCCTTGGCTTATCAGCCGAACGTTATGATATTCGTTTAACTCAACGTTCTCCCCCGGAGTCAACTTCCAACGAAAAAGAAATTTTTCCGATCCTTCCGAAAAAGGAGGATTAAAGTTTATGGACATTAAAATAACGCAAAATGCAATTTTAAGAAATCCCTGACCCGTAATTTCAGATCTCAAATTGTGATCCAGAAGTGTCCTCATAGTTATAGTTTCGTAAAATTTCACTAAAACATAAGGAAAGTATAAAAAACTTTCTGAAAAAATATGATCCGGACGAAATTTAAAATTAGAGTTCTTACTTGTTTACGTTTAAGGAGAATGAAATGGAAGCTAGACTCGTTTACATCACAGTCGGCAACGAAAAAGAAGCCATTAAAATTGGAAAAACCGTCGTAAAGGAAAGATTAGCAGCGTGTGCAAATATTCTTCCGAAGATAAAGTCAATCTATCATTGGGAAAAAAAGTTGGTTGAAGACAACGAAACCATTCTTATTCTAAAGACAAAAAGCGAACTCATGACAGAACTCACCCTAAGGATTAAATCCTTGCATAGTTATGCCGTACCTTGCGTGGTTAGTCTTCCTTTATTGGAAGGAAATCGGGAATATTTTTCATGGATTTTCAGCGAGGTTATTGCGGAATAAAATACATTCAAAAAAAATTATATTATGCAAATACAAGTTAAACAAAAATTTACAGCTCTTACATTTAACTCCGCTTTTTTCGGTTTTTATGCACATGCGGGTTTTGCAAAGGGACTTTCCGAAATCGGATTTTATCCTTCCAAAATTACGGGTTGTAGTTCGGGAGCCTTGATCGGTTCTCTCGTTGCAGCCGGAGTTCCTATCGATACTGTGACAGATCTAATTTTAAACCTAAGGAAAAAAGATTTTTGGGAAGGGAATTTGGTCACAAATCTCGTAAAGCCGATCCGTAAAGGATTGAAAAATTATTCTGGAATTCTTTCCGGCAAAAAGATCAAAGAGTTATTAAAACCTTATTTGGGTCATAAAAAAATAGAAGATCTTCCTATCCCGATGGGAATATCCGTTTCAAACATAACAAAACAAATCAGAGAACTAAAAACAAAAGGAGATTTGATCGACCGAATTCTCGCTTCGATGACCTTTCCTTTCCTCTTTGAAATTCAAAAGTTGGGGGAGGAAGAGTTTATAGACGGAGGAGTCGCCGATCAAGAACCAATCAAGGAATTGATTTTAGATAAATCCATCCGTAAGATTGTAGTTCACAGCGTTCGCACCAAAAAAGGACACTCTGAAAGAGCGATGATCCGCGCCTTTCATTCCTCGGTTCAAATCATCGAAAATGAAACAAGAGAACTAAAAGAATTACTCGCAAAACATTACAAAAAAGAAATATTAAGAGTCGAAACGGTAACTCCTTACATAGATGCAAATCAGCTTAGACACGGAAAGGATGCGATGGAAGAAGGAAGAAAAAGCGCACATCACTGGAAGAAAAAGATTCTCGCTCCCGCTTAATTCTATTGAAACCTACCGTCGTAGAAATCACGGAGAATTACGTAAAACTTCACAGAACGCTTTCCAAATTAACGAAAGCACCGATCTTTAATTATAAAAGTTTTGACTTCTATTCGAATCCGGATTCGCATTGGTTTACAAGAGTTATCCTCAAAGGAAACCTATCCCTTTCTGATTTGAGCTCGGAAATCGAAGATCTGAGAAGCAAGGGGTTCTATCCTGATATTTTAGATTTTTTGAATACCAGAACCCACGAAATCCCAATTCATGAACTCGGGTATAATTCCTGTAACGAACAGGTCGGAATGTTTTTAAAAGGAGATCCTATTTCGCTTAATAAAAAATCGAATATGAAACTTGATATTCGAAAAATTGAAACCGAAAAAGATCTAAAAGTTTGGCTGAAAATTTTAAACGATTCTTTCAAATCCGAAGACCGGCAAAATCTGTATCTTAAATTATTGAATCAAAACTCATTTCGACTATATGGAGGTTTTATAAACGGACAGATGACCACGACCGGAATGACTTATTACGACGGAGAATCCTTTGGTCTATATTCGATTACCACCGATCGTAATCATAGGAGTTTCGGTTACGCATCTGCATTCATAGAACGCATATTAGGCGAAATTCGAAAAGAATTTCCAGGGATTATTATTTTACACGCAACCGAGATGGGAAAGGGCATCTATGAAAAGTTTGGTTTTGAAAAGTCAAATTTTCTTAGGCATTGGAGTACAGTTTAGGCATTTCTAAACCGAATTTACAAAAAACAATTTTACGTGCGCTGAAGTAAAAACTTTGGACTTCTTAATAATTCATAGAAAGTCTACATTTTTATTTTAGATGGATGCGAATTCGATATTAGAAAATTAGAGCAATCTTTTAAAGGAAAAGTTTTACGTTCCTAATCCTTGTGTCGAATTTATGTTAGACTACGTACACATAAAGTCCTCATTTAAGAATAACAAGGAAATTAGTTATTATAATCTAAATTCTGAAAGTCAGCTTTGATTCAAGATATAATCTGTTTAATTGTCTAACAGGTTCAAATGAAAAAGGGTAACCGTAAAAATTCAGAAATTTTCCAATCATTTCATTCTGACACCACAGAAAAATACCGCCTCAATCGAACCCGGAAACTCATAGTTTTCAAAAGGAGACCAACCGGACTTACTTTTGATTTCCTCTTTTAGAAATTTTTTGGGCTTTTTTAAATTCAAAACGGTAAAATTCGCCGAATAACCCAGTTCTATCTCACCGAAACCTTTGCCGAATTTTTCGGGAAGATATTCGTTCACAAAGTCGCCCGGATTTTTTGCGCAAATCCTTGCGACCGTTTTTAATTCCACTTTCGCCTTCAAAATCAACCATGTTACAAAAAGTGAATATGTATCCAGCTGAGAAATTCCGCTTGTACCCTTGTGTTTTTCTTCGATGCTGTGAGGAGCATGATCCGTCGCTAGATAATCGATCCAGCCTTGTTTAACTCCCTCAAGCATTCTTTCTCGATCTTCCTTGCCCCGCAAAGGAGGATTCATCTGAAACCAATGACGATTCTGGGAAGTCAACATAGACTTATCGAAAAACAAATGAGTGGGCGTTACTTCGCAAGTAATCTTGAGTCCTTTTTGTTTTGCGAGTTTGATTTTGTTCAAACCTTCTCCGGTAGAATAATGGCAGAGTTTTCCTCTGAGATTGTATTTTTCGATCAGATACAAAGCAAAGTCGGTTGCCGTCGTTTCCGCTTCGGGAGGTCTTCTGTCTTCGTGAAATTTTTCGTTCTGATGTTTTTCAAGAATTTCTGGATCTTCACAATGAAAACTTATATTCTCCCCTACATAAGCACGGATCGTATCTTCCAGAGTTTGATTATTATGGAAGAAAAGCTCCCCTATACTCGGACCCATAAAAACTTTATAAGGAACGGATTGTTTTAAAGGTTTCGTGTTTGGCCCAATTCCCGCGTATAACGTTATGTGTATATTAGATCGATCAGCTAACTTTCGTTTTTTTGAATATGTAGGTTCGTCTACAGGAGGGATTGGATTATTCGGCATATCTGCAACGTGAATAACTCCGCCATTGACTGCTGCCGTACTCGCGGAAATAAAATCCTCCTTGTAGATGTGTTTACCGCTTTCGTCTTCCCTTGCATGAATATGGATGTCTCCAAAACCCGGAAATATCACTGTCTCGGTGGGATCAAATCGGATTTCATCTTCTTTTGGCCTTGTATTCCAAAACAATTCCGCGTGTTCCCGAACTCCGAGAATGAGCCCCGTTTTAGAATCCCATTCCACAGTTCCCAAAAAATCCTTCTCGTGAGTGACAATTCTGCCGGATATTTTATTAATCATACAGGATCTCTTTGCATAAAACCGGAAGAAAGTCTGTAAAAAAGTGAAATTCCACCTTATTTTTTAAAACAAAACGGAATTGCTTCAATTTCACTTAACGCAAATCACATTATACTTCATCGTTCCAGGACTACTAATCTCCGAACCGTCTTTGAAATTAACTGAAAAGTAATAACCCGTTTCTCCATCTTGACTCGAAGACCAAAAAATCCCCACGCTTCGTAACTTTTGCTCCGCTCTCTTGCTGAAAGTTTTGAGTTGATCCTTTCCGGGAAGACGTTTTCCTTTTTCTTCACAGATCTCCCTTGCTTCTGCCCAAGTTGCAGACCGATGAAACGTATCGTCCCAACCGCGTTTTCCATAAACTGGAATTTTGGTATGATAATTTTCGCAAATGAAATAACTGAAAATTCCTAACAACAAAATACTGATGATAAGAATCACGCGTACCACCAACTTTCCACCTTCTTGAGGTGCTCTTACCTTAGGAGCGAAATTTTTCTCCATCGCGAGTTCCCGGCTTTTGCGATGGAATTCTTGATTTCTTTGAAAATTCTTTCCTTGCTGCTGGCGCTGTTGGTGAGAATATTTTCTATTTCCTTCTCTTTGTTCGTTCCCACCTCGGTTGGAATCCGTATTTTCCCGATTCCCTCCTGGACCTTTTTGATTCGAATTATGCTTCTTTCTGGGAGGCCTTCTTTTGTTTGCCATTTGGACCTATATTTTTGAATTTAAGAATTTCTTTTTGATTCGTACCAGAGAAACGATGCGTTGTAAATTAAAATTTCAATCCTTCCAAGAACAGCGCTTTTCCATCGAAAATTGAGTGAATCTTCCCTGCAAACTACGAAGATGGTAAACCATGGAACGCATTCGTATTGGATTGATCGGAGCCGGAACCGTAGGATCAGGCGTTATCGAAATTCTCAAAAAAGAAAGTACCTCATATCGTGAAAAATTTGGAATAGAACTGGTTCTTTTCTCCGTTTGTACTCGAACCCCCGAAAAAATCAAAAAGGAACTCCAAAATTTTCCAAATTGTAAACTGGAATCCGATTATCAAAAGATTATTACCGATCCTGAAATCGATATGATTTTAGAACTTGTCGGTGGAACGGATGTCGCCTATTCAATTGTAAAAGAAGCTTTAAAGAATGGAAAAACGGTGATTACTGCAAACAAAGCTTTACTTTCTCAAAAAGGGGAGGAATTGTTTTCTCTCGCTCAAGAGCAAGGTTTAGAAATCGGAATGGAAGCATCCGTAGCAGGAGCCATTCCAGTGATTCGCTCGATCAAATCCGCGCTCGGTTCTGATTCGTTTCTCTCTTTATATGGCATCCTTAATGGAACGACAAATTTTATTCTTTCCAAGATGGAATTGGAACATCTGGATTATTCGGAAGCTCTTCAGATCGCTCAAGATATAGGTTTCGCAGAGAAAGATCCCACGTTTGACGTGGAAGGAATCGACACCGCTCACAAGATCAGTATTTTAGGAAGTTTAGCATTCTCCGAAAAAATTCCTTTACAGAGCATACAAATCGAAGGTATAACAAAGATAAGCAAATTAGACATCCAATTTGCGAGTGAACTCGGTTATAGAATTAAACTTCTCGGGCTGGTGCGAAAGTTGTCTCATCAAATCGAAGCCAGAGTTCAACCTGTGATGATTCCGGTCAAACATCCGTTTGCGAATATTATGAACGAGATGAATGCGGTTTATTACCAAACCGTTTACGCAGGACCGGGAATGTTTGTGGGGAAAGGAGCTGGATCTTTACCGACCGCTTCTTCAGTAATCTCCGATGTGCTTTATTATGGAGCGAGGAGAAACAAAGGTCTTTCTCAGGAAAAGAATCTTTTTCCACAAGCAACGATCTCGGAAGCTAACGGCTCCCTAGTACGTTATTATCTCAGGTTTACTACCGTGGATTTACCCGGAGTTCTTTCTGAAATTTCTAAGGTGCTGGGAGACCATGGAATTTCGATTTCTTCGGTGAGACAAAATGAAGCTGAAAAAGAACCCGTTGAAGTTGTTGTGATTACACATCCTGTAACGGAAGAGAATATAAAAAAATCATTGAAGATCATAGACGGGCTGTCTTTAATCCGGCATACTTCGGTCGCGATTCGATTAGAAGACAAACTCTAAGAATTCCTTGAATAGAACGGAGGATTTTAACTTATCTTTGTATTCCGAGGAAAATGAAAAAGGTTTAGATTTTTCTTGATTAGAGTAGGAAGATCCTCTTTCACTTTTCGAACCTAAATGTGGATCTGTAGGATTTTCTGAATAGTTCGTTGTGGTAGAATTTGAAAAAAATGTTCTCATAGAAGCATATACTTGGAATATGAAGGTGCAATTCGGAAAAAAGAGAAAAATTTATCCGGAAAAAATTAAAAGGAATTTTCATGGCGAAAGTAGAATTCGATTCATTGTACATTGAGACGATAAGGACAAGCCTTCCCGATAAGGAAGTCCAACTCGTTATATTCAACGGAAAGGTAACCAACTCCAATTCTTTCGAGATTTCCCGCAAAATTCATTTTATCTTCGAAGAGGAGATTTACAATATTATCTTAGATCTTTCCAATCTCGAATATATCAACAGCGTGGGAGTTGCTACGATTCTTACCTTGATCAAAACTGTGGATCAACATTCCGGCAAAATCGTAATTGGTGGTCTCAATCATTTTTTGGAAAACGTAATTCGTTTAATGGAACTTCCGAAAAAAGTACAGATTTATCATTCCATTGAGGAAGCCAAAAAAGCTTTTTCTTCCTAAGAATTACCCTTCTTCACGCAAAACTTTCTAAACTCAATAACTACAACCGACTTCGTAACCACAAGTTTGTGTTTAGAACTTGTGCCAAAACCTTAATTGTAGGAACTCACACGTTTTAGAAGTTAGCAGGTGGGTGCCTTGTCTAGAAGACGTTTCCCTTTTTTTGACCAGTGTCCTTCTATTTTTAGCAAATTTAAAACCTGTCCCAAAACCTTTCAAGAAATCAATTACAATCATTCAGTAAGTTCGTAATAAAATATAGAAGTTGTCACCAATTACGCCCCTTGGGTAGTTTACGAGCTTTCGAGCACATTTTATAACTGTTAAACTCTCGTCGAGGTTCCTATATTCTGAGGTTTTTAAGGCAGGCTCTTAGATTCCAATGAGCTTGAAGAAAAGCGCCCATGTAGTCTAACATTATTGTAAAGAGAACAACCCAGTCAGCCGCCAAACAGTGTTCAGCGAACTATGGAAACGCCAAATTGTACTGGGTAAAAATATTCCACGGCAAAACGAGTATTCCAGAGAGCTGACTCACAACTTTTCTGCAATAGAATAGTTTGATCGGGACAAATTGTAGATTTTTTCCTCCAAAAGATCCAGAAAAGTTTTCAATCCCCAACCTTGGTAAGCAGAAACCAAAACCGTATCCGAGTGAACGTCAATACCCAATTCCTCCTTCAAGTCCGCGATTGCTTCTAATCCAGGGTCATGATTTACGGAAGAACGGGAAAAATTTTTATAACCGTTAGAATCACTTTCAGTCTTCCAAGTTTTGAACTTTTCAAGATTGTCGATTTTGTTAAACACTTGGATTATCGGTATATGAGAAAATTCTAATTCTTCTAGAATCTTTTCAACGGCTTCCATCTGAAGTTTATAATCCGGATTAGAAACATCCACGACATGTACCAAAAGATCGGAGTCTCCCAATTCCTCTAAAGTCGCCTTAAACGCATTGGAAAGCTCAGGCGGAAGATCGTGGATAAATCCGACCGTATCGGAGATAATAATTTCTCTTTCTTCTGGAAAACGAATTCTTCTCGTGGTCGGATCAAGCGTAGCAAAAAGTTTGTTTTCGGAAAGAACCTCACTGTTTGTTAAAGCGTTTAAAAACGTGGACTTTCCCGCATTAGTATAACCAACGATGCCAACAGCAGGTAACTCGTTTTTCTTCCTTTGTCTTCGATTAATTTCTCTTCGTTTTTTGAGAGATTTGAGTTCAACTTCAAGTCTCGTGATCCGTTCCTCGACTCTTCGTTTTCCGATTTCAAGTTTTGTTTCCCCGGGACCTCTTCCTCCGATTCCACCAGTCAATCTAGACATGTTATCGTCCAATTCCGTGAGCCGTCCTTTGAGATATTTAAGTTGAGCTAATTCCACCTGAAGTTTACCGTCTCTGCTCTTTGCATTCCTTGCAAAAATATCGAGAATGAGCTGCGTTCTGTCGATTACCTTGATGTCCGCGATATCCGAGATCTTCTTTGCTTGAGAAGGCGTAAGTTCAAGATCGAATACGAGAAGTTCCACGTGTTTCTGAATCGCTTTCAAAATAATCTCTTCAAGTTTTCCCTTTCCCAAAACCGTGGAAGGATCGAGACGATTTTTTCTCTGTATGAATGTATCCACAACATGAACTTCCGCGGTTCTGCAAAGTTCCTTCAATTCCTCCATCGATAAAGAAGGATGTCTACCCACGCTTCTTTCAGGATAAACCCCTACCAAAAAAGCGCGGTTTTCCTTTTGAGCGTCTTTTAGATTTTTTTTCGAACGGGAAAGTCTGGATTCTATTTCTAAAATTTCCTCAAGAATCCCTTCGGCCAGTTGTCCCGGATACTTTTTAGGTAAAACCTTCCAAAGCTCGTCTCCCGATTCCGGATTCAGATGTGCGGAATAATACCCGTTCGGATTTCCGTAGGAATCCATGACCACAGCGGTTATGTAGTCTAAACGCAACAAGGCTAAGTCGGTTAAATCCTCTTGGTTTAAAGATTCTCCCTTTAAATGTGTATGAACTAATCTAAGACCTCGAAGCCTCGCTTCAGAAGTGCGAAGTCTATCCAAAAAAGGAATCTCGATCGAATTGTCAGAACCTACCAGTACATGGGTAACGTAGCCGGATCGATCGATTAAGATTGCAATTTGTTTGCCGATTTCGAAGGATAATTCGCAGAGTGTGCGCGCAAAATCTTGACTAATGATTACATCTTCCCGGATTCTTTTCTCGGAAATTTTTTTCAGTCTTTGGATTTGATTGGATTTGAGGCCGTTAAGATTACCGCTGAGCTTACTAATAGAGAAATTCTCCTTTTGCTAAAAGTTAACAGGTTTTCCGATTCTCGTCAAGCATTCCTTTCTGTTTCTGGAAATCATGCTTGTCATGGAAAAAGATAGGA
This sequence comes from Leptospira mayottensis 200901116, assembly GCF_000306675.2. NCBI lineage: Bacteria > Pseudomonadati > Spirochaetota > Leptospiria > Leptospirales > Leptospiraceae > Leptospira > Leptospira mayottensis. Next base: position 3,625,173 of record NZ_CP024871.1, read on the forward strand.
AAAACCTGAAATATCAGTCAAATTTATGAGTAGCATCTTTACAGAAAACTTTACATATCAAAGGTATCCAATGTCTTTATATTCAAAACTTAAGAACTTACATCTTTGTATTATCCTTTGTTCTTCTCCAAGTTTAGTCGATTTGAAAGCGGAATCGAATCCTCCTCCTTATCACAACGCTGATCTTCCAAAGCAGATCGACGCCTCAGATAACTTCGCTGAAAATTCCGATCCGCAAGAATCACCCACAAATGAAAACGCTTCCGACGGTTTAAACGTAGACGACCCCAGAAACCTTACCGAAGAATCGGACGGAGTCTCCTCCTATGAAAAAATTAAAAGAAAGGATCTTACACCGCAAGAACGACAAGAAGTCGAATACGATCTACTGATTAAAAAAGGTATCCTTGCCGTTTTCCGAGCGGAGACCGAAAAGCGTTATAAAGTCCTGAATCGGATCGCTCTTACTCATCCGATTCCAAGAGTTAGAGCCGCGGCGGTTTTAGCAATCGGCAGAATAAGCAAAGGGGAAGTAAAAACTCTACATCGTGTTATCGAAAGAGACGGAGAAGCAGTCAGACAAGCGGCCTACAAAGCATTAGCCGATATCGGATCACCTTCTTCCCTAAATTATTTTTTCAGTGGAATTAAATCCAACGATCCGGAAATTCAATTTTCTTCTTGGAGAGGAATGGGAAAAACCAAGGACCCTTCTGCAAGAGATGCATTACTACGTCAGGGGATCCGTTCTCCCAGACGTGAAATTGTGAAGTCCTCCATCTTAGGGCTCGCCGCATTCCAAATAAACGAGGATCTCAAACTTTTCAAAACATATCTGAATTCCGACGATCTCGAACTTCAAAAAACCGCAATCGAAGCTCTGGGAATCCATAAAACCCGCGCTTCGTTAAGAATCTTAGAACAAACCTTGGAAACAAAACCTGAATTCGCAAAAGACGTCATAGAAGCAATTGGCAATAACACGAGCCTTTATGGAACATATTCATTTGTTAGAATATTAGAAAACTCAACTTCTCAAGAGCTGACTCAAAGAATTTTAGCGCAACTATATCTCAGGAAGGCTTTTTATCAATTCGGGACCGTAAAAGTGGAAAACGGTTTCTCACAAGAAAATCCGTATCCCACATCCCGCAAACTACGCGATCTTTCCGCCGGAGAAGTCGGAAAAATTCTAAAAAAGAACGATCGCAGATTTATCCAAAAAATCGGAGATAAATTCGTAGAAGATTATTATTATCTTCTTCTCTTAGAATCCAAAAATCCGGAAAGTTATTACGAGACGTTTCAGTCCTGGATATTCGGAGCATATCTAAAAATCAGAACGGTCACAGCTCCGCATAAAGAGCCGAAAGGAAGAAAAGTCAGAAAATCTCCAAAAAAAAAGCCAAGCTATAAATTTACTCCCGCTTCTGAAATGGAAGAAACCGATCCGGCTCCTCCAAGCCAAAACGAGGAACCTTCTGCACAAGAAAGCCTTCCTTTAGAGAACTGATTCAAAAGACACGTTTGATTTGAAAGAAGTAGAAAGGAAAACCACCTTTCCTTCTTTCAAAGGGGCTTTCGGAACCATCCAACCGATGCCTGCAAAGTAAGGCAGTATCAAAGAAGAAAAAAACATTACTCCCGGAAAATCAAAACCGGTTGTTGCAACGATTTTATTTCCTCGATAATCGTCTTTATGAATTTTTCGGATCATCCAAAGTCCCGAAGTCTGAGTTTCCATAGTGATATCAGTTACAATCGTATGAAAAAGATTTTTATCCTTGGAGTAGATTTCCCAACCTTGGGCCGCGTTTACGGCTCTTATAACTTCAAATCCTTTTTTCTGGAACCAAACTTTTAGGCTGTCCGCATAACGATCATTGTCATCCACGATTAAGACGTTCTTCTTCATGGTAATACTCCATTATTGGCCGCAAATTGATTTTCGGATAATTTTCGATAGATTCCATTTTTCTCATATAAGGAATTGTGATCTCCTTCTTCCACGATCTTTCCGTTATCCATCACGACGATCCTTGAAATGTCTTTGATGGTAGAAAGTCTATGGGCAATTACAAATGTAGTACGGTTCGCATACAATCTCCGAAGTGCATCACTGACCAATCTTTCCGATTCAACGTCAAGAGCAGAAGTGGCCTCGTCTAAGATCATGATCTCAGGATCTCGAAGTAGAGCTCTTGCGATCACAAGTCTCTGTCTTTGTCCACCCGAAAGATTCAATCCACGAACTCCTAAAATACTATCATACCCATTATCCATCTTTTTGATAAAGTCGTGTGCGTGCGCAAGCCTAGCCGCACGAATCACGTCTTTACGAGTTGCGCCCGGTTTTCCGTAAGCGATGTTATCCGCTACAGAACCGTGAAAGAGAAAGATATCCTGAGTTACAATCCCGATTTTTTTACGAAGATCTCCTAGACTGACGTCTCTAATATCGATTCCGTCGAATTCGATCGATCCCGAGGAAGGATCAAAAAATCTTGGTATCAAGTCCATCAAAGTGGACTTTCCGCAACCGCTAGCACCGATTAGAGCAACCGTTTCTCCCCTTTTTACTTTGAGATTGATATCTTTTAAAACCGCTGTGCCGGTTCCAGGATAAGTGAAAAATAAATTCTTAAACTCTATGTTATATGCGAGAGGAGTTGCAACAACCTTACTTTCTTTGCTGTGATCTTCGGTTTCAAGATCAATGATTTCGAAAATTCTTTTTCCGGAAGCGATGGATTGAGTGATCTTCCCCACCATTTGAGAAAGTTGAGTTAAAGGTCTAAGTAAAAACAGAAGAGTCAATAAAAAGGCCATGAATTCGCCTTGAGTAAATCTTCCGCTGTAAATAAGGCTCGCACCGGCCGCAAAAAAACCTAAAACCACGATCGAAGAAGTCAACTCGACGAGAGAAGGGGCAATCTGAAGATAAAACTGACCTTTAAAATTCCTGCGATAAACGTTTTGATTGATCTTTCCGAATTTTTCCTGCTCGTATTTTTCGGAATTAAAAACTCGAATCACTTTGATCCCAGAAATCATCTCTTGAATGTTCGCGTTCAGATCCGCCATCTTTTCCTGAAATCTAGCGGTGGATTTGGTGATTTTTCTAGTAAACAAAGTCACAGGAAGGATGATGACCGGAACGGTAAGACAAGCAATCAATAACAACTCTGTATTCAAATATAATAAAACTATTAAGTGCGTGATCACGTAAAAAAAGTTAATCGTTGCATCCCTGAAATTGCTCGAAATCACAGCTGCAACAATTTCGACATCGTTGATAATTCTACTCATCATCAAACCAGTTTTTTCCTTAAAGAAATAGGTTAAAGGAAGAAGCTGGTTTTTTTCAAAAAGCTCCTGTCGAATGTCGCGTACCGCCTTATAGCCCGCGGTCGCGATGCAGAATACGGACAACAAATACGTTATCAACTTGAGAAGATACAAAGGCATTACTATAACACAAATTGACCAAACAACCTCTTTCGGTTCTAGTCCCTTCGTTCTACTATTGACCCATTCTTTTGCATCGATTAAAAGAAGTTTGGTTCTTTCAAGTCCGTCCAGAGATTCCTTTCCGAACACTTTTTGTTTGAGAAGAATTCTCTGCTCGGGCAAAGTCATTTGTAGTTGAAAACGAGTTTGTTTGTCGTTTCCGAGAGAATCGAATAAAGGAATAAGTGCGGTAAGAGAAACCGCATTTAAAACGGCTGTCAATAACGCGAAAACGATCCCCAACGTGAATCGATATTTATAATGTACGGAATAAGACAAAAGCCTGAAAAAAAACTTCATAACCCCTGAACGATTGAGGAAAAGTTTCTGATCAGATCCAGCCCAGCGCTAGTCATGATGGATTCCGGATGGAACTGAACGCCATAAAGATGTTTTTTGGTTTTGTGACGGACCCCCATGATCACCCCATCCGGAGTTTTGGAAGTTATTTCAAGTTCCGACGGTATACTTTCCGGTTGAATCACAAGAGAATGATAACGAGTTGCAACGAAAGGAGAAGGAATCCCTTTGTAGATGTCTTTCCCGTCGTGTTCGATTAGAGAAATTTTTCCATGCATGATGGAAGGGGCGGATACAATTTTACCACCGTGAACAAGACCAATCGCTTGATGCCCGAGACAAACTCCAAAGATAGGCAGTTTACCACCGAGTTCTCGGATCACATCCAAACAAACTTTGGAATCCTCAGGGCGACCCGGACCAGGAGAAAGAATTATCGCCTTAGGAGCAAGTTCGTTAATATCGCCTAACGTAATTTTGTCGTTTCGATAAACTTCGACTTCGTTTCCGATCTGACAGAAATATTGATAAAGATTGTACGTGAAAGAATCGTAATTATCAATCAGGAGAAGCATTATTTCCATTCTCCTTTGAGTCCGTTTCTCGCAAACTCTACCGCCTTTAAAAGGGCCGCCATTTTGTTTTTTGTTTCTTCCAGTTCCAACTCGGCAACCGAATCATATACAACTCCGCCACCCGCCTGTAAAAATGCAGTATCTCCGTAAAACACAATCGTCCGGATGATAATTGCAAGATCGCTTTCTCCGGAAAATGAAATATAACCCAAAGCTCCGGAATAAATCGCTCTTCGAGTCGCTTCTAGCTCATCTATGATTTCCATCGCACGGATTTTCGGAGCACCCGAAACAGTTCCCGCAGGAAGAGTCGCGCGGATCAAATCATAGACAGTCTTATTTTCATCAAGTTCTCCTGCACATTGACTTACAATGTGCATAACGTGAGAATATTTCTCGATCACTTTAAAATCGTTCACACGAACGCTTCCGGGTTTACAAACCCTTCCAAGATCGTTGCGTCCGAGATCGACAAGCATAACATGTTCCGATATTTCCTTCGGATCGGAGAGAAGATTCTCTTCCAAAAATTTATCTTCGCTCGAGTTTTTACCGCGAGGACGGGTTCCTGCGATCGGACGAAGAAACGTCTGATTGTTCGCATATTTTACCATAATCTCCGGAGAACTTCCTACAATCGTAATTTCACCGAGTCGGAGATAATACATATAGGGACTCGGATTTACGGTTCTTAGGCCGCGATAGATTTGAAACGGAGAAACATCCGGCTTGAACTTCAACTTTCTGGAAGGCACGACTTGAAATATATCCCCAGCTTGGATATATTTTTTGGCCTTTTCCACATTTTTCTTATATTCTTCGTCCGGAATATTCGGATCCAATTGCAGAACCCCATTTACGACCTTCGGGGTTTTGATCTCTTCTGGAACAATTCCATTTCGGATTTCATTTTCGATAGAATTGATTTTATTGATTGTAGAATCGTAACATTCTTTTAAGGAAGAATGTTCTCGGATTCTTGCATTGACAACAATTCTTAAAATATGATCAATATGATCGACCACAAGAAGTTCGTCGTAGATCGCAAAATAACAATCGGGGGCGTTTTCATCTTCCGGCTTTGTATCCGGAATGTTCTCATAATAGCGAATGGCTGCAAAAGACACGAATCCTACTGCCCCGCCTGCAAACGAAGGAAGGCGATAGTCTTGGACGTAAACGTCGTCTCCGAGAAGATTCTCCAAAAGAACCAAAGGATCGTAAGTGATGATTTCCGTCGAAGTTTCGTTTTCGACGGTGATATAAAAAAGACCATTCTTTCCCTGAAGGATGCGGGAGGGAGTTTTGCCGAGAAAAGAATTTCTTCCCAGTTTTTCACGGCCTTCCACAGATTCCAGAAGAAAGGAATTCTGTGAAGATTCACATCCCCACTTTGCAAACAGAGAAACCGGAGTTTCCATATCTAGAAAAACCTGTTTAAAAACAGGAATCAAATTTCCACGCTCTGCAAGCGCGGAGAATTCCTCGAATGTGAGAGAAAACTCTTTCAGGAGTTCGGCCCCTCGATTCCCTTTCCATCCGCAAGAAAACGAGAAACGATCATTCTTTGAATTTGAGAAGTACCTTCGTAGATTTGAAAAATTTTCGCATCTCTCATTAACTTTTCAACCGGATATTCCGTGTTAAATCCGTATCCGCCGAGAACTTGAACAGCGTCCGTGCAAACTTTCATGCACATATCTGCACAGAACATTTTTGCGATCGATGCTTGGTATGTATTCCTAAATCCGTTATCAATTATCCAAGCCGCTTGATAACAAAGAAGTCTTCCGGCTTCGATGTCGCGAGCCATCTCCGCGATCATAAAAGAGATTCCTTGGTTTTCCATGATCGGACGACCGAAAGTATTACGAGTATTTGCATAGCTGACGGAATGTTCCATCGCAGCACGCGCAACCCCGACAGCTCCGATTGCAACTCCAGGACGAGTGCGGTCAAAAGCTCCCATTGCAATTTTAAAACCCTCCCCCTCTCGCCCAATCATCTGCCACGAGGGAATTTTCACGTCTTCGAATGTGATTGCACGCGTGTCAGAACATTTCTGCCCCATGTTGATTTCTTTCTTTCCTACGATGATTCCAGGAGATTTTGCATCTACGATAAATCCGGTAATTCCTTTATGACCTGCGGAAGGATCGGTTTTTGCAAGAACGAAAAGCCAATCTGCGTATCCGGCATTCGTGATCCACATTTTGGAACCGTTGATGATATATTCGTCTCCGACTTTTTTTGCAGAGGTACGAATTGCCGCGACGTCTGATCCAGCACCCGGTTCGGTCACCGCATAAGCCGCGAGTTTAAATTCCTCCGTCATTGGTTGAATAAATTCTTTTTTGATTTTATCACTTGCTCCGAGAATAACAGGAGCCAACGCAAGGTTATTTGCAAGAATTGCGGTCGCCACACCGGAACATCCCCAAAAAAGTTCTTCTCCGATGATTACACCGTCCAGTTCGGACATATCAGCTCCGTTGAATCTGGATTCTATATGAAGATTCATGAGCCCGATTTCCCAAGCTTTTTTTAAGATTGCAAGAGGGTATTCCCCCGTACGGTCGTGATGCTCTGCCTTTGGACGAACTTCTTCTTTAGCAAATTTTCTGGCGAGATCACGCAATTCTTTCTGTTCACTAGAAAGGGCAAATTCCATTTTTATAGTACACCTTGGTCGAAATTGAACTCATCCGATGGTTCCTGGCATTCCCCGCTTGGGATCGTCGATGCCGGGATTTACTTTCCGGTACGGCTCTTCGAAATCGGTATCGAAACCTAGAATAAAGCTCTGTATGCAAGATTCGAAGGGAATCATTTACCGTCAAGAAGGTACGAACGGATTCCCACCTTACCTTTACTCCTCTTGAATCCAACCCCGACCGGGTTGAACTGGAATGTATTTGAATTTTTTACCCTTTAAACCTAACCTTCAAATTATTTCCTTTTATAAAAAGGTCCAACCGTTTTAATTTTAGGGAACTCCTGTTAAAAGTCTGTCCCAAAACCTCGGAATATAGGACTCCTACGAAAGTTTGACAGGCAAGTAAGAGTCCGTCATAAATTCCCAAAGAGACGTAATCGATAGGAACTACCGCGTTTTACTACTAATGACCGAACAATTATAGTCGTAATTTTTTGAAGTTTTGAGAAAAGCTCAAAATAAAATAGAAAACTTCCCATTCGGCCTATACAACGGGCACAACAGGAAAATACACATCCTTAAGATATCATTCAGTCAATAGAACGAGCTATTTGACATTGCAGGATCGCCGTTTTTATAAGAAATTTTTTCGTAATTTTTTATAAAAACCAATAATTCATTTTTTTAAATTCTTAATCCTCCAGCCCAAACAATTGAAATAGACCTTGTATCGCACGTCCAAAAATAGGTTTTCTCTTTTACCTTACATTTTCGTCACTCCACATAAACAATTCGATAACGCAGAGAACATTCAGAAAAATTTATCCAACTAAAAATCGGCAATACAAATAATTGCAATTTCCGATTCGATCCGCACACTTTCCATACATAAAATAAAATTTTCTATAATATTTAAAAAACATAATATATTGGATTGATACAAACTATAATAAAAAGGCCCGGAATTTTCCGAGCCTTTTATAGAATATGAAGCGAAACTTCTAGTTACACTTCCGGATTTTCCAAAACGAGCGCGATTCCTTGACCGCCTCCAATACAAAGAGAAGCGACACCGTATTTCGCTTTTCTTCTTTTTAGTTCGTATGCTAGAGTAATCGTAACTCTGGCACCGGAAGCTCCAAGTGGATGTCCGATGGCAACGGCCCCGCCATTTACATTAGTAATCTCCGGATTAAGACCAAGTTCCTTTTGAACGGCAAGATACTGAGCGGCGAAAGCTTCATTGATTTCTACAAGACTCATATCTGAAAGTTTTAGACCTGCTTTTTTTAAAGCGGCAGGAATTGCAAGTGCGGGACCGATTCCCATCTTAGCAGGATCGCAGCCAGCGTGACCATAGCCGCGGATAATCGCGAGGGGCTTTTTACCGATTTTTTTTGCATAAGAAGAAGAAGTTACGATGGTAGCGGCCGCCCCATCATTCAAACCGGATGCATTCCCCGCAGTTACGGTTCCGCCGTCCCGGAAAACAGCTTTCAAAGTCCCAAGTTTATCAATTCCGGCAACACCTTTAATAAACTCATCCTTTTCTAATGTAACCGGTTTTTTACCGGGAATCGTAACGATAAAGATCTCATCTTTAAGACGACCTTCCGCAGTCGCTTTTTCCGCACGGGTCTGAGAGATTGCAGCCCATTCGTCTTGTTCTTGTCTGGAAATTTTATATTGATCCGCAAGATTTTCCGCAGTCTGTCCCATTATCAAACCTACGTATTGGTCGGTAAGACCTTGTTCCAATGTATCTTCGAATTCAGCAGAGCCATAACGAACGCCCCAGCGTGCATTTCGAACTACGTAAGGAGCGTTGCTCATAGATTCCACACCACCTGCAAGAACCGCATCCGCATCTCCAAGATAAATCTTCTTTGCGGCCTGAATGATCGCTTCCATACCGGAACCACAAAGACGATTCAAAGTCAAGGCCGGAATCCCCAAAGGAAGACCAGATTTCAGACCGATATGGCGAGCGAGATAAATCGCCTCTTTTCCAGTCGGAATTACATTTCCAAAAATTGATTCTCCGATTCCGTCCGGAGAAACTCCTGTTTTTTCCAAAATCGCCTTCGAAACCAAAACTCCCAAATCAACCGCACTAAGGTCCTTTAAAGTTCCTCCGAAATTTCCAAACGGGGTTCTAATTCCGTCCAGGATGACCGCCTCTTCCATAATTACTCCTAATAACTTTAATATTCTAATTCACGAATGTTCTTTCGCTTTGCAGTGTTCTACACCTTATCCGACACATTGCACCCGTAGATCCCATTGGAAAATTTTCGAAGCAGGTATTTCCGTCTTAATCGAAAAGTAAACCTTTTCGCCAAAACCGTTACATAAAAAAATTCCTATCATTTACAAAAAAAGCAAATCTTAGTCAGATCTTTTTCTTTGATCCAAGTAAAATCCAATTTTCTTTAGAAATCGCACAGTTGCACTTTCCTTTTTCGTTGATCTTTGACTCGAAATAAAATTGTAGGTAATTCGTCCGAAATCTTTTTTATATTCTTTTTTAGTTCAAAGGATCCTGATTTTCCAAAAGAAGACGAATCCTTTGTTCATGTAGAAGAATTCCTACAAATTCCTTAAAAACTATTTCCCAAAAAGATTTAAATACGGGAATTCCCACAATTTTTTCTCACAATCGTCTTTGCCATCTACAAAACTAGAAAAAATCTTAAAAGTAACGATCTGCCACTACTCATTTTCGTCCAACTCCTCAAAAAAAGCCTATTTTGGAAAGTAGGAATTCTTTTCTGTTTTTTCTTTAATCATTCTCATTTGATAATAAACATCGGTTATTAAAGAAAAATAAGACGGCCTGATATGAGTTTCATTTTAATTTCATTTTTTTAGTGACTATATAGAATCCATTTTTGTCTAAACTTCTTTTTGCATACATCGGCGTAGAAAATTTTATGTTCAATCACCGTTAGGAAAAAACTTTCAGTTCCCGAAATGTTTTTGCAAAATTTTTCTTATTAAGAGCCTGTCTTAAAAACCTCGGAATATAGGAGTTAGACAAGAACTTAACAGTTATAAAATATGCTCGAAAGCTCGTAAACTACCAAAAGGACGTAATTTGTAAGAACTTCTATATTTTATTACAAACTTACTGAATCATTGTAACTGATTTCTTTTAAGGTTTTTAAGACCGGCTCTGATATGGCGCCCCCATCCGGAGCCGTAAATATTTTTTCGCATTTTTTTTAATCACCCAATAATTTAACTCGTTAGAGAAAAGCATTCGCGACGATTGATCAGACTGATATTCGCGGGTTGGATACCGCAGGATAATCTATACATCGGGAGCTGTTCTTAGGAGGGTGTCAGCGTTCCTGTGTAAATGACATATCTTAAAACGAATCGAACTTCAACCGATCGCCGAAAATAATCGAAAATTGATTCATTGCTTTTCCCCAATCTTGAATAGGCATGGTCCATTTTTTAGACATATTATTCAAAGCTAAATAAAGAAGCTTGATAGCCGCTTCATCGGTAGGAAACGAACCCCGATTCTTGATAATTTTTCTTAGCCCCATATTCATAGATTCGATAGCGTTTGTGGTGTAAATCGCCTTACGAATGTTAGGTGGATAGGCCAAAAAAGGAATCACCGATTCCCAATTGTTTCTCCAGGACTTGCTGATCATCGGATATTGACTGTCCCATTTGGTTGAAAAATCATCAAGGCTTTTCTTAGCAATCTCTGCCGACGGAGATTTGTAGATAGCCTTTAAATCAATCATCAACTCTTTCTTCTGTTTGTAAGAAACCCATTTCAAAGAATTCCTTACCATATGAACGATACAAAGTTGAACTTGTGCATTAGGAAAAACTGATATGATCGTATCCGGAAATCCTTTTAACCCGTCAACACAGGCGATTAAGATATCTTCAACTCCGCGATTCTTTAAATCGGTTAAGATCTGAAGCCAGAACTTCGCTCCTTCGGTGCGCTCCACCCAAATCCCAAGTATCTCTTTTGTGCCCTGTAGATTGATTCCTAAAGCCAAATAGAAGGATTTGTTTTGAACGTGGTGGCCGTCTCTCACCTTTACGACTAACGCGTCCATGATGAGAATTGGATATACTTTATCCAAGGGGCGATTCTGCCACTCGATCACCGTTTCCAGTACCGAATCGGTGACTTCTGAGATCAGATCCGCTGAGACTTCCACTTGATAGATTTCTTGGAGATGTTGGGTAATTTCTCGTGTGGTCATTCCGCGTGAATACATCGAAATGATCTTATCGTCGAAGCCGGTAAAGCGTGTCTGTCCTTTTTGAATGATCTGCGGTTCGAAACTGCCGTTTCTGTCTCGAGGTATTTCCAAATCGATTGTTCCAAAATCTCCTTTGAGCTTTTTGTTACTTTTGCCATTCCGAGAATTTCCTGTGTTATTGCCCAACGAGGAATTCTTCTCATATCCAAGGTGATGCGTCATCTCACCTTGCATCGCTCGCTCTATCAGTGATTTCGTTAGTTGCTTTAAGAGGCCTTCATTTCCCAGTAGATCTTCAGGACTCTTATCTTTGATTAATTCATCGAGTAGCTCTTCAGCTCGATTTTTGGGTTTGCTCATATTGGGTTTATCCTTGTTACTTTTTGGTTATTCACAAGTCATTTACACAATCGACACGACACCCTCGTTCTTAGTCTTAAAACGAAGGTCAAATTTGAAATTCAAATTTGCTTCAACACTGAGCCAACAAGTATTCCTCCTTTATCGTACATCTTCTCTAACGAATTCAATTATTGGATGAAACATTACTCTAACTCTATGCAACCAGATTCATCGCCGCCCAAAGAAATCCGGATAACTCTCTTGAAACTGCCGTTATCATTACCTGAGGAGTTTTTCCTCTTTGCTGTAGATTACGAAACTTCTTGTGTAATCTGAGAGATGCTTTTTCCGCCAAAGCAACAACTAACGCAGGTTGTCCCGATCTACGTGCGGTTACAATCTTACTTCCTGTTCCAGGGAAACGATGTTGCCAAGCTGCTTCTGTCAATATTCTTCGAAGTCTGGGACTTCCAGTTTTTGTTATCCCTGTTTGTTTTCTTTTGGAACCGCTGGAATATTCTCCCGGAACAAGTCCTAAAAAACTCATGAACGAACCGGCTGTTTTGAATCGTTTGAAGTCACAAACCTCACAAAGTAAAAACATTGCGGTTAGATAATCCACTCCTCGGAAACATCTTAATACTCCCACTTTCTCTCGATACGGTTCACTTTCCGCTATCTCTTGTATCCTCTTATCCATCGCTTTTAAATTCTCTTCTTGAACTCTTACCCGACTATAATAGTCGTTAAATGTCTCTTGAAGGATCTCGTTGTTAAACTGTAGATTGTTCAACCATTTGTTATGACTGACTGTCCAATACTTTGTTGCTGAGTAAGTTATACCCTTTCTTAATAAGAATTTCATTAACCTTTGACGATTCCTTCCTAAATCCAAACGAAGGCTGTCACGGGATCTCAAATAATCTCTTACCGCTTCGTCCTCTTCACTCGGTACATGAATCGATTCTAATTCTCCACTTCGTAATAATTTTGCTAACTTGATCGCATCTCTTTTATCGGTTTTGATCTTATCCGAACTTTGTCTTGGTATCTTTCCTGGCGCTACAAGGATGCAATTCACTCCCAAAGACTTTAGATTTCTGTAAAGTGGATAACCGGTTACTCCCGCCTCGTAACAACTATGTATCTCGTTCCATTCTGATTTTAGTTTATTGACGAACTTTTTGATCTGAACCTCATTATGTTTTATCTGCTGTTCTTTTACTATTTCCTTTGTATTGTTCGTTAAACACGCAATTCTAATCGTTTCTTTGTGGACATCCATTCCTACATATACTTTTCTTTTCATTACGTTCCTTCTGTTGGTTTTCTTGTTTTGTGGTAAATGCTTGCATCTAACCCACGCTTTTCAAGCCCAGAAGGGGCGCCATTTTGTCTTAAATCCATACTGATTGTTTTGGATAGAATCATCGTTCTTATGAAGACAGAAGTAATATGGAAGAAGAATTTCATTTCCTCATTTTTCTAAAAATCCAACTGAAGATAATACTTAAACATCATCAAGGCAGAAAATACGATCCTTGTTAGAAGGTTTTTCCTATTTCCAGAAAATTCTTTTAGGAGTAATAAGCTTTTTAATTATAAGTTCGAAACCCCGAAAAAAACTCAAGGTTCCATGTTTTAAAATATAATATAATTCTAATCCATTTTGAAGAAATTCAGGCAAATTTTCATTTATGACCAAGATCCAATCTCTATGGAGAACGCAATACGATCAATGGAACCTCCGCGGGACAAAAAAATCGAATCGGTAAAATCGACCAGCCGATACCCGCGGAAATAAATACGTCTTCGCCGGATTTATTTTTTTTAAATCCGACGTCAAAGTTGAAATCCTCTACAGGTAAAATCGGTGAAATATCAAAAATTGGGATTCTTACTTGTCCTCCATGAGTATGTCCAGTCAGAAACAAATCCACTTTTTCTTCATGCTTTGTATTGGATGCGTCAGGATTATGAGACAGCACAATCCTGAAATCTTTATGAAAGGTACCGGATAAAGCTTTATCGATGTCAGTCCGATCTTCCAAAAAATCTCCAATTCCCGCCAAGATCAATCTTGACACTTTTCGTTGTATCACTACGTTTTTATTTCTAATGGATCGACCACTTTTTTCTAAAAGTTCAAGCGATAGTCCGTCGTTTGCCCAATGATCATGATTTCCGTTAACAAAATAAACGCCGTCCTTTGCCTTGAGTTCTTTTAAAATAGGCCAAACTTTTAACAGTTCCGCATCCGTATCCCGCTTTTTTACATAATCTCCCAAGCCTACGATTAAATCCACGTTACGAGAATTGATTTCTTCTATAACCCATCGAATCCAAAATTCAGGATTTAAAAAACCGTAGTGAAGATCGGAAACGACTGCAATTTTATAACCGTCGAAATCTTTTGCAACTTTACCGGATTTGAATTCGTATTCTTGGAATCGGACCCAATACCTTTCAATAAAAAGACAATTGACTCCGATAAAAAGTAAAATTATTATAATATAAAATCGTATTTTTCTCATATACTTTTAAGAACAAAATCATTCGACAATATATTAGCTCTGATAAAAAACGACACATAATTTTAAAACTCGAAATTAATAGGTTCCCCGAATTGACGATTTAAGCTTCAGAGGAGATAAAGAACTTTAAGACATTTTCAATCGAATTTTGAATTTAGGATTCGTCACAACGTTCATTTCAACCTGATTTTAAGTTTACCGTAAAATTCAAATCACGTGAACTCCAATAGATAAACCACCTTTTAAAAACTTGTCCCAAAATCCATCGAGCACCAATAGAAGCGAGACATCCGAGTTTCACAAAAATACGGAACCCACTTTTATTACGGATTTATCAACTGGTTTTTCGTAAAAATTTTTGGGACGACTATATAGTTTTCCCGCTACACTTGAGATTTTGGCGTAGTCTTATTAATATTTAGCAATAGAAGGATCAATTTCGTCCGAATAAAGTAAAATTCCCCCTTCAACATTATGTACTCTTGTAAAACCAGATTGTTTTAAAATCCCACAAGCCATGGCAGAACGTCCTCCGGAACGACAATACACAATCATATCTTTACCAGATTCTTTCCAAGAATTGATTTCGGGAAGCCTGCTTGGAAGTTCTCCTACAGGAATCAAAAGATCGGTTCCTTTGATCGTGCAAATTTCCGACTCGTTCGGATTTCTCACATCGAGAAGATAAAACGAATCCTTTTTCATTTCTCTCAAATCCAATCTCGACTTCAGTTCTTTAGGGGTCATACGACAATATTCCTCAATATAAAAATAGAACGTGATATTCGCCGAATCAGCCGTTTCTTGTCAGCTTATCGTACTTAAAATTCAAGTAACTCGAATTCATAATTCCAATCAAATTACAACTTAGACTTTTCTGAAAGATCTTCCAACTCAAATTGAAGCGATTCCCATGTAGACGTCAAATGTGTGATTTCATTTTTGACTTCGTTTAAGTTGTCTATCTCCAATTGATAACTACGATTTTTAAAAAAGCCTGGATCAGCCAACACTTCTTCCAAATTCTTTTTGGATTTTTCCAAAAGTTCGATTTTGGTTTCTATCTGCTCTAATTCTTTCTGAATTTTTTTGATTCGATTTTTGTCAGAATTTTTTTTAGAACGGGTCTCCCCCTTTTTCAAGGTAGAACTGTCTCTTTGTAATTTAGGATGTATTGTTTCTTGTAAATTGTAATTCAGATAATCAGAGAAAGTACAATTGAAATCACGGATCTCTCCGTTATCTACCGAAATGGTACGGTTACAGAGATCTTTTAAAAACTCTGGATCATGAGAGATGATCAAAAGGGAACCTTCATAAGCCATCAATGCTCGACGTAAATTATCCCGAACGACTAAATCCAGGTGGTTTGTAGGCTCGTCCAAGAAAATTGCATTGGCCGGAAAATGGACGAGCATTGCAAGACGAAGACGACTTTGTTCCCCACCCGAAAGAAGATTGGTTTGTTTATAAACGGAATCATCTGAAAAAGAAAAATAACCGAGAAGACTTCTAGCTTGTTGTTCCGTAAGATCGGGATAAGCGGACATAACGGTTTGAAGCAAATTTTTGGAAGGATCCAGTTCTTCGTGATGATTTTGCGAGAAGTAACCGATTTTTGTTTTCGGTCCGTAATAAATTTTTCCCGAAATTAGTTTATGAATTTCTAATAGACAACGAAGAAACGTAGACTTTCCAGCTCCATTCGGACCGACAACTGCAATTTTATCTCCCGCGGAGATTTCTAAATCAGCGTTGTTGAAAATATAAGGAGCTTTACCGGAATACGAAAAGGCCCCGTTTTCGATTCTTACGGTAATTTTTCCTGAAGAAATAAAATTAAAACGATAATCGGACTTGGAATTCCAGAAAGATTCCTGAGGCGCTTCCACCTTATCTCTTTTTTCAAGTTTTTTGATCGCAGATTGGACCTGTCTTGCCTTCGTAGCCTTCGCACGAAATCGCTCTATCCATTCCATTCTATTTTTAAGATAAGCTTCCTCTTTCTCGAATTGGGCTTGGAGCTTTTCCTGAAATTCATTTTTATGTTCGAAATATTCTTCCAAGGTTCCCCGAAATTCGATGACTCCGGAAGGGGAAAGTTCTGCAATTGTATCGCAGGTTGCATTCAAAAATTCGGGATCGTGAGTCACAAGCACAAAGGATTGTCCTGTGGAATTCAGATAACCTGCAAGCCATTCCTTAGATGCGTTATCCAAATGGTTCGTAGGTTCGTCCAACAAAAGTAAGTTACCTGGATTCAGAAGAGTTATCGCCAAACCAAGACGGTGTTGATAACCAGGAGAGAACTCGCGAACCTTCATTTCCATCTGAGCATTAGAAAATCCTAATCCCCCTAAAACCTTACGGGCATTGGATTCTATCTTGTGAATTCCGTACGTAAAGGCGTACTCTTCCAGAGCACTTTGTTCGTCTAGGATTGCTGTAAATTCTTTCGAATCGTGGGAAACAAGATCGAACTTACAATTGATTTCCCTCAATCGTTCCGAATACTGGCGATAATGTTTATGTTTGTCTAATACAGTATCTACGACCGAAGCTTCTGGATCGAAGTCCGGTATCTGTTGAAAAACTGAAATTTCGGTATTTTTTGATTTTGCTACGGTTCCGTTGTCCGGAATAAATTTCCCTTCTGCAATTCTAAATAAAGTAGATTTGCCAGAACCGTTTGGACCCACAAGGCAAACACGAGAGCCAGGTTTTATATGCCAGGAAAATCCGCTAAACAATACAGCTGAAGCGTATTGATGTTTTATATCGATAAATTGAAGCAAGGATCGAAAAGTTCAAAGAGGTAAAAACGACGCAGACCAAATCCATCGAAAACCGACAGATTAAAAAAGGAAATTACTTCTTACCTTTTGCCGCAAGTTCTTCCAATCTTGCATTGAGATGCAAAATATATTTGCTAGAAGAACCGTTCATTTTTTCTTTCGAAGTTTGAATTGCAGCGTTAATTTCCGCCACAGTCATTTTGTTGACCTTTTTGTTTTTCTTTTCTTGAGTTTCTTCAGACATGGATATCCCGCTAAATAATTTTATGCCAGATTTTTAGAATTAGGGGAATCCGACAACCGATTTTAAGGGCAAGTATCGTTCGACACGATCAAAATAATATCTAAAAACCCTCATCCTAAACAACCATTGCAATTCCAGTTCGAATTCTGTTTTTGCAAAGAACCGAAAATGGAACTTTTTTAGATTAAAATCGTAAACATTTCACTTCGTCCAACATTTGGACTCCATCGAATAAGAAGATTCTTATTGAGAGAACCTAATCTCTGGATCAAATAAGACATAATTTTCTTCGGAAACTGGATTCAAGGTATTGAAAAAAGAGAAAATTTTTTTAGAACCCACTTCCTTTATCTTGAAATGTCATTTTAGGACATAAAAGATTATTTTTGAAATAACTTTAGACAAAATGCACCCTTCTGGGCTTGAAAAGCGTGAGTTAAATCAAGAAATACGTTAACCACAAGACAAAAAATCGACAGAAGAAATTGGAGTGAAAAGAAAAATATATGTAGGATTACACAAAAAACGATTACTGATCTTTTATAATGAAGTTTTCAAAATTCTGCTTTTAAACGGAGATTTTCACTAAACTGACGGCGCTCCTTTATGTAGCGATCAGTAGTATCTACTATTCGACGAACAAATCGAAAGCAATAGTAAAAGAACAACAGATAAAATATGAACAGACTCGGATCAAGAAATTCATAGAAAAACTAAAAATAGAAGAGAATGAAATTCACTGTTTATTATGCAATTGAAATAACCAGCTATCTACTTTATAGATTTTTAAAGTCTTTACTACGAACAAACTATACACTGGCGTGGCCCCGAAAGATTCCAAGACAAATTCGGATAAAATCACTCTACGTTTTATTACGAACTTTGATTATAACCAATTTTTTTAAGGTTTTGGGACAAACTTTAAGAATGCCAAATAAAAATGTTTAAGATACTTTCATCGATTCCTGAAATGCAAGAACTCCTATTTTTCAACAAATTGCCAAATTCTTATCTACCAACAATCAAACGCTTATAAGGAACAAGAGCTTCTACAAATGCTTTTTTCTTGAATTTTTTATTTCTTTCCTTCTTTCGAAAATTCATAAAGGATGAAGTTCTCGGAGCACATCATGATTCAAAGTTTCTTCTCAACCCAAGAATTTTTTTCTATTCTTTTTCTTCGATTCGGTCTTGCAATCTGCATATTTCCCCACGGTGCCCAAAAACTTTTAGGCTGGTTCGAAGGTGCGGGTTATGAAGCTTCTATGGATTATCTGGTAAATACCGCCGAATTTCCGACCATTTTGGCCATATTAGCAATTCTATCGGAATTTTTCGGATCCATTGCCCTCCTATTGGGACTTTGTACAAGATTAGCGGCGTTTGGAATCACATGTACCTTGGCAATAGCCGGATGGACTCACAAAGAAATTGGCTTTTTTATGAATTGGTTCGGTAATCAAGGCGGAGAAGGATTTGAATATCACATTCTCACAGTTTCCATGGGAATCGCACTTTTTCTTCTCGGAGGTGGCGCCTGGTCTTTAGATTCCTGGATCTACGATCACATCGATTCCTAATTAGAAAAGATGAATATACCAAAACTTGACCGAAATTATCTGAGAGTTTTAAACTGAATCACAAAGTTGAACTTCTCTATTTCTCTTAAACGTATGAGAAAACTTTAGAACATTTTCCTTGTTCAGAAAGGTTTCGAATTTCTGGATTGCTCCGTTTTACTTTTTGTTTTGGGAAATAAAAAAAGCCGCTTGAAATTTAGATCAAACGGCTTATTTTATTTGGAGATAGAAAGTTTAGAATTGAATTAGTACTTAATCTTATCTACAGCGTTCTCGTCTAGAATATAAGTACCTTTCAGAGTTTGGACCACTAGTTTTCCCTTTTTCTGAGAAACAACGACACCTCTCAATTCTCTCCCATCTTTCATGATGATATGCTCGATGTTAAGGTTATAAATTCTACTCAATTCCTCTTCAGTTTTTGCGGACTTCAAATCCCGCAAATCTAAAAAAAGTTCTCTACCCAGATTTTCAAGATTCTTCCTCATATCTTTATATTCCGGGAGAGTAGAATTCAGCTTAGGGAGATTGATCGATTCAATTTCTCCGTCTTTATTTACGGTTATAAGCTTAGTCGTTTCTAAAGTATATATTTTCCCAGCAGTATTTAAAGAAATCACTTCCACCGTCCCTTCCACTACAAATACCATGGATTCGTTTTGGGACGCATTTACTTCGAAAGAAGTTCCTCTCACACCTGCAACCGCAGAAGGAGTTTCCACATAGAAATTACTTCCTTTTTTTTCTTTTTCGACTACGTTTAACAATCTACCTGCGGTTAAGTTTATTTTGATCTGAGAGCCGTTGTTTTCTCTCAATTCTTTCAGAATCAATCTGCTATTTTCTTTTACGCGAATTACACTGGAATCGGTTAAGCCGATGTCCACGACTCCTCCGGCATTGGTAAGAATAATATCGGACTCATTCAAAAGGTCGCCGCGATGTAACTCTGTTTGAATATCCCTCATAATAGAAGCTTGACCCTTTACAAAAACTACTACTGCTTTAAGAGGAGTCCCTTGAACAATTTCAGGTTTAGCTTTCGGAATCCGAAAACTAGACCAAACGCCAATCATAAGTAATAAAACGGCCGCTGCCGTTAACCAAACTGTCTTCGGAAAACGAAGAATATTCGTAGGAATACTCATGATTTTATCTTCTACGTTAAAACGAGGTTTCATTCCGACCCAATTCGGATCGAAAGCCGGAAGTTGAGATACGGTCCCCTTTTCCCTAAGGAGTCTTGCGTATCCTTCAAATTCGGGAGTATCCGTCTTATTTTCCATATTTACGTTTCCCGGGTCTACGATTCATTCTATCCTGCTTCCTGTTTGCTAAACAAACTAAAAGAAATCAATTTGAGCTTTTTTTTTCATTTCTGATTTTTTTATCATCAATAGTCCGAATTCTTTCTTTTTTAAAATATAAGACGTAATAAAAAATATCCTATATGTAATTTTCAGGTTGGAAACCTATCTTTTTACCTTCTTGAGCCAAAGCTTTTTCGGCCCTTTCGATGAGTCTAGATACGCCCGATATACTCATCCCAAGAATTTTAGAAATCTCTTCTAGTTTTAAATCCTGCTGGTATCTTAAAAGTAAAGCTTCTTTATATTCCGGGGAAATTGTATCTAAAAGAGAATCGATGATATTTTTAACATCCGATTGGTCAATTTTTTCCAATACGGAAAATTCAGGACTTGGCGTTTTAGATGTAAAATTACTGCTCACATCTTCGCCTACCAAAGATACATTCCGCTGATAATAGGATTTCGCATGGTTAATCATTAAATTTCTCGCGATTCTAAAAAGGATCATCCTGCAAGAAGTCGGATCAGGAATGCTTTTATCTTCATAATATCGAAAAAAATTTAGAAACGAATCGTGCAAAATATCTTGCGCAGAATTTTCGTCGTAAAACGATTTTTTTATATAATGAAATAAATCATCTTTATTGTGGTTATAGAGTTTTTCTAACTCGGAAGTGTGTGCCACAGTAATGAAGGGTCGCCGATTCGTACTTGTTTTTTCAAGCAAAAAGATAATTTGTTGTATAAAAAGATAGATTCTAAAGTTTCGCGATTAAGAGTCATAAAGATTTTTTCTATTCAATGAATTTAAACCAGTTCATCAATTGTAATCTGAACGGGAATTTTACCTAACCAACTTTCATTTTTAGACTTAACAAAAAGCACCCATAATCCTATGTCTCGAATATCTAAACTTACATCTTCTTCGGGAATTTTCGCTTTAATAATTCTAATTTCTTTACCGTTGTCGGCAAGCACGATCGTTCTTAAAAACGGAAAAACTCTTCAGGGTAAAATTGTAAACCAATCAAGAACCGAAGTCCAAATAGAAATTAACGGAAAAATACAGATCGTTCCCAAAACCGAAATTTCCGAGATCAATTTAAAAGATCCTAAAAAGAATGAGCCAAAAAAAGTCACTACGAAACCACCATCCAAAACCAACGACAAAATCGAACAAACAGCAATCTCATCCTCTTGGAAAGAAACGAAATGGTCCATATCCAGTAGATCCGCAATTCTTCCTGGTTGGGGTCAATGGAAAGTAGGACAAAAAAAATGGGCGGTTATCAGCTTTTTGTTGTTCACCGGCGCGGCGTTATACGCCAATAATTGTAAAGAAAAAGCCTCGGCGGAAGAAAACAACTATAAATCCAATTCTGCCGCAATCACTATTGCCGCCTTCATGGATCCAAGTTTAAACCCGGTCAGTTCTGACGAAACGGTTCGTGCAACCACCTTAGTTACGAGAATTTTAACCACGGCCACAATAACCAATCCTTATTTCAGCAACTATGATCGCGCGACATCCCAATACAACCAAGCCCAATGGCTGTTAGGTGCAGTTTACGGCTTACAATTGATTCACGCATTTTTATTTGCTAAGGATTACGAAAAAATACAAACCTTACTTTTCGATTCAAATCCCGAGGGATGGAAATTTTCAGCCGTTACCGTAAAAAGTCCAATCAACGGATTTACGGAAATCACACCTACTGCTGTTTACACGGTTAAATTTTGATTTTCTTAAAAGATAGATTTTGTTTCGGGGAAAGATAAACTGTAAGTATTTTTCTCTTATATCAGAAATTTCTAAACCCATTATAACAATATACTTTTTTCTTAGAGTCGATCTCCAAAGAAAAATCAGTTACAATCAAAGTTGTAATAAAGCGTAGAAGTTCCCATAGATTACGTCTTTTTAGCGGCTTATGGACTTTATCCTTGGAAACACCCCATAGGGAGTTACTACATCTGAGGTTTTTAGACAGACTTTTAATGGTTCTCGCTAGAAATCGTTCACCTTAATTTTTTGGACGGAAGTACATAAACTCTAGATTCGTTTAAAAGCATTCTTTACTCTGTTTTAAAAGATCATTGAACACATCATAAATTATCTCTGAAATAACTTCTTGAAGTGACCAATTAGAATTATAGGGAAATTTTCTCTTTCCCTTTGATTTTTACAATTTCCTTTCGAAAATTTTCATAAGGATCTTCGTTTGAATTTGCGGAAGCACTTTTCGTACCTTTAGAAATTTCCGGCTTGGAAGAAAACCAAGAATCCAAATATTTTAAAATTTTAGTAATTTTTTCCTTTTGAAAATCTTCCTCTTTGTTGCTCAATTTAAATTCTAAATTTTTCTTTTTTTCCGATAAGACTTTATGGATTTCTTTCGCCCTGAAACGAAAGGATTCATCTTCCGGATAAATCAAAATTAAATCCGTTTTGTCTTTTGCAGGATCAGAATCCGATACCAGAATGAATTTATCACGCTCTATAATCTGATGAATCAATTCAGGGGAATACCCAGGAACTTCGTAAAGAATATCCTTCAACACCGGCGGAATATTTTTTTCAAAATAATATTGATTGAGAGCTTCCGAAAGTTTGGATTTTTGTTCTAAAGATTTGATTTTTTCATCTTCTTTTAATTTTTCCTGGATTTCCTTTTGTTCCAACTTGAAAGCTATATCTCGATTTTTTGACTTGAAAAATGATTGTTCCGATCGAATTTTTTCTTTAGCCGCTTGAAAGAAAATATCCTGAATCAATTTTGCAACTCCTACAAAATCCAAAATTCCAAAGTACCACGGAAAATACTTTACGTATCCTTTTCGAAGAACTTTTCCGTAATTCTTTACAAATTCTTCGTCATTAAAAACGGTCTGTATGGCATCCTCGTTAAGTTCGATCAAATTACGAATACTTAATACCTTCCACGCATCTACGTTAGCCGCCATCGTTAACGATTTTATGACAGACTTAACGGTTTCCACGTCGACCCTCATAAAAGAATGCATCGTAATTCCTTTCGTTTCCCAAGGTGAATAAGCGATATGTGAATCTTCCGTAAAAAGTTTTTTCAATCCAGCAGGATAAGTTTTAAATTCTTCATCGGATATGAATAACACGAGTCTATCCCAGCGCCCGGTTTGTTTGGAAAGATGATCGGTCATCTCGTGAAAACGGTTTCGAATCTGTTCTTGATAGGAAACTTTAAGCGAACTTTCAACCTCTTCACTTAAACTCTGTATCAGTTCGACTCCCATGAATTTACGCTTCGATTTTCTTTCTGAATCGGATTCTATAACTTTCCCGACCGCTTTGGCCCTTTTTTTACCGAAGAGCGTCGTCGGAGTTGCGGATGGATCGTTTGTATGCATCCTTTCTTCATGAGAGATCGTGGCAAACGAATCCGACAAAGCCCATTTGTATTTTGGAAATACTTTTTTAAAATGGAATTCATCCACTAGTTCAAATAACATCTGAAGTTCTTTGATTCTTACGACCAAATATCCAAATTCTGGTATTTCCCTAATTCTTCCTTTTTTAATCAATCCATCCGTAATCTCAATCAACATATCTTTTACATATTCGGGATTTAAGGGAATGCTAATATTCGGTGCTTGAAAAAAACTTTCAGGATTAAAGAAAAGTTTCAACTTCTGTAGATTCTCGCCCTTAAAATCCGTTTCTAGATCTTCCCATAAGACTTCTTTTCCAAGGGGCGGCCTGCTTTCCAAATACGATAAAATCGAATTGATAGAAAGATCAATCAAAGAAAGATAAATACGTGTGAGATCGCCAGGCTCTGCATCTGTATAAGCGACGTAACAAGGTTTTAACTTTAAATCGGATGTGGCAGGGTCTATGTAAAAGTACGCGAATTGAAGAACAACTTCGTCTTCCAATAATCGCTTGATGTGAAACACCACTTCCGCAGCCGTAAGTTCGGAAGCTTCGGGAACTCTGGATTCTACTTGAAATAAATTTTGGGATTTAACGTTCTTATGGCTCGTTTGAGAAACGATCGCCTTATAAACGGAGTGTGTAAGGCGATCGTTTAAATAATAACTAACTACTTCATTGATTTTTTTAACTTTTAAAAAGTTCTGCGTTTGATTTCCTCCACCAAACGCTTGATTTAAAACCGGTTTGCTCATCGCTTCTCCACTGTTTAAACTATTAAAATTATTTCCAGATTTTTCAAAAAGCTTTTCAGATGAAAAAGTTTTACAACTAGTTCCAAACTCAAGTTTTCCACTACAAAATCGACCCAAGACTGTAGAATTTGAACCACTTACATTACTCCAAATTCAATGAATAAATCTTACTGAAAACCAGTCTTAGAATGAATTCTTATTTTTCATTCGATTTAGGAAAGAAAAGCAAATTTCCAAGTTTTTTTCATATTTGAATCTCTTGACTTTCCATATAGTCAGCTGGTTCCATGAATCTAACATGAAGCTTTCAAAGAAATATACCTTTCGATCTAGAAAGGTTTTACTCGTTATCCTAGACGGTGTCGGTTATTCCCCTAAAGGCCCGGAGTTTGGAAACGCGATAGCGGGTGCTAAGCTTCCATTTTTAAATCAAGTTTGGAATCAATTTCCCACTCTTCACATCCAAGCTCATGGAAAATTCGTCGGTATGCCGTCCGATGAGGATATGGGAAACTCGGAAGTCGGACACAATGTTCTCGGTTCGGGGCGAATTTTCGACCAAGGAGCCAAATTAGTTTCCAATTCGATTGCATCAGGAGACATTTTCCAAGGTCAAGCTTGGAAAGAAGTTATTGATAACACAAAGAAGAATAACTCCACCTTACACTTGTTAGGTCTTTTTTCGGACGGAAACGTTCACGCCCATATTGATCATACAAAGGCGTTAATTTTACGGGCGATCTCCGAAAAAGTTATGAAAATCAGACTTCATATTCTTTTGGACGGGAGAGATGTTCCCGAAAAATCCGCATTAGATTATCTGAATCCTTTCGAAACCTGGCTGGATTTTCTTAGAAAAAACGGAACTGACATTCGTATCGCTTCCGGAGGCGGAAGGATGACGATTACGATGGATCGTTACGAAGCGGATTGGTCGATGGTAGAAAGAGGCTGGGCAATTCATGTAAAAGGAGAAGGCAGAAAATTCTCCTCTGCCAAAGAGGCCATAGAAACCTTTCGTGCGGAAGATCCGAAAGTAATCGATCAATATCTGCCTTCTTTTGTAATTGCGGAAAACGGAAATCCCGTCGGTAAAATTCAAGACGGTGATTCTGTAGTTTTTACGAATTTCAGAGGAGATAGAGCGATCGAAATTTCTTTGACGTTCACCGAAAAAAACTTCGATAAATTCAATCGTGGCTCTCTCCCTAATATTGTATATGCGGGAATCATGCAATACGACGGAGATCTAAAAATTCCGGAGCGCTTTTTAGTCGCCCCCCCTGCGATCGATCGGACGTTAGGAGAATACATGGCCAACTCAGAAATAGCGCAGTACGCGTTATCCGAAACACAAAAGTACGGACATGTAACGTATTTTTGGAACGGAAACAAGAGCGGTTACTTTGATCAAAATTCGGAAGAATATCGTGAAATCCAATCTGATGTGATTCCTTTCGATCAAAGCCCGGAAATGAAAGCCCTTCTGATCACAGAAGCTTTGGAAAAAGCCCTAAATGAAAACAAGCAGGACTTTTATCGAGTTAATTACGCCAATGGGGATATGGTGGGTCATACGGGAAATTATCCGGCCACAGTTCAAGCAATGGAATTTCTAGACGGTTGTTTGGAACGTCTTTGGAAAACATGCAAAAAACAGAATATTGTCTTATTGATTACAGCCGATCACGGTAATGCAGATGAGATGTATCAATTGGATAAAAAGGGAAACGTGGAAAAAAATTCTCAAGGGAAACCTATTCCTAAGACGAGTCACACGCTTAATCCAGTTCCTTTTTCCGTTCTGGATCCTGAAAGGAAAATCCAATTGAATTCAAATCTTCTCAACGCGGGTCTTGCAAATGTTGCGGCCACAATTTTAGACGTTATGGGATATGAAACTCCGGAAGGATATCATTCTTCCTTGATTCAGAATTAATATAAGGTCTGCTTTTCTTCAAAAAGATCCACATTATTTTGCAGAATTATTTTCTGCGGAATATATCCGGACATTATGATTAAAATTTCCAAAACCATATTAACTTACCGCGAAATAGAGAACAAAATTGCACTAGTAAGCTTTCAGATATTTTGTAAATTAACGTATTTTCATTTCCTTTTGAGAATAGTAAAGTTCACCCTTCTATTTTTTCTACGACCTTCTTCGGAATCGTTCTTACTCAATGGAACACTGTCTCCGAAACCTCGGGTCTTGATTCTTTCCATAGGAATCGAATGTTTTTGGGAAAGATATTCGGCGATCGCTATCGCACGTTTTTCAGAAAGAAGAAGATTATCCTTTTTCTTTCCAACATTGTCTGTATGGCCTTCGATTTGAATTTTAATATCTGGATTTTCTTTCATAACCTCGGCGAGACGATTAAGTTCCGGCTCCGATTCTGGGACGATTCGAAAACTTTTGGATTCGAAAAATAAATTATTAATTTGAATTGTTCCACGTTCTTGAATAGGAGGAAGTTGCAAAAGAACCTCCACTTTTTCAGAAAAATTCTTTTTAGAACTTAAATTCAAATTTTGTGATACAGGAAGATATCCCTTCTTCTGAGCGTAAAAGCCGTAATTTTCTCCGAAAGGAAGAATAATAGAGAAGTTTCCGGTGGAAGGATCACTTTTTGTGCTTCCAATTTTCTCATGAGACTTTAAAGATTCGTAATATATCTCGGCAAAGAGAGGATTTTCATCGGTGTCGGTCACCTTTCCATTTACAACCACTACTCTTTCAGGACGCATCTCCTTGGGAAGGTAGGCCATAAACAACTGACCGTCTTTACTGATGTAAGCCCAGTCGCTGTTCGCGGGAATCGAAAAAAAATTCACACCTTTCAGGTTCTCCGAAACTTCGGCCGGTTTTGTCCATTGATCCCAACCGTCTCCGATTCTTTTCGTCATATAAATGGAAATCCCTTTTCGTCCGTCGCTGGAAAAATAAAGAGTCCTATCATCGCTTGCTAAAAACGGAGCCATCTCTTCGTGATCCGTATTAATAACTTCACCTAAATTTGTTCCCAAAGGAAAGGTTCCGTCGCTTAACATTTTACTCACATAAAGGTCCAGTTTCCCCTTGGAATCCTTATGTTGGGAAGAATAGATCAAAATTCTTCCCGAAGAAGAAAGAGTGGAGCCCCCGAAAACTTCCTGGCTTGAATCGTTTTTCTTTCTGTAGAGATTATAAAAATCAGGAAACTTTAATATACTTGGCTTAGACCAGGAATCCTTTTCCTTAAAACTTTTATAAAGAGGAACCCTTCTTGTGATCTGCTTCGTTTTTTCGTCGTATTCGCTTCTAAGTTCCTCGATCCTTTTTCTGTATTCGTTGGAGTTTTTGGAGGAACGCGCCGCCAATTCCCCCTTTGTTTCGAAGTCTTTTCCGAGTTCGTCTAGAAGCTCTTTTTCGCCGAACGTTCCGAAAACGAAAAGTTCGTTTCCCCCCGGCAATGCGGAAATAACGGCGGAAGGCATTTCGTTGTTCAAAGGTGCGTTCATTTCTTTTCCGTCTTCCCAAAATCCTTTCTCGTCTAGTTTTGAATACCAGATCTTCTGAGTTCCCGATTTTCCCCGTTTGATATAAGCGGTCCAGAAAAGATATTTCCCGTCCGGGGAAACAGTCGGATTGAATGCAAAAATATTATGATTTACGTAATCTGGAATTTTTTTAATCGTCCAAGGTTCGATCTCTTTCGAGTTAAGAAACGGATAGATCTCGTAACGAATCGGATTGCAAGTGGAACCCCTCATACTGCAGAGGATTCTTACGGTTTTATCATTGAGTTTGGAAAGTTCCGAAGTAATCTCATTAGATTCGATTGGAATATATGCGTTTTCTGTACTGAGCAATTTTCCAAACTGGAGTATCCTTCCTGTCAATAATTTATAGCCAATTTCTACATTTGATGTTTCGCGGCCGGAAATGTTTGCCGTTGTGTTTTTCGGTTTCTCCTGTTGCGATGCGAATTGAAGGGAACTTTGTTTACGAACCGGGATCCAAGAAGCCGCGTCACCGAGTTTCTTTGAGGAATCCTTGGCCTTAAGACCTATGAAAAAAGGAAAACCCAAGATCGACAAAGTCAGTATTACTTGAAGTTTAGAGCGCATACGTTTTCAACTTCGGTAAAATTTCGAAAGTCCTTAATTCTACTTTTTCTTGGCAAAAAACCCTATCTTGAAAATCATGGTCATGATTCTCCCCTGGCAGGTATTCTCAAATGATCAGTACTTCTGGATTAACCCTAAACTTCGGTAAAAAAGTTCTTTTTGAGAACGTTACGGTGAAGTTTAAGGAAAATTGCAGATACGGACTGATCGGAGCGAATGGTTCCGGTAAGTCAACGTTTATGAAAATTCTCGCGGGAATAGAACAAGGCGCCAACGGTTCCGTTTCGATTGATGCGGGAATAAAAGTCGGGTACTTAAAACAGGATCACTTCGAATATGAAAACGAAACCGTACTCAATACGGTTATCATGGGAAACAAAGAACTTTGGGAAGTTTCTCAAGAAAGGGAAGCAATTTACTCAAAACCGGAAATGTCGGATGAAGACGGAATGCGGGTTTCCGAACTCGAAGAAAAATACGGAGAACTCGGAGGTTACGAAGCGGAAAGTACCGCAGGAGAACTTTTAGAAGGATTAGGAATTCCCACGACGAGTCATACTCAAACTCTTGCGTTTTTAACCGGAGGTTTTAAACTCCGAGTTCTTTTGGCTCAAGTATTGTTTCAAAAGCCAGACGTTCTTCTTTTAGACGAGCCTACCAACCACTTGGATATCAAGACGATTCACTGGCTGGAGGAGTTCTTAACCAACTACCGTGGGGTCGTTATCGTGATTTCTCACGACCGTCACTTTATCAATTCGATCGCAACTCACATCGCAGATTTGGACTATCAATCTTTAACCGTTTATCCGGGCAATTATGACGATTTTATGGAAGCCTCTACGATGGCTCGCGAAAGGCTGCTCGACGAAAACAAGCGTAAGAAAGAAAAAATCGCTGAACTTCAAGACTTCGTAAACCGTTTCAGCGCGAATGCAAGTAAATCGAAACAAGCAACCTCCAGACAAAAGCAAATCGAAAAGATCAAACTCGATGATATCAAACCTTCATCTAGAGTCTCTCCTTACATTCGTTTTAAGATGAAAAAGCCTCTCGGGAAGGATGTTATCATAGCAGAAAATATTTCAAAATCCTACGATAGACCCATCTTCAAGGATTTTACGATCAACATCACCAAAGGGGAAAAGATTGCGATCATCGGAACCAACGGTGTCGGAAAAACGACACTTTTAAAAACACTAATGAAACAGATCGAGCCCGATTCGGGAAAGGTCGCGATGGGAGATTCGGTTACGTCTTCCGTTTTTCCGCAGGATCACAGGGAAGGCATATTAGAAGATGCTGATACGCTTGTAGAGTGGCTTTACAGATACGCCGATCCCGGAACAGAGATGGAGGAAATCCGTGCGATTTTAGGGAGAATGTTATTTAGCGGAGATATGGCTAAAAAATCCACGAACGTTCTTTCCGGGGGAGAAAAGTCTAGGTTGATCATCGGAAGAATGATTATCTCCGGAGACAATCTTTTAGCTCTCGACGAACCTACAAATCACTTGGATCTGGAAACGATTGAAGCGCTAAACTACGCCTTATCTATATTTGAAGGAACCGTAATTTTTGTTTCACACGATCGGGAATTTGTGTCCTCGCTCGCGACTCGCGTAATCGAAGTTTCCACCGAAGGAATCCGTGATTTCAAAGGAACTTACGAAGACTTCTTAGAAAGAGAAGGCGCAGAATTCTACAAACGTTTATCCGGCGGCCCGGTCCTTGCGGAAAGTTGACAGAGATTTACAAAGCTTGTTTCTTTGCGAACAAAGCTGATTCGAATTAGAAAATACTAAAAGCCTATCCTAAAATCTCAAAATGTAGATGTTCCCACGAGTGCTCCAACAATAAAGTTTGTTCGAAAATCCATAACTACTAATCCGTGGGAACTCCTACGTTTTATTACAAACTTATTGAATGATTGTAACCCGATTTTTTTAAGATTTTGGGACAAACTTTGAATTTTTTGGATAAATTATGAAAGATGTTTCTACGATTTCGTTTTTAAGAATTTTAAAAATTCTTCTAAAGCCTTTTTTCTATGGGAAACCGAATTTTTTTCCGCTTCTGGAACCTGAGAAAAAGGCTTCTGAAAAGGAGGATAAACAAAAATGGGATCATACCCGAAACCGTACATTCCAATTCTATCATATTCTTCCGAAATGATTCCTTCACATCTGCCTTCAAAACTTTGTTCGGTGGTTTCGTCTACGTAGGCGATAACACAAGTGTAATGCGCTCTACGGTCCGAGTTTTCTTTCATTTTTTCCAAAAGGAGAAGGGCACGATCCTCGTCTTTTAGCCCAGGACCTCCGAATCTCGCGGAATAAATTCCCGGTTCTCCTCCAAGCGCTGAGACACAGATTCCGGAATCGTCCGCGATCGAAGGAAGTTTCGTCAAACGAAACAATTCTCTCGCTTTAATGAGAGCATTTTCTGCAAATGTAGAACCGGTTTCTTCGGGGTTAAAAGAAATTCTCAGATCATTAGGAGTAAAGACCTGAATTCCTAACTCGGAAAGAATGAAACCGATTTCCTTTACTTTGTGCTGATTGTTTGTGGCAAGAACGATTCGTTTCAAAAAGAGATCAGCGATTCAGCTTAAATTCGTCGAACGCGTCTTCGATATTAGGAACTATTTTAAAAACCTTATCCAACATCGTGATCTCAAAAAGCTGCAAAAGATCCTCGTCATTGACTACAATGATGATATCACCTTCCGCACTTTTAAATTTCTTTTTATAAGAAACAATGATACCCAGCGCGGTAGAACAGATATGATTCACTTCCGTCAAATCGATGATAATCTTCGGACTTGGATCGAAATTGTGCTCACTTAAGTTTCGGTCCAGTTCTTCACTATCTGATTGAAGAATGGATCCTGCAATTTTTATGATATGAATATCGTCTTGTACGGTTATTTCCATAGGTGTCCCGTTACTTCTGTGGCTGTTTGAATTTTGTTTTTCAACAAAAAAACGAAATTTGAATCGGATTTTTAGTGCGTTTTTTGAGAATTCAGCTTTTTTCTATGTCCCTTTTGAAAGAAAAAATTTTCAATTTTTACAAAGTTTTACCTTCCCTACATTCTCATTTTATCAAATTTTAAATCTAAAAAGCCGAATTCTTTTCTGTCCCTCTGAAAAGACAAAAACGCTACAAATTTATCGTTCCTCAAAATAAAAGAGAAGAACTTTTCTGAAGTTTATGATTCGATCCTTTGAATCAATCGGAGTGTAATGATGGGAAAAAAGATTGGATATATAACGCTTGGGATTTTCCTTTTGTTCCTTCTACTCTATCGAGTGGGACAAGGACCCAGAGTTAAAATCCCGAAGGATCTAGAACCAGGAGAGGAATTTACCTTTCCAGGAGAGGAGAAAATAACAGAAGACACGCTCGCACTTTTAATTTCTTCCCTCAAAGAAAAACATCCCCAAGGTAGCGAAACAAAACGGGACGCACATCCGTTTGCCCACGGTTGTGTCAAAGCAAGTTTCATAATATCCTCTTCTATTCCCGAAGAATTCAAATTCGGAATATTCAATTCTTCTAAAACATATCCAGCTTGGATTCGTTTTTCAAACGGTTCCATTACGAAAAAACCGGATCTGGAAGGAGATATTCGAGGAATGGGAATCAAACTTTTGGAGGTTGACGGTCCTAAATTGGCAACAGACGAAAAACGAACCCAGGATTTTTTATTGATTAACCATCCTGTTCTGCCCGCAGGTGCACCCGACGAATATCTGGCCTTGTTTAAAGCGGCGTTCGTAAAACGACCAATGTCCTATTTTTTTGGGGGAATGCCTTGGAACTGGAAATTGACCGCCTTAAAAGAAGTCGTTTCCATTCGAAGAAAAAAAATTCCAGACGTTTTGGAAATTCGCTATTGGAGCACAACTCCGTACCGTTTGGGAAAAGACTCCAATGCAGTAAAATACTCAATAAAACCTTGCGAAACAAAAAACCTTGAGGTTCCGGAAAATCCCGCAGACGATTATCTGCGTCAAGTTATGATTTCTCATCTTAAAGAAAAATCCGCTTGTTTCGAATTTATGATTCAGAAACAGGAAAATCCGATTTCAATGCCAATCGAAGACCCAGCAGTTCACTGGAACGAAAACGATTCTCCGTTTGTCCCGGTTGCTAAGTTAGAAATTCCTATACAGGAGTTTGCAACACCAGAACGGGATCGTTTCTGTGAAAATCTTTCGTTGAATCCTTGGCATTCTTTACCGGAACATCGTCCCCTAGGAGGAATCAATCGTGTTAGAAAAGTTGCATATGAGGCAATTGCAAAGTATAGACACGAACAAAACGGAATAAAACAAATCGAGCCGATCGAATAATGCCGAATTTCCCATGCAAAACAATTCGAATTTATTCATAAAAAGAAAAAGGTACAATTTATAATATTAATTTTCCGACGTAAACGACATCGGTGTTAATCAGAGCCTGTCTTAAAAACCGGAATCTAGGAGCCTCGACGAGAACTTAACAGTTATAAAATATGCTCGCAAGCTCGTAAACTACCAAAGGGACGTAATTTATGGGAACTTCTATATTTTATTACGAACTTACTGAATCATTGTAACTGATTTCTTTTAAGGTTTTTAAGACAGGTTCTTAGTAGAAACTTCGGTTTATTTCTGTCTTTTAAGATGCAAGTCCAAATTTTTCCTGGCTTCCGTTCTCACTTTGTTTCGAAGGAAAGGAAGAAACCCCAAAAATAAACCCGGCAAGCCTAGAGCTTGCCTTGACCAACGATAAAATCCAAATCGATCTGTATGTTTTACAATCTTTCCGTCTTTACATACAAGCTCTGCTCGAATTACGTTATGCACCTTTTTGCCGGTTTTCGAAAAAGTATAGGTCGCTTCCCAAGTTACTTTTCCGGTATTTCCATCGGATTGAATTTCTCCGAATTTTAACTCTAAATCCTTTCCTCTTGCAACCAACATCTGCCACATTCCCCTGGCTTCAGTTGCATTGAGATCGGAAAAAACAGGATCGTTGAAAATTACAGAATCGGAATAGAGTAAACCCATTTTCGCGGCATCTTTTTTCTGAAAAGCTTCGTAAAATTCCTTGGTAACTTCAGCGGCAGATTTCATAGATTCTCCTTAATCTGTGTTGAATCGGTTTCGTATCCGATATATTTTTGAATTTTGTTAGTGAAATCGAGAGAAACTTTTTGTAAATTTCTTTTCGAAAAGATTCATTCTATGCCATTCGTTTTACGGAGGAATTTTCCCAGGGTCCCGTTTCATAAATTGAGAATTATTTTTAAATTGTTCAGTAGATTTTTCGAAAGCAACAATCCAATGTATATCCTTTTTCTTTTTATTCATAGGATTCGTTCTGAAATTTCTTTTTGTTTGTACTTTAATTTCCCTTGTTTCAACCGGTTTTTATTTTTCCAAAATTCAAAGAGAATGAGTCGTAGGTACTTAGAACCCGTCTCAAAACCTTAAAAAAATATCTCTAAACGATCCAGCAAGTTTCTAAAAAACGTGGGAGTTCCTACAGATTACTCACATTGGCGATTTTTCCTGTCGTTTAAGATTGTAGTAATTCCTACATTTTGAAGTTTTGAGACGGGCACTTATTTCAAACCATACCGTATAAATAAAGTTTTATAAGTTATTTCAAAATTTCAACTTTCTACCATAAAGAAAAAATTATAGAACTATCGTTGTAATTCTCGCGCGGTTTACTCACAAAGCCGATTTCGCTTGGATTTCCTTCGGATTCCACCTCATCACCGATATTCTTACCAACAATGTTCAACTTCTGAAATAAAAGATTTGCACTCTGAAGTCATTATCGATGCAGTATCACAATCTTATACTACAATAGGAAAAGCAACATGTTGAGTTCTTACTCCGATTCAAATAGATCTTGCCGATTCCTATCTCTTTGAAATTTTACGAAACATGAGATATTTATTTAAACTTTCGTGTCTTTTTATTTTTGGTTCTTGTACAGTAACTTCACACCCGTCCAACATAATAAAATTGGGAAAACCGTTTGACTTGCAAAACCTGAGCCAGACTTCAAAAGGCCCTATTCTTTTTCAGAAGATGATCGCCGCCGACTGGGCTGTGAAACGAAGCGGACTTATCAATTTAAAAGACCCGAAGGCGTCCGCTCTAAAATCCGGGGACGAACCCATCCAAATCTATTTTTATGCGATCGATCACCCCAAGTTTGGGAGATATTTAATCGATACTGGCATTTCAAAAGTTTTTCGGAAAGATCCGAAAGAATGGCCAATCTCTACGATCATTATGTCCTTAATGAACACCGAAGCTCTCAAGGTTCGGCTGACTACGGACGAATGGCTGAATAAAGATCCGAAAAAAGTCGAAGGTATTTTTCTGACTCATCTACATTTGGATCACATTTTAGGAAGTACAGACTTTAAACCTAACGTTCCTATGTATGTCGGTCCTAAAGAGGCGACCAATAAAAAGTTCCTCAATTTATTCGTTCAGATAACCACCAATCGACTATTAGGTGAAAACCCGACTCTTTACGAATTAAGTTTTCAAGAAAGTCAAGAAGCCTCCCCTTTTCGTACCCTTGATTTTTTCGGAGATCAATCTTTATTGATTTTTCATATGGAAGGCCATACTAAAGGAAGTCTTGCATTTTTAGTCCAAAGTGCATCAGGATATCAGCTTGTTTTGGGAGATTCTTGTCATACGAGTTGGGGATGGGAGAATAACGTGACTCCGGGAGATTTTACGGAAGATCAGGAAAAGAACAGGATAAGTTTGGACTTTTTAAAAAATCTGGTTTCAAAGTTTCCGGAAATTCAAGTACATCCGGGACACCAAAGTATAATAGTAAATTCTAATTAAGGGATCTTGAATGATTCAAAAAATTCTTTTGGAAAAAAATTATGAAAGAAATCGACCGTTCTAAACCAGTTCTCGTCACGGGAGGCGGAGGCTATATAGCTTCTTGGATCATTCAATATCTGCTCGAAGACGGAATTCCAGTTCGAGCTACTGTAAGGGATAAGTCGGATTCTAAAAAGATATCTCATCTTCTCAAACTTTCTGAACGTTTTCCCGGAAAATTGGAACTTTACGAAGCAGATCTTTTAAAAGAAGGGTCCTTTTTAAGCGCGATTCAAGAGAAAGGCGGAGTGGAATTGATTCTTCATACCGCGTCTCCTTTTTTTATAGACAAAATTAAAGATCCTCAAAAGGAACTCGTAGAACCTGCGGTTTTTGGAACCAAGAATGTCCTTGAATCCGCAAATGTGAGTCCTTCCGTCAAAAGGATCGTTTTAACTTCGAGTGTGGCGGCAGTCATGGGAGATAACGTAGAAGTTCTTTCCATTCCGAATCATCGTATTTCCGAAGAGAATTGGAATACGACGAGCAGTTTAACTCATCAGCCATATCCCTATTCCAAAACACTTGCGGAAAAAGAAGCATGGAAAATCGCGGGTACTCAATCTAAATGGGATCTCATTACGATCAATCCTTCGTTTGTGATGGGACCTTCCGTTTCGGATAGAACGGATGGAACAAGTGTAAACTTTATGCTTTCTATGATTAACGGAAAATATGCTCCCGGAGTTCCGGATATAATGATCGGGTTTGTGGATGTTCGAGACGTAGCAAAGGCTCATATACTCGCGGGTTTTACTCCCTCAGCAAAAGGACGTCACATCGTTTCGGCCATTGCGTTGAAATTTTTGGACGTTGCAAAAATGATTCGAGAAAAATATGGAAATCGTTTTCCGACTCCCAAAATCTCTCTTCCTAAATTCCTAACTTATCTGATTGGTCCTTTTTTCGGGTTATCGTGGCCGTATATTTCGCGTAATGTTGGATTTTCCTTTGAAATCGATCATTCTTACAGTAAAAAGGATTTGGGTCTTAATTATAGACCAATATCAGAAACTTTCGCGGAACACATAGAACAAATTCTCTCTTCTAAGATGCTTTAGTTTCGCAATTTTTGGATAACAGAGAATTTAAGTTCCGAAATCTTTCTAAATTACAAAATCTGCTTTTAAAAGTCTCAAATCGAAAGACAGATTTTTTTACGGAAACGCCAGGATCAACAAGCATCCCCACCCGTTAAAAACATGGATTGTAAGCGATTGTTTTTGATTCTTGTAAATTCGTTTACGTACCCATCGTAGCCATTGTGGTGAAAAATAAGAATCGGAACTCCGTTTTCATCCAGATCGAAAGCATCTAAAAAGTAATATTGTCCGCCATAAATTGTCTGTTCGCCGATAAGAATATCAAATTTTTCGAATATTATTTTTCCTAATTCCCCGTTTTTGAATTCGCGAATCGCCACATAATAAGATTTTTCTTCAGATCCAATCTTAATCGCATATCGAATAAACAGAAAATCATTTGTCGGAGTTTTAATCGTGTAAAAGTCTCCCCGCCTTAAGAATTTCAGTTCGGACTGTTGAAGATGTTTTTTCTTAAAAATGGATTTTGTAGAAATATCCAATAATTGGGAAATTTTTTCGGAAGGGTTGTACAGATCCGATCGAACTTTGTCTCCGATTTTGGAGCCGAAAATCGCAAAAACGGAATTCCGAAGAGTATTTATTTTTTTGAATGCAGCTAAACTCCCTTTAACAACTCTAACTTCCTGACAACCGATAGCCTCTTTTGCTTCGGGGGAAAATTCTCCGGCGATATCCGTTCTTTCATAGGCAAAAGCTTTTTCTTTTGTTTGAAGTATTCTCTTTTCAAGAAAGTGCGCTTCTACCAAATGATCGTTTGCGGAAAGCCATTGGCCTTGAATCCGAATCGCTAAAGAACGGAACCAGGAACCTTCCGTATTGGAAGATACGGAACCGAAAAGTTTTGCGTTTTCAAGATCTTCCGGTTTCGTTTTACTTAAAAATTCCGAAGATACAAAACCCTTAGAACCAGACTTAGCGATTACTTCCTGCCATTCCATCAATTGAGAATCTTCTTTGACTGTTACGGATTCTCCTCTTTCTAATTGAAAAATCACTTTTCCGTCCATCGGTTTTTCCCTTACGTTCAACTTTCCTTCCAAAGTAAGAACATATCTTGTATATTGTTTCTCTTCGGCTTGGAGTAAACCGGAGTTGAAACCAAGAAGAATGAAGACAAACCAAATCGGCCCGGGGGTTCGCATTTGGATGAGAGTTCGGATCTTTTCCATGTTCGTTATTTTCTCATATTGGATTTTAAAGATACGATTGGACAAATGAGGGTT
This sequence comes from Leptospira mayottensis 200901116, assembly GCF_000306675.2. Taxonomy (NCBI): domain Bacteria; kingdom Pseudomonadati; phylum Spirochaetota; class Leptospiria; order Leptospirales; family Leptospiraceae; genus Leptospira; species Leptospira mayottensis. The sequence goes on from NZ_CP024871.1 coordinate 3,662,789, forward strand.
TCCTGCTTTTTTATTCAAAGTCCTTTTATCCCGTTTTACTCCGATTTTATTCTCTCCAAAATTAGAATTGCTTCACTTTAATATTTAAATTGTTTAAAACGAAGAAAAATTCTTACGACCTGTCCTAAAATTCAGATTTACTACTATAAGAAAAACTCAAAACTACAATTTTCATCTTAAATACTGCAATTTATGGGAGAATATTTTATGTGCTATGAAATGCAGTTCGATTTTATTTTAAATTTCAAGGAAAAATTTATAGAAGACTTAAATTTATAAAATTACTTTTTCGAAAAATTGATTAGAAAATCAACATCCCTCCGACAGTGTTGGTTAAATAGGAAAATTAAAAATTAGTTATGAATCAAAGAAAGTTAATTATTCTTTTCGTGGTTATTTTCGGAATTTCTACAAATTACTTTGGAGATACCTTACCGACAATGGAAGAACAGTCAAAAGCATTTCAATTTAATCAACAAGGTATTACCTTACTGAGCAAGGGAGATTTTATCCAAGCACGTTCCTTTTTCGAAAAAGCTTCGAAGTTACACCCCCAATATCCTGAATATGCGAATAATATCGGAGTTACTTACTTGAATGAAGGTAAATTAGATCAAGCAATCATTTATTTTACGCAATCGATCGAAAAAAATCCCTCCTATGCAAGAGCTTTTTACAATCTCGGTGTCGTTCATCAAAAGCAGCAAAACAATGAAAAAGCTCTTCAAAACTATCTAAAGACAGTTAATATAGATAACTCTATTACAGAAGCATATTTTAATTTAGGAATTATTTATACTCGTATGGGAAATAAAAAGCAAGCGATTGAAAGTTATCAGAAATTTATTGATACCGCACCAGCCGAATACGATAAGCCTAAAAAAGATGCAAAATATAAAATTGAAGAATTAAAAAAGGAATGAGCAGACGGAAATGAAAGCACCGCAAATAACAACTCCGTTTTAGTTGTAGAGGACAGATCAGATAAACAAAGGCATACAACACTTTAGTCGAATGGATTATGAGGAGATTTCGTCGGGTGATTCAAAATGAATTGTACGTGATCTCGTTAATAGCCTGCCTCAAGATCTTACGAATATGGGAACTCCTATGGAAATTTTAGCAGTGAAAAAAACTGTTTGAAAACCTAAATCTGTGGGAACCTCCCGGGCGTTTTGTTACGAACTTACTGAATCATTGTAATTGATTTCTCTTAAGGTTTTGGGACAGACTCTTAAGCTTATATAAACTATTTTACTTAAAAAATTTTTTCACTTCGATAAAATTCCCGCTAGATCAAGTCCGTTTTTATTCTTTCCAAAAACCGTATTCGAGCTCAGTTCCAATTGTAAAATCAGTTCGATTCTTCAAGAAGATCGCTCCGAAACGGTTACTCTTCTAATTCCGAGAACATCTGGCTTCGTTTTTCCGAAAAAGATTTGAAACTTCTTCCAAAAAAAAATCTCAATTTTTGAAAACGTATGGGAAGTTTCTTTCCGCTTCAAAACGTCTCGATAAAAAAGCTGGATGAACCTTGTTCCGAGAAATAGAAAGATGATACGAATCAACGTTCGGGTGAACTCTACAAGCTGGGCTTTTTTAAAAACTTTTTGCTATAGGCCACGGCATATCCCGCTGTTATCTTTTCAATTATCTCCTGCAGCTAGAGGGTTCTATTGCGGACACGATGAATCGGGGAGTTCCCGCTAATCTCACAATTATATTCTTAACTTATGAGATGCCCCCGTTTTTAGTACCAGTGTAAAGTGTCAAAATCCACTTAAGCAGAGCGTCTTAAATATTCCTCCGGAGTAAGTCCCCCAAGAGAACTATGTGGCCTTTCAGAATTATAGAAATTTCTCCAATCCTCGACAAGGCGCTGTGCTTCTTCAATATTCTTAAACCAATTTTCATTTAAACATTCGTTTCGCATTTTTCCGTTAAAGCTCTCGATGAAGGCATTCTCAGTAGGCTTACCCGGCGTAATAAAATGAATATCGACTCCTTTTTCAAAAGCCCATCGTAAAAAAGCTTTTGATGTGAATTCGGGACCGTTATCCACAACGATTTGTTTTGGCAGGCTACGGACTTCAGATACTTCATTCAAAATTCTTACTAATCGTTCCGAAGTGATTGAGAATTCCACCTGCGTTGCCACGGCGAATCGTCCAAAGTCATCGATGATATTCAATATTCTGAATTTTCTTCCCGAGTAGAGTGAATCCGACATGAAATCCATCGACCACCTTTCCTCCGGTTTCTTAGGAACAATCTTTGGAATCGCAGGTAACGATACTCTCTTTCGTTTCGGTTTGATTCGGTATTTTAAGCCCAATGCTGAATACAAGCGATAGATTCGTTTATGGTTTACTCGTTCTTCTTGCCGAATAAAATCATGAATCTGTCTGTATCCCGCCCTTTTATGCTTATACGCTAAAGTGAGAATTCGATCCTTCAATTCCATGTTTTTGTCCTGAAGCCTGGAACGATGTCGAAAGCCGGTTCTGGAGATTTGCAAAAGACGGCAGGATTTCCGTTCTCCAAGCCGCGTTTTGATTAACAGGAGCGCCTCTCGTTTCTGCTCACGGCTCACCACTTTTTTTCGAGTAACATCTTGATCGCTTCATTTTCTAAAGCTAACTCTGCATACAGTTTCTTTAGCCTACTGTTTTCTTCCTCTAAAGTCTTCATCCGTTTTAGATCGTTTAGTTCTAACCCGCCGTATTTCGAACGCCAACGGTAAAAAGTGTTACCACTGATTCCGTATTTACGACAAAGTTCAGGAGTCGATATCCCTGATTCAGATTCCTTTAGAATCTTATGAATTTGATCTTCACTGAAACGTTTTTTCATGTTTTCCTCCAAAATTTTATGTTCTTGAGAGGATTTCAAACATTCTAAATGGTTCTAAATTCGGGGGCTAGGTCACTTAGACTTGCTAAAAAGCGAATCGCACAAAGACTCCACTGTAAATCGGAAATTTACTTTCACACTTTGGAATATAAAGATTAGTTTACTTCTTAAAAGTAGGATATTTCTTATTTATACTTTAAAACTAAGTGCAAAACTTTCGAAGAATCTGCCAAGAAGTCTTTAGAATATTCTTCTATTCACGATATCATAGAATTATTGTAGCGTTTTTATCTTTAAAAGTTTTGGCTCAATTTCAGAATCGTCCATAATATTATGGGAAATTCTATGATGGAAAATGTGTTAAACCAAACAGTTACACTCAACAATGGGCTTTCAATGCCCATCTTAGGACTTGGAGTTTGGAAAACCAAATCCGGTAAAGAATGCAGGGAGGCAGTTTTAAACGCTTTAGAAGCGGGTTATCGCCATATCGATACTGCGAAAATTTATTCCAACGAAGAAGACGTAGGTAAAGCGATCCGAGAAAGTGGAATTTCAAGAAAAGAAATTTTCATCACTACAAAACTTTGGAATGCGGATCAAGGGTCAGATAAAACAAGAAAAGCTCTTGAAACCAGTCTCGAAAAACTAGGAATTGATCAAGTAGATCTTTATCTCATTCATTTTCCGGTAACTTCACAAAGAATGGATTCTTGGAAAGAATTGGAAAAAGCGTATCACGATAAACTCTGTAAATCAATCGGAGTTAGTAATTACACGATTTCTCATCTTACAGAGTTATTAAAAAATTCCCAGATCACTCCCGTAGTCAATCAGGTGGAATTTCATCCTTTTTTAAACCAGGTCGATCTATTCGAATATTGTAAAAAACATAAGATTCAACTTGAGGCTTATAGTCCTCTCGCTCACGGACAAAAAGTCGAAGATCCGAAGATCTCAGAAATCGCCAAAAAATACGACAAAACATCGGCGCAGATTTTGATCCGTTGGGCAATTGAACAAAAGATTGTGGTGATCCCAAAATCCACAAAAAAAGAAAGAATTATTGAAAACTCAAAAGTTTTCGACTTTAAGATTTCTGAAGAAGATATGAAAATTCTGAATTCTTTGGATGAAAATTTCAGAACCTGTTGGGATCCTTCCGAAGTCATTTAGAGGCCTAAGCTTACTTCATATACAAGAACAAAGTTTTTTATTAATGATTCGAAAACTGTATGAAAAGTCTGCCCAAAATCTTCGGATGCGGGGACTCCTTCGGAATTTAACAACAAAAAAAGTTGTTTGAAAACCCATAAACTTATTCAAGAAGACGTAACCTGTGGAAACTCCAGTGATTTGTTACAAACTTGTTGAATGATTATAGCCGATTTATTTTAAGACTTTGGAATGGGCTCCAAACTCATCTAAAAAATCTCAAATGGTACATCATGAATATATAAGTTATTTTTGATTACGTTCTATATATTCGCTCTAAGCATCAATCGTTTGACCAGCATCGTCGCATAAGCACCAGAAGGGAGTTGAAAGGATATTTTCACTTTCCTTTTTCCTGGATGCAAATCGTCTTCTTCGAAATCCGTCATTTGAAAGTTTTCCGGAATCACCTTCATTTTCCGTTCGAAGGAATTCATTTTAATACCCGGAAAAGGAGAATGGTCGAATATTGTTTCATCCAATCCGTTCGAATTGAGAATTCTTCTTAAAACGTTTATTTCTTTTTTAGAATATTCTAATTTATAAATTCCGGATTCTCCTGGAACCGAAAGATTTCGAAAAGGTGACAAGGATTCGATGGATGATTTTTCGGGGAAAAATAAGAATCCCGTCTTAGTTTTGATCCGAACACCGAAACATCCTTCTGAGATCAAAAGCTCGGATACAAACTCGTTCCAGATTAAGGATTGCATTGATGAGATTAACATCAGCAGTTCTTCTTCAGGAAACTGAAGAATCAAAGCAGAATACATTTTTTGAGTCGGGCTCTTTTCGCGATTTAGACTGAAAAAAATTTTATTTTCCAGTTTGTTGTTAGACCATTTTTTACATTGAGACCAGTTTCCCCAAGCGGCCTGAATTTTTTTCTTTCGATCCCGAGCTTGTTTTTTTTCTCCCGCATAGGGATCGGTCAAAATCAATTTTAGGCAAGCTTCAGCATCTCCTTTCAAATACGGGAAAATGGGGAGTCTAAACTCCAGATGAAATCGGCTAAACCTTTGCGAATCGTAGTAATTGATGAAACCATTGTTACCGATCTTTTCAAAATTGTTCCGAACCGATTCAATTTCCTTTTCGGGCAAATTTCTAAGAATAAGAACGAAACGATTGCCCGCATTTGCTTCTGGACTCAAAGATTTTTCGCTAAAGCCGATCTTTTCCAATTGCAAAACGTTTGCAAGTTCCTTGGGAACTTTCAAAGGCTTTTGACAACTTAAATATTGAGAAGTGGTCGCGTGCCGATCTTTCTTGCCTGCATATCCGATCTCGGAAATGGAAATCTTAGATTCCTTGGAAATTTTCAAGAGAGCATCTAGTGTATTCCAACCGGATTTATGAAGTCGGAAGATCATCCATTTTCCAGATTTTTGTATAAAACCGGGACGAAGAATTTCTTCGACCCTAAAATCTCCCGGATTCTGTTTCAAATCATAAACTAAAAACCCACTAAATGGATAACTTCCCACAGTTCCAAAATATGGAAACTTCTCACAATAACAATCTTGAATTAAAAAATTCATTGACTATAAAACACGTTTTAAAGTAATAGTTTAAATTCAAAGTATTTATGGGAACCCACTATAAAGGAAGTAATCGAGAAACGGCGGTCCTGAATGCATTTATCAAGCTTAGCCGTTGTTCCGACTCAATTCGCCAATTGGAAGAGAAAGTTTTTTCGAAATACGGATTGACGACGGGGCAATTTGGTTGTTTGGAAACGCTTATCCATTTAGGTCCGATGTGCCAAAAGGAAATTGGACAAAAATTATTCTCCTGCGAAGGAAACATCACTCAAATTATAGATAATCTCGAAAAGAGAAAGCTCGTTCAAAGAATCCGGAACAAAGAAGACAGACGTTATATCATCATTCACCTAACCCCCAAAGGACGAAAGCTCGTACAGGAAGCGTTTCCTGATCTTTTGGTTTCTCTCGTTCATAAATTCGATTCTTTATCGGAAAATCAACTTTTAGATCTTGGTGATTATTGTAAGGAAATCGGATTGAAGGCGGTATGAACTTTTTCTTTCAGATCTATACTTTGAATATAAACGATTTAACATCGAAATATAGTTCTAATATCATAAAAGGGAAGTCCACACATTTTAACAAATTCATTGGAAAATTCAGGCGAGTAAAAAAACCGTTTTCAATGCTGTAAATTGAAGTCATTCACTATTAAAAAATAATGGATGAACATTTTGGAATCATTTAGGAGGAAACAAATGCTTCAAAAATTTTTTAAAACAGATTCAGATCTTGGATCTCTAATTCTCAGAGTAGTTGCAGGAGTTGTAATGTTCCCGCACGGAGCACAAAAACTTTTAGGCTGGTTCGGCGGTTTTGGTTTTACTGGAACCATGGGCTATTTCGTTGGGTTAGGAATTCCTTCACCGATCGCATTTCTCATAATCATCGGGGAATCGCTGGGAGCACTTGGACTGATCTTTGGTTTTCTTACAAGATTATCCGCATTCGGAATCGGAATCATTATGATAGCGGCAGCCATAATTCATTCGCCATACGGATTTTTTATGAACTGGTTCGGGAATCAACAAGGAGAAGGGTATGAATTCCACCTTCTTTGCATTGCAATTTCTGCAGTTCTTTTTATCAAAGGCGGCGGAAAAGCTTCCGTAGATTCTCTAATCGAAAAGAAACTTAAATAAAGATCCAAATTTTTCGGAAATCCGCGGAAAACAAATCCACGGCTTTCCGAAAATATTTGAATTTTAGAATATTTTAATTACTTTTTGTTTTTTGCTCTTGGGGTGGATTTATTTTTACGGGCTCCGGTTGTAGTAATTGCGGCATTTTTTACCTTACCGAAAAGACCTATAACGCCCCATTTCTTTTCGAATTTAAAGTTAAATATTTCCTTCTCTTTCGGAGGCACAAAGGACATCGCTCTTTCCGTAAGAGCCGTGATCGTTAGACTCGGATTCACACCCAAATTAGCTGGAATCATGGAACCATCACAAATCCTAAGATTCTGATAGCCATAAACCTTGTTTTGAAGATCAATTACACCTGTCTCGGAAGTCTCTCCTATATTACATCCCCCTAATATATGCGCGGTAGCGGGAATATCCAACAAAGCTTCGTTGATACTACTTCTTGCGATCCCTCCCGAGATTTTAGCCAGTCTTCTCGCAAACTCGTTTGCAATCGGGATATAGGTAGGAATTTTTTCTCCGCTTTCCTGAGTGGAAGAAAGTGTTCTCTTGAACGGCCAGATCCATCTTCTCTTACGAACAATCTCGATACTATTGTCCACGGTTTGCATTACAAGAAGAATGATTGTCCTTCTTGCAAACCCGATAGGGTTTAACAGACTGATACTATGAATCGGATGTTTTAGTACTTCAATCAAAAATCGAAGTTGCCTCGGAATACTCTCCCCCCCGTCCACGAGAACCCCCGCAGCTAAACTGTTCATCGCGTCGGCCCCGTCCGAATAACGAACTGGTTCTATGTGAGTATGTTCATCTGGAAAAACGCTGGAAGTGATCGCAATTCCGTGGGATAGATCCGCTTTCTTGTCTTTGAGTGTTACTCCGATTAGCGATTCACTGTTGGTTCTAACGACTTGTCCCAGCTGTTTGGAAAGTTTAGGAAGAATTCCCTCCTCTTTCATCTTTAAAAGAAGACCCAAGGTCCCTAAAACCCCAGCGGAAAGAACGACGGATTTCACTCTATAAATTTTTTTGGGATAACCAAAAAAAGAAGTCGTTCTCTCAGTATAAACTTCATAACCTTCCGAACCATCTTCACCTAACGGTACCAACTTGGAAACTTTCGTTTCCGGAAGAACAACTGCCCCCGCTTTCTCTGCAAAATAAAGATAATTCTTATCAAGAGTATTTTTTGCGTTATAACGACAACCGACCATACAACCACCACAATCGTTACAGGAATTTCTCTCCGGCCCCTCTCCTCCGAAAAAAGGATCGATGCCACTTTTACCGAAGTGAACCCCTACCGGAGTTTTGTTAAACGTATTCTCGATTCCGAAAGTTTTTGCGGTTTCCTGCATATACCGATCCGATTCCCAAGTCTTTGGATTTTCCACGACACCCAACATCCTCTTCGCAAGTTCGTAGAAAGGAAGGATTCCTTTTTTTCCTCCCATCTTTTGGACGATCGCTTTTTTCCAAAATGGTTCGGGAGGAACATACAACGTATTTGCGTAAACAAGACTTCCACCGCCCACTCCCGCGCCGCTCAAAACCATTACGTCGTTTAGAAAGTTGATTCTCTGAATTCCAAAGCAGAAAAGTTTCGGAAACCAAAGGAACTTACGTAAATTCCAGTTGGTTTTAGGGAATTCGGAGCTGTTCCATCGTTTGCCTGATTCTAAAACGGCCACCTTATATCCTTTTTGCGAAAGCCGAAGCGCAGAGACACTTCCTCCAAAACCTGAGCCGACTACGATATAATCGTAATCATAAAGAATTTCTTTCCTTTTTAAAGTCGAATCTAAACTCATTTGCAGTCCAGTCCTATCGAAGTTTTTCAGTGGCTTAAAGTCTTTTATTTCCCATAAATGGAAAGCCAAAATTCTTCGAATCGATTTTTTCAAAGTAAAATAGAGTTATCTTCAAACCGAAAAGAACGTTTGATCTCAATTTTTAACTTTTGTTCTTCTTTCAGCTTGATGAATTCCTTTCAAATCTTTAGAATTGAAGAATGAATACGAAAGTCGTTCATTCCGAGCTAGAATTCAAGTTTTACACCTCTCTAGACGGTCATGAATCTTATCTATTGTACAAAGAAGAAGGTGATATCTGGAATCTGGTTTCAACTTATGTTCCCTCCGAACTTCGCGGTAAAGGTCTTGCCGCAGATCTTGTACAAACCGCCTTGGATAAGGCTCGTTCCTTAAATAAAAAAATCATTCCGAGTTGTCCGTACGTCGTAACTTTTTTGAATAGGCATCCGAATTATGACGATTTGGTCGTAAGATGATACATCATATCGCGATTGGTTCTCCAAATATAAACATTCTCGAAAAATTTTACGAATCCCTTCCCGGCTTGAAAAAAATAAAAGAGAATAAAAATCCGGATCAGTCTCTTCGTTCGGTTTGGTTTCGGGCGAGTGATACGATTTTGATGATCGAAATCGATACGAGCACAAAAGGCCCCAAGGCTTTGATTTTTTCTACTTCTTGTTTAAAGTCTGCGGATTTGAAAAATCTTCCAGAATGGATTCAAGAAACCGAATATACAAAATACTTTAAGGATCCAGACGGCAATCTTCTGGGTTATTCTTCCTATCCGAATCCTTGGCCGTTTTAAACGGAATTGAGAATTCCGCGAGCTGCAATATAAGACGTGGTCCACGCGCTCTGAAAGTTGAACCCTCCCGTAACTCCATCCACGTCCAAAACCTCTCCGGCAAAATAAATTCCAGGAACAACCTTACTTTCCATAGTTTTAAAATTCACCTCCTTACGATTGACTCCTCCACAGGTCACAAACTCTTCCTTAAATTCCCCTTTTCCTGAGATCTTAAATCTTGCATCTGTAAGCTCTTCGGTGATTTCATGTAAATCTTTAGAGGATAAGCCGGACCACTTTTTGGATGAATCTATAGAATGAATTTTTAATATTCTTTCCCAATATCTTCTCGGAATTCCTAAAACGGGAGTGTTGGAAATGAATTTGGAGGGATGAAGTTCTTTTTCCTTTTCGATCCTTTTTCGAACCTCGTCCTTTTTCATTCCAGGAACGAAGTCGACTCTTAGAGTTGTTTCGTATTCTTTGTTAAATAATTCCCTTGCACCTTTTGCGGAAAGTTTTAAGATTGCAGGCCCACTGGCTCCCCAATGTGTGATAAGCAAAGGACCGAGTTGAGAATAACCGAATTCGGCAAGAGAACACTCCGTTTTCTCAAAGGTAAGTCCCGACAGATCTTCGAGACGGGGATCGACGATTTTAAATGTAAACAAAGAAGGAACCGGATCCGATATAGTATGTCCCAGTGCCTGGAGCCAATTCCAAGCTTTTCTTCCGGAACCAGTCGCAAATAATATTTTATTAAATTCTAATGTATCTTCGCTTTTAAGTTTGATTTGAAATTTAGAATCGGTGATCGGTTTTACAGAATGAATCTCCATTCCTACTTTCAGTTTCACCCCAGTCTTTTTTGCCTCTTGCATCAATGCTTGAAGTACTGTTTCTGAAGAATCGGTGATCGGAAACATTCTTCCGTCGGTTTCGGCTTTTAATAGGACTCCCCGTTGTTCGTACCATCGGATCGTGTCCCTAGGCCCGAAAATTTCAAAAGCCCAACGGAGTTCTCTTTCACCTCTAGGATAATTTTTACTCAAGATTTCCGGATCAAAACAATGATTTGTAACGTTACATCTTCCTCCTCCGGAAATTTTCACCTTGGAAAGAAATTGTTTTCCTTTTTCCAGAAGAGTAACCTCGCAATTCCCTTCGGAAGCAATTTGAATCGCTCCAAAAAATCCCGCAGCCCCTCCTCCTATGACTGCAATCTTCGGTCGTTCTTTCGATTCAAAACTCATAATCGGAAATCCTTGGCCCGATTTTTATAAGAACTCATTCCTTCCATACAAAAATGAACTTCCGATTTTGCACTCTGTATTTATCTAAAAACCTTGAGCGCAATCAATCGTCCCTCTCAAAACCTCAAAAATTGTAAGACCCCTATTATGTTTAACGTTGAAAAGATAATTTAAAAACCTATAAACTCACTAAAAATCTGCGGGAACTTACCGCGCATCAAGAGACCAACGTATAATAGTATTATTGTCTTGAACTTTGAAACATGACGTTCCCACATTTTGTTTTTACGAAAAAACGAATTCTCGTTACAATAAATCTGCGGCTATAATCATTGTGCAGATTCGTAAAAAACATATGACCGCAAAACGGTGGTTTTATATAGAAATTTGACTTTAGAATTGTTATTTTAGAATTTTACAAAGACGCCCACAAAATGGCTAAAAGAAATCTATCGATTTACAAAGGAAAGCTGAAAGGATTTAAAACAAAATTATTCTACCTCAAAGTCTGATTCAGAATCCACAAGAAATTCTTCTCTGGAATAAATAAGTTCCATCACATCATCCATCCAGTCCGGAGTTCCATGATTTGGGTCCCCAAAAGGATCATTAGCTCTATATTGTCTCATGATTTCGTTGTGTTTTTGAAACTGTTCTCTTGTGTTTGTGTTCATATTCAAATTGTCGGTTTAAAAAACCGTTTTATAACAGATTTTAGAAAATAATTAATAATTTCTTTCCTAAAAAGTACAACTAAAAAATCACCTAATTTTAAAATATTCTAAACTCTAATTAGAATCTATCATTGCAAAAATTCGAAAATATTATACAAAAGAGGAGTTCTAAAACCGTAGAACCCCTCTCCAAGATTATTTTAGAATAACTCGTTTCCCTTAAAAAAGAAGGAAACTTCAAGAGCTGCGTTTTCATCAGAATCGGAACCGTGTACTGCATTCGCTTCCTTACTTTCCGCATACAGAGCACGAATCGTTCCAGCAGCCGCTTCTTTCGGATCGGTTGCTCCGATCACTTCTCTCCAATGAAGAACAGCGTTGTCTCTTTCTAGAGCAGCGGCAACGATCGGACCGGAAGACATGTAGTTACATAAGTCGTTGTAAAACGGACGCGCGGAGTGTACTTTATAAAATTGTTTAGCATCTTCAAGAGATAGCTTGAGATACTTTAAACCTAGGATCTTAAATCCTTCTTTTTCGATCCTTGCAAGAATATTTCCGACGTGTTTGTTTTTTACTCCGTCGGGTTTGATCATGATAAACGTTTTGGACATTTTTTTTCCTTATTGAGAGAGTTTTTTAAGTAATGCTTTGCTGACAATTTCAGGAACCTGATTGCTAACATCTCTTCCATGTCTTGCGACTTCCTTGACGATTGTTGAAGAGATAAAAGAATACTCGCTGGAAGACATTAGAAAAACGGTTTCCACATTCGGAGCCAATTTTTTATTCATTAAAGAAATGGCATATTCATAGTCGAAATCGGTAACCGCTCTAAGTCCTCGAATAATACTGTTCGCTCCGACTTTATTGCAATAATCCACGGTGAGACCTTGAAAAGTATCAATCTCCAAACCCTTCAATCCTTGGGTGACTTTATGGATAAATTCAAGTCTTTCCTCAATTGAGAACAAAGTAGACTTGTTAGAATTAACCGCAATGGCAATGATCACCTTATCGAAAAGTCCTAAGGACCTTTGAAGGATATCCAAATGTCCGTTCGTTAACGGATCAAAGGAACCAGGATAAATCGCCAAATGTTTCATTTTTTACGAAGCCTAGCCGTTTCTTGTGCGGGTAAACCATAGATATTGATAAACCCTTCCGCGTCTTTTTGGTTATATAATTCCTCTTTTTCAAAGGTTGCCATCTTGGGATTGTACAGAGAAACGGAAGATTTTCTACCTACAATTGAACAAGTTCCCTTGTAGAGTTTTACTTTTACGGTGCCGGTTACGTATCTCTGAGTTTCAGTAATAAAAGCTCGAACTGCTTTCATTCTTGAGGAAAACCAGTGGCCATTATAGATAAGTTCGGCGAATTCGATGGAAAGTTTATCTTTATGATGTTGTGTGTCCCGATCAATCGTGATCGATTCCAAATCCCTGTGAGTTAAAAATAACACAGTTCCGCCCGGAGTCTCATAAACGCCCCTGGACTTGATTCCCACAAGACGATTTTCGACGATGTCCACTCTACCCACTCCGTGTTTGCCCGCGATCGTGTTGAGGGTCTCCATCACTTCGTAAGGATTCAATTTTTTACCGTTGATCGCGACACAATTTCCTTCCTGGAAATCAAGTTCCAAATATTCGGGGGCATCGGGAGCTTTTTCGGGAGAAGTTGTCAAAAGAAACATTTTTTCATCCGGTTCTCTATAAGGATCTTCTAATATTCCACCTTCGTAAGAAATATGCATAAGATTTCTATCCATAGAATACGGCTTTTCCACGGTAATGGAAACCGGAATCCCTTTGGACTTTGCATACTCAATCAGATCCGATCTGCCGCCGAAATTCCAGATTCTCCAAGGCGCAATGATTGTTTTTTCGGGAGCTAACGATTTAACGCCAAGTTCGAAACGAACCTGATCGTTTCCTTTACCGGTCGCACCGTGAGCGAAGGCGTCAGCACCTTCCTTTTCAGCGACTTCCACCATCGCCTTCGCGATAAGAGGCCGGGCAAGGGAAGTTCCGAGAAGATAACGCATTTCATAAAGTGCATTCCCTTGAATGGCAGGAAAAATAAAATCTCGAGCGAATTCCAAACGAAGGTCTTGTATATAAACTTTGGAAGCTCCGGTTTTAATTCCCTTTTCTTCCAAACCGGAAAGTTCTTCTTTTTGACCCACATCCGCAGTAAAAGCGATTACTTCGCAGCTATATGTTTCTTTCAACCAGGTAAGAATTACCGACGTATCCAAACCGCCGGAATAAGCGAGGACGATTTTTTTAACAGGTTTACTTTGCGCCATTCTGAGAACACTGAAAATCGATCCAGGTCTGTGGACAACCGGATTTTCCCGATTCTGAAACAGGGTTTTAGAGAATTATAATGGCGTTTCGATCCATTCTTTGATTTTACGAAGAATGAGAATCATCGCATATGTATCAAGTTTGCAGTATTCGATAAGATTTTTTTCGATCTCCGATTTTTCGAATTCCGTCATAAATTCCGTTTTTATCCTCAAAAATTCGAAGTTCGCCATTTGACCCGATTGGATTCCAAGATCTTTATAATCTCGACCTGTAATTACGGGAAGAATGGTTTTTAACGATGTACTTCCTTTCTGATCGGGATGATAATAATCGTATTCCCAAAAAGGTTTCGAAAGATCGACGAAATACTCTTGGATTGATTGGAGCCAGGGTTTGAATTCGGAAAAAACCGCCGCAGATTCCTCCAGACATCTTCTTTCAAACTTATCATTGTAGCATAGAATGGTCCCTCCGGGTAAAATCCATTCTTGCAATTTTTCTAATATTTTTTTCCTAGGGTCTTCAATTCCGTCATCGATATAATAAAAGCTTTCGGGTTCTTCAAAAAGATCCTCCCGTATAACGTGCAACGAAAACAAAAATGGAACGTGCTGAAACGGGTGGGAGTCCGGATAAATCGGAATCGGAGGATTGATAGATTCGAAATCCAAAAAATAAATCGGATAATGAAGTTTTTCAAAAAATTCGGTAAAAACCTTTCGATTCGTAAACGGAGTTCCCGTTTTCATCACTTGAATCTGAGTTTTTTGACGAGGAGTCAGGCCTTCTGTTTGTTGAATATCTTTCAGGTTCAGAATCCCTTGTTTGTAAAATCTTATTGATTCTTCTTTTCCCTCACGAAGAGTGAAAATGTCTCCCGGAACGTTAGGAGTCAAACAGGTTTCCGGATACAAACAGTTTCTCGGATGAGAACACAGATTACTCGCAAAACGAGAAGGAAGATTTTTTCTAGAAAGAAGGTCGTATAAAGAACGGGCGATTTCTATCGTTTCTTTTTCTTTGAGCATGATCTCGTCTGTGACGTCCTTACGCACAAAAAAAGAATCGGCTTGGATCCCGTCTTGAAAGTGAAACTT
>NZ_CP024871.1:3682500-3750000 GCF_000306675.2 Leptospira mayottensis 200901116
AATTCCCCTGCAAGCGATAAGGCCAATTCCTTTTCTTTAAGAAGAATTCGTCCAGACCTGGAAATTTATTTGGACCAATTGAAATCCTTAAGTCCACAGTTTAAGATTCGTTTTATCAATGCAGACGTAGAGCTGGACGATCTTGCCGAATTTGGCCAGGTGTCGAATGGAATCATACTCCTCAGAACCAAAAAATCTTTGGCGGAAAGCGGAAAACAATATGCTGAACAAAGACTTTCAATCCGAGAAAAAAGTGATCTGGAAGATTTGGAACGTAAGATTGTACAAGCGATCGTAAACATTACAACCGAAGAAAAGAATATTTATTTTACCCAATCCAACGGAGAAAGGTTCTCTTCGATTTTTCAGAATCTTCCGAACGAAAAAATCGGAATTTTATCCAACTCTTTAAGTTTCCTAAACTTTAAAGTGAAAGGGCTCGGAATCGCGGAAGGTTGGCCGTCTCGGATTCCGGAAAATACCGACGTTCTAATGATTGCGGGACCGACCGTCGCTTTTTCGAAAGAAGCGCAAACCGCCATTTTAGATTTTATCGAAAAGAAAAAAGGGAAAATTTTTATTACGATCGATCCAAAAGGAACGGAAAATTTTAAATGGCTTTTGGAAAAATCTGGTTATGAATTTGAAAAAGGGCCTCTTTCCCAGGTTCAGGGACAAGCTGGAATGATTCTCGCAAAGTCTTTTAGAAAGCACCCGATCGAAGAAGCCTTAAGTAGAAAGGACATGGGGGCCGTGTTTCCATTTGCCGGTTACTTTGTTCCACAGACGACTCTCGACCCCGGCGGTAAAAATTTAGAAGCATTTCCTTTAATGGAATCCGGTGGAGAATCTATATTAGATAAAAATAATAATGGAAAGCAGGATAACGGAGAAGAAAAAAGGAACGTAATCCTCGGGATGATTTTGAAGACAATTCCAAAGATCCAAAACGAGTCGTCCAACGCTCAGAAAAACCCTTCAACCGGTTTGGACAATTCCAAACAGGATCCGCAGAACAATCTGAATTCTCCCTTAACTCCAAGTCCAAAGGGTGAAAGCGAAAACCTTCCTAAAAGTAAAGATACCGATTCGAAAGAAGAAGGTAGAATTGTGATCTTTTCGGGAACATCTTGGATCACCGATCAGTTTATTTCCTACGGAACGAACTACGAACTCGCTACTTCTTCGATTACCTGGATGTATCAGGATCTTTCTTTGTCTTCTATTCAGCCGAAGAAAGAAGAAATCAATACGGCTTCTCTAACCGAGGTTCAGAAGAGAGTCGTTTGGATTTTGGGAATGTTTATTTTTCCGGGTTTGATCGCGTTCGTTTCCTCTGTTGTTCTGATTCAAAAACGTAAACGAGAAGGTGAAGAATCTTGAAACGGATATTCCTTCTTCTTTTTACGTTAGTTGCTCTTGCTCTTAGTTTTTTCTTTTTGGAGGAAAAAAAAGAAGATCAGTCGGAAATTTCCGTTTGGGAGATTGATATAGACGAAATCGAATATCAACCCCCTAAGGATTCTTGGGAAGGGGAAGATGTCTCCGCTTTTTATCGGATGCCTATCGTTTTTAAAAAACAAAAAGGAATCAGAAAAAACGCCTATTTTTTCACGGTTCACTCTAAGGATGCTGAAACTGGAGAAAACTTAGTATTTGAAGGTGGTTATAACTCGGAAAATATTTTTCGAGAATTTTCCGTTCTGAAAGCGAAAGGTGTCGAACCAATCGTGGATGGGGAGTTTACTGCCTCATTGCAGTTAAATGAAAATTCTCCACAGATTTTTTTGAAGTCTTCCGGAAAACTGCTGAAGAAAATTTGGATCGGCAAAAAGAAATCCTTCGACTCCACGAGAATCGTCCGAGAAGGAAATGAGGTTCTTATTGTTCAAGGAAACACTTCGGATCGTTTTACGAGAGGAATCGCGGAATTTAGACAAAAACAACTCGTGAATCTAAGAGATGAATCCATAGCCGAAACAATCTGGGAAGAAGAAGGAAAAACCCTTCATCTCGACAACCATCCCTACAAGGACCAAATGACTAAGAAAAATTTTTGGAGAAGACTTTCCGGAAAACCAATTTCTTTAGAACAATCTCTAGGAAATTCTTGGAACAATCAAGTTATCAGTCAACTTGTAGAGTTATATCCGGATGATCTCAACGGAGCAGGTTATGCCGTAGCCAATAATTTGACTAAAGTTCCTGCGGATGCTTCCCTTAAAATTCGAATTTCGAACGATGATTGGATTACTTTGCGTTATTATCCGAAGACGAATATCAACTCCACCGACTACAGACCTACAATTCGGATCATAAACGGAAAATTTTCCGAACCTCCTTTTTATATCCGTGAAGATAGTTTCTTGCGATTAAAAGAAGTTGTAGGGAATTTGGAAAAAGCTGAGCAAAAAAAAGAAGAACCTGTAAATCAAAACTCACTTCCTAAAAACCCAAATATCCCTTCTCCTCAAAAATGATCATAAATAAAGAACAAGATTTTTCCGAAGTTAGAACACTGCTTCTTCAAGAAGTTTTTCAATCTCCTGAAAATGCTTTTAATCTTTATCAAAAAGCGGGAGGTTTCGGTTACTTCGAAATCTTAAGAACCCATTTTCTTCTTTGGATTCTTGCACCTACGACAAAAATTATTTCCAACCTTGTTTTTTCGATTCTTTCTTTTGTTCGATATGACGAGGGAGAATGGAATCTATTTTCCGGAGTCGTGTTTTCCTTTATAATGTATCCTACGATTTTATTTTTGGTCGCTCAGTTAGACATATTTCGGATCTTTATGAAAAAAACCGATCGAAGCAAGGGAGAAATGCTTCCTCCCGCAAATATTCTTTTGGTTTCGTTTATTCCGTTCAGCGCATCTTCTATATTTTGGATTTTGCCTTCCCCATTGCAGGCAGTTTTTATCTCGATTTCTTTTATTTTCTCCTGCACCCTTTCCATTCGAAGTTTGAAAAAAGTCCTAAACTGGAATGATAAGGATATTCTAATATTCTTTTTATCCGGTTCTGCGTATTTTTTAACGGGAACTTTATTTTTAACAGTTGTTTACAATTTTGTTAGGACCATCCTCAATTGAAGATTTTTCTAATCGGAATCGGCGGGATCGCTATGGGCAATCTTGCTTATATGCTTCAGAAAAGTGGACATGAAATTTCCGGCTCAGACACGGGCATTTATCCGCCTATGTCCGATAAATTAAAAGAATGGAATATTCCTTATTTCGAAGGATTTAAAGCCGAGAAGATCCAAGGCCAAGATTTGATCATCGTGGGAAACGCAATTTCCAGAGGAAATCCCGAAGTCGAAGAGATGCTCAATTTAGGACTAAACTATCTTTCTATGCCTGCGGCTATCAGCGAATTTTTTCTCAAAGGAAAAAAAGTGATCGTTGTCGCCGGAACGCACGGAAAGACCACCACTACATTCTTAATTCATCATATACTCAAAGAGAATGGAATCGAGCCCGGTTTGTTTGTCGGAGGAATTCGTAAAGACGGCTTTCCAGGGTTCGAGCTTGGAAACGGATCTTATTTTGTCATCGAAGGGGACGAATATGATACCGCGTTTTTCGATAAGTCTTCGAAATTTTTACACTATAGACCAACTTATGCGGTGTTAAACGCATTGGATTTTGATCACGCGGATATTTTTCCCGACATTTCCGCAATCGAAACCATGTTCAAACGTTTGATCAATTTGGTTCCCGGAAACGGTAAAGTTTTCTATTGGAATGGTTCGGGTTCTCTTAAAAAAATGATTCAAAACGTCAAGTTTACAAAAGTGGAAGGCTTCGAGTGGAATCGAAAAGATTCTTTTCTTACTTGGAAAAAACAAGAACTTTTCTGGGGAGATCAAAAACTAAATCCGGTTCTTTTCGGAGATCATAATTACAGAAATATAGAGGTTGCAATTCGTGTTTGTTCCGAAATTCTCAAAACGCAAAACCCTTCCGGTTATAAACAGGGAATCGCAAAAGCAATTGATTCCTTTCCGGGAGTTAAAAGAAGACAGGACATTCTTTTCCAATCTTCGACCGCAGTCGTGATGGAAGATTTTGCGCATCACCCGGTTGCAGTGCACGAAACAATTCATGCAGTCAAAAAAAGATTTCAAGGCCATAAAATTATTTCCTTATTTGAACCAAGAAGCGCAACTTCCCACCGAAACGTTTTTCAGAAGGAATATTCATATTCTTTTATAGGTTCCGATCTAACCATTCTGACCGAGATTCATAATATAAAGAAGGTTTCAAAAGACACTCGTTTGGACGTGAAAAAGCTTGTTCAGAAACTTTTGAAGAACTCCAAAACAATCCCAGTTTATGCGAAGGATCCCCAGGAGTTGCTTGTAAAACTTGAGAAAATGATTCCTCAATTTACGGGACAGAAAATTCTGATCCTAGCCATGTCCAATGGTTCTTTTGGCGGTATATATCCTGGACTCGTTGAGTTGGCTCGAAAACATCTATGAACTTATCTCAAGAACTGGATTCCATTTATCAAGAAGCCATTCAAAAAATCGGCTCTTCCATATCCGAAGAAGATTTAGATAGAAATAAAAACGATTTTATCGGTAAAAAAGGAAAGCTAACTACTGTTCTCAAAAATGTGGCTTCACTTTCCATCGAAGAAAAAAAAACCATAGGCCAAAAAGCAAACGAACTTTCAAAAAAGCTTGAGAATTTCGTTTCCGAAACAAAGATTTCCCTAAAGAAAAAATTTTTTGAAAATCAGGCAGCATTCGAATTTTTCGACGCCCTTCGCCCCCTCACTAGCCCTTCTAATGGAAGTCTTCACCCGATCACTCAGATTCAATACGAGATCGAAGACATCTTTGCATCGATGGGTTTCAGCATCATGGATGGCCCCGAAATCGAAACGGATACTAACAACTTCGGTGCCCTCAATTTTACCGAAGACCATCCCGCAAGGGAGATGCAGGATACGTTTTATCTGGAAAACGGAAATCTTCTCAGAACTCACACTTCCGCAATTCAGGTAAGAACATTAAGAAAATTGAAACCTCCCTTTCGGATCATCGCGCCCGGAAGAGTGTTCCGTTACGAAGAAGTGGACGCGTCTCACGAACATACGTTTTACCAGATCGAAGGAATGGTCGTCGGAAAGGATATTTCCGCGGCGAATTTGATTGATACGATGCAGGTCCTTCTTTCCAGAATTTTCGAAAAGGAAATCAAAACCAGATTGAGACCGGGGTATTTTCCGTTTGTGGAACCCGGTTTCGAATTGGATATCAATTGTCTTGTGTGTGAAGGGAAAGGTTGTCCGGTTTGTAAACAATCGGGCTGGTTGGAACTTTTACCCTGCGGTTTGATTCATCCAAATGTTCTTTCCCATGCGGGACTCGATCCGAAAGAATGGACCGGTTTTGCGTTCGGACTCGGGCTCGATCGACTTGTAATGATGCGATACGGAATCCACGATATCCGTTACTTCCAATCGGGTAACCTTAGATTTTTAAAACAATTCTAAGATGATTTTTACTCCGATTCAGACTCGATGGATGGACATGGATCCATTTGCTCATGTTAGTAATTCTGTTTTTGTTTCTTATCTTGAGATCGGAAGAGTGGACTATTGTAAACGTCGCTTTAACGTGAAAGATGTATTTGATGTTCCGTTTATTCTTGCGAGAATCGAAATTGATCTTAAAAAATCCATCGAGATCCATCACACCGTCGAAGTCCAGACTTGTGTGACCCGGATCGGAAACAGTTCCTGGGATTTTCAATCTAAGATCGTTGAAACAAACACCGGATACATTTTTGCAATTGCAAAAACGGTCCAAGTTGCGTTCGATCACACAACCAAGTCTAGTATTCCAATTCCGCATAATGTTCGAGTAGTTTTGGAGGAAGATCTGAAGGAATTTCAGAGACAATGTAAAGAAGGTTGAAACCCCGCGTACAGCATTCTCGGCGAGTTTGTAGGAACTATTACGTTGTTCTTTTGTAAAACAAAGAATTTCTTTCTCTGATCCGTATCTTTGTCGTAAAACTGTTGTTTGGTGATGGATTACTCATAACTATGTAATAACATACCTAATATTTTGCATGGGATCAGTGTTTTGCTATAAAATTAACGTTACTCAATTTTATAGAGATCAGTAATAAGAGTATTTACAACCGGAAATCGAAATCGCATATAGTGCGCAAAATAACTTCTAATGAAAAATAGAAAGTTACCTTGTGACGGAATATAATAATCAGTTCTACCGCCGAGACCCATGCTAGTGCTACACCCTCCTCCTCTACTATATTTGGTTTCTAAGTTGTAAGGAATGAAAAGAAGTACTCTGCTTTGTTCTTCTCCCGCAAAATAAGATCCTTCTTTCATATAACGAATCAGATTATTTGGATTCACCTGTTTGATCAGCAGTCGGAGGGTTAACCACTTTAAAAAGACAGTGCCTTCAGTAGTAGTTGGTTCATCTGAATCTATTTGCTTCAAAGGATTATCATGTAGCTTCAAACCGTTGGGCTCTATCATTTGTTTCCAAGCTCGACACCACGATCGTTCGGATCGAGCAATTCTCCCAGGCGGCAAATTCCTGAATTTTTCGCGAATCCAGTTTGCATCTTTGGCGGAGAGTCTCAAAAAACAAATTTCGGTAATCGACATGGAAGAGACGCCGTAATCATACCCCGTTTGAGCAGCACATATAGGCTCTCCAATTACATCAAATAGATCCGAATATGCTAACGGTATTTTTGAGTTTATAACTGATATCTTTTGATTGTATCGTGGTCCCAAAGGTGCAGGTCTAACGCCACCTCATGCCTGATAATCGGTTGTGGATCTATTAGAGCGGTGGCTATCCCGGCGTTATATATGCAGTGAACTGCATAAATCAAAAAACTCGCTATAAATGTAGTTCCGAAAATGCGTAAACCGCATAAAATAGGAAAGCCAAACAATAAATTCATAGAAAGTCTTTTTATTTTTTTATTTAAAGTGAGTTCGGCGTAAGGTGTAAAAAAGAGAAAGATCTTGTACTTAAAAACGCCAGATCATATATTGAACCGATCTTTTAGCAAAAGGGGGTTAAATATGAATCTGACATCAATATTTTGTGCAATAGATAATATACACAACGAAAAATGAACTGGAACGTGAAAACATTGAGTCCCGTAGTGCGAAAAACAAACCGTAAATTTCAGCTAAGTCTGAATGAGGTAGCAACAATCGTGGTTGATTCTCATCCTTCTCATTATAGAGAATTTAAAAAATTATTATTTGATAGAAATAAAAAAGAATCTGAAGTCCGAATTTCCAAAAGTAGTAAGTTACAATCGTTTTATTAAACTGATGCCTAGCGCGTTATCTGTCATACCCTTCTTTCTATCCAATACTTGTATGGGAAAGTGTTCCGGAATATTTTTCATTGATTCTAGGTTCTCAAAGTATGCGACAACAGAAGAATCCATTCTCATAAGAACTTGTACCAAAACCTCAGATGTAGGAACTCCTACGAGAATGTTCCAACGATAAAATCCGTTAGAAAATCCATAAATCACCAATCTGCGGGAAATTTCCACCCTCTATTACAAACTTAGAGCGTTTCAAAACCTGAAGAAAAATATCTCTAAACGATCTGGCAATGGGCCAGGAAAACTAATCCATTCTGACGGAACGGTTTTCGAAGAAAAATTTAAAAAGGTCACCCGGTTCGGAAATAGAAGTCCGATGCAAAAGGTAGCCGCTTGATAGTGTCTAACGTAGTTTCGTTTTCATTAACGAATTCGATCAATTACATTGAATCTCAGTGAATCTGCGCTTCCAGGCTGTGTTCTCCGCTCCAGGATAGGGCCAAAAACGATTCATTTCATCGATCGTCAGACGCACTTTGGCGGCAACGATCGGATCGACTGTGCAAATTTCATTTAAATACGAAAATTGACGCCCTTGAATTGCACCGCCGATATCCGCTCTATCTTCGGCAAAATTGGATGTGGCATATTCGCTCACAAAACCGTCTATCGGATTCCAAAATGGAGTTAACATAGGGGGGATCGCACCCCAAGCACGAGGATTGAAGGAAGAATAATCGTAGCTTCCATATTGAAAGGAAGGCGGATTTAACGATTCCCATTTTGGATCCCACCAGTATTCCATAACATCATCCATACTGTGAGTAAGTTCATGGTGTATTGTCTTTGATAACCTACTTGCACTATAAAAGTTAGGATTTGTCATTGAGCGGGATTTTATCCCGTCGGAAATGTTTATAAATATAATATTATCTTCTGGTCTTGATAGGCCTCCTGCAGCACCAAGCGAATTTATAGTGAGATTTCGGGTGAATACTATTTTTTCTGCGCGGGCTTTGATAAAATATCCTTTTGGATACCTTGCGATTTCAGTTTCAATAAGATCTTTTATAAAGCTTAAATCTTCATCGGGATAGTTAGTATCGTAAGAAACCCCGGCCGATGGTACCATCGTGTGTGTTATAATTTGAACGTCACGATTGTAGTTTTCAACCCGATCTTGAAATAATAAAGATAAAAGAAGACCAGAAGTATTTTTATCCTCTTTTTTAGTGGAACAAGAGGATAAGAAGTTAAAGACAAACAAAAGACTTAAAACTAATTTTACGTTCATTCTCATGGATTTTGCTCCGGATGTTTTTCAAAACATCTCAATAGGATAACGAAATGATCGTTCTATTGTGTGCCAAGAATCCTGAGAAAACTCGGGCAAAAGAGTTCAGATTATAATGAGAACTCCGACGAGTCTTCAAAAAAAGAAAACTTTTCCGAGTGATCGTTTCTATTCAATGGAATCTGTGATAGTTCCCGCATTTTTTGATCTTGGCTTAAATCGAAACAAAAGAAGTGAATCCTTTGAGTCCCCTACGGGTCGTCGCGGAAGGAAGTCGGTCGATGACGTATAATGTCGTTTCGTTTTCATTAACGAATTCGATCAATTACATTGAATCTCAGTGAATCTACGTTTCCAGGCTGTGTTCTCCGCTCCAGGATAGGGCCAAAAACGGTTCATTTCATCGATCGTCAGACGCACTTTGGCGGCAACGATCGGATCGACTGCACAAATTTGGTTTAAATACGAAAATTGACGCCCTTGAATTGCACCGCCGATATCCGCTCTATCTTCGGCAAAATTAGTTGTGGCATATTCGCTCACAAAACCGTCTATGGGATTCCAAAATGGTGTTAATCTAGGGGGGATCGGACCCAAAGCACGAGGACTGGAACCATATTGGTAGCTTCCATATTGAAAGGAAGGCGGATTTAACGATTCCCATTTTGGACCCCACCAGTATCCCATTGTATCATCCATACTATGCGTAAGTTCATGGTGTATTACCTTTGATAATCTGGCTGCACTATAATAGTCAAAATTATAGTTAAAATTTAGAGGAGTTAGTTCTGATCTGGATTTTATCCCGTCCTGAACGTCTAAAAATATAATATTTTCACTCGGTCTTGATAGACCTCCTGCAGCACCAAGCGAATTTATAGTGAGATTTCGAGTGAATATTATTTTTTCCGCTCGAGCTTTGATAAAATATCCTCTTGGATACCTTGCAATTTCAGCTGTTACGAGATCTTTATAATAGTTTAAATCTTCGTCGGAATAGTTGGTATCGTAGGAAACAAAGGGAGATGATACGATCGTGTGCGTTATGATTTGAACGTCACGATCGTAGTTTTCAACCCGATCTTGAAATAATAAAGATAAAAGAAGACCAGAAGTATTTTTATCCTCTTTTTTAGTGGAACAAGAGGAAAGGAAGATAAAGACAAACAAAAGATTTAAAACTAATTTTACGTTCATTCTCATGGATTTTACCCCGGATGTTTTTCAAAACATCTCAATAGGATAACGAAATGATCGTTCTATTGTGTGCCAAGAATCCTGAAAAAACTCGGGCAAAAGAGTTCAGATTATAATGAGAACTCCATAAGTCTTAAAAACAAAGCATACTATTTGAACGATCGAGAACCCTCCATGTAATCTGTGGAAGGTTCCTACATTCTTCGGTCTCAGCTAATTGGATGGAGAAGAAATTGATAGCCTTAGATATCTATGGTTCACTCGGAGAAAACTCAATGTAAGGGTCGTCGCGGCAGGGACCGACGGATTCACGACTAGGTCGTGAACCAACGCTTTCGCTCTGCGGCTTTTGGCCGCCTTATTCCCTACGGTCATTCGGCAGATCAAGTATAGGGTTTTAGAAAAATGTTATCTAATTTTGATTCGAGTTTTCAATAACTTGACCAAAGCTGAGAGCCCGGTCCCGCCTGATTCCATTCAAACTTACGTTTGTAAGTCGATTGGCGGGGCCGCCCAAGTTTAATTCTATGTGTTCACATTTTATTATGAATTATTTGAAAGCTCGACTCCTGAGCCTTCATTTTAAACCGAAGAAGAGAAATTCTCCAATTTAAAGTTCTTCGTCGGAAGAATAAGTCAAAATCAGAGAAGCTAATAACGTCAGCAAAAACTGAGAAAAAACCCAGAGCCAAACGATTAAACTAGGCAAAACATTCACAAAATTTAATATAGAAATCGCAGGTCCGACATAAGCCGCGAGAGAAAAACAGATCGCAACTAACAATCCGCCCACAATTCCCACTGGAAGCGAATCCTTTGCAAGCCGGACTAAAACTCCCAAAAAGAAAACCTGAACGAGATCAGCAAGGATCGGTCCTACCCATAAGATCATTCCAACAGATTGGAAAAAGTTTTTATAGGTAGAATCATAGTAAAAACGAGAAAACAAAAGACTGCGAAGCGGTACGGAGATCACTTCCCAAAAACCGAAAGCGATAAATAACCTTAGAAGAAACTGATTCCAATCTTTCGCAGTCTTTAAACTCATTTTTATTTTCCTACGATGAACACTACATTAGTCGTTGCGGACCCGCCGATATTCAACATTAGTCCGTTCTTAACGCCTTCCACTTGGTAATTTCCAGCGGTTCCGGTTACTTGTTTGTACAAGTCGAGCATCATTCGAACCCCGGAAGCACCCACGGGATGTCCAACTCCTATAAGTCCACCGGACGGATTAATCGGTTTTTTACCTTTAATGTCGATGACGCCGTCTTCGATTGCTTCGTGTTCTTTTCCTGGTTGAGCGATTCCAAATGCAGAAATCGCTGCGTATTCGGAAGAAGTAAAACAATCGTGAGTTTCAAAAACGTCGATGTCTTTTACTCCGAGTTCCGCTCTTTCGTAAGCGTCTTTTACGGTTTGTCTGGTCCAAGGGAGAATGTATTTATCTCCTTTCGACTCGGCGACCTTCGCTTCAAAAGTGATCGGAGCCACTCTATGTCCCCAACCTTTCAGTCTTGGAATGGAAGAAACTTTCTTTCCTCTCTTTTTAGCGTATTCTTCGGTATAGGATTTATTCGCAAGAACAACCATCGCCGCACCGTCGGTAACTTGAGAACAATCGGTGATGCAAAGTCTTCCACCCACGGCCATATTGTATTCTCCGCCTCTTGCGTTTGCGTGTTCCTTGTTCATGAACCAAGAACGAGTCTGTGCTTTCGGATTTTTCTTTGCGTTGTCGTAGTTGATTCTTGAAATTTCAGCAAGCGCTCCCATAAATCTTTGTTCCGGAAGTTTGTATCTTTCGAGAATTACATCCGCAAGTTTTCCGAAAAGTTTCGGGAAAGGAAATTGAACTCCTTTCGCTTCTTTTTCGTAGTATGCCGCGGTTCCTAAAAAGTCTCCACCTACGGAAGAACTTACGGTTTTCATAATCTCGATTCCGAGAACGATTGCAACGTCATAGTCCTTTGCACGGATTTTTGTCGCAGCCGCATCAAGTGCGATGGATCCGGAAGCGCAAGCCGCTTCAAAACGTCCGCCCGGAATTCCGTAGAAAGCAGGATCGACTTCGGTTAAGAACGCACCCAAGTGACCTTGAGTTGCGTATTGTTCCGCGTCGAAGTTTCCTACGAAAATTCCGATTCGATTTTGTTTATTCAGTTTTTTAATTTCATCGGGAGTAATTCCGACGGCCACGAGTCCGTCTTGAACGGCTTCGCGCATTAAGGACATGAAGGTCTTTCCTTCTTTGGTCCAGTTTCTTTGAAAATCAGTTTGTTCCCCGCCGAGGACGTAAATTTTATCGCTCATGTTGACCCCCTAATTATCCTTTGAAAAGTGAACGAGCATCCAGCTTTTCCTTCAACTCGTAAAATGGCTTTCCTGGTTTCGCTTTTGCTAATACTTCAGGAACCGGAAGTTTTGCTTTTTCGATCAATTGAATCGTATCCTTAGGCCCACCTAAAAAATCCACAAATGCGGAAGCGGGAGCCCAGTTGAATCCCGTTCCCATCGCGAGGTCCGCCATTTCTTTCGTATCTACGACTTCGCCTACGATTGATAGAGAGTAACTAACGTATCTTGCGATAAAATATCTCGCGAGGTCCGCTTCAAAACCTTTCGCTTCTTTTACGATGTTCATTGCGCCTGTGTAATCCGCTTCGGAAATTTTTTTGTTCGCCTGACGAATAAAATCAATCTCGAACCTAGGAACCGGCTCGTACAGATCAGCGCCTATATTATAGACTAATTTTTCCTTCTTACCGTCCGGAGTTTTGGACATCTTGTAAAGTCCACCGCCCGCTTTTCTTCCTAGATCGCCTTTATCAATGAGCTTTTGGAAGTAACCAGGCATTTTAAAAGTAGAATGAGCAGCATCCTTTGTCATTTCATAGAGATTATCCACGATCGCTTTGTGAACATCCAAACCTACGAAGTCCGCCGTATCCAGAGGAGCCATCGCTCTTCCCGTGTAGCCGCTCATAATCGTATCCATCAAAGCAATTCCGCCTTTATCGGAATACTTTTCAGCGATTTGAGCGACTTCGTTGATAAGCTGAAACCCAATTCTATTTCCGGCAAATGCAGGAGTATCGTTTGTATAAACAACCGCACGGCCTAAAACCTTTTCCAGATACTCTCCGAGTTGTTTGAGAACTTTCTTATCTGATCCTTTGTGAGAAACCAATTCACAAAGAATCATTTTGTAAGGAGGATTAAAGAAATGAGTTCCGAAATAATGCCTTTGTCCGTCTTCGTCGAACGCTTTGGAAAGTCTTTCTATCGAAAGACCGGAGGAAACAGTGGAAACAATGGTTCCCGGTTTTCTCGCGTTTGCAATTCTTTTGTTGATCGGTTCTTTTACTTCATAACTTTCCGCAACAAGTTCAAAAACCCAATCGGATTCCGAGACTGCCTTTTCCAAATCCGCATCATACGAGCCTGGGATGAGTCTTGGTCGGATTGTATCGGTTTTAACAGAGCCGATCGCTTTTTCAATTCCCTCTTTCGCTTTGTTTGTATCCCTTGCGAGCATGTGAACTTTTGCCTTTCCGAATGAGGCAACAATTGCCGCTGATCCGGCGCCCATGGTACCGTTCGCGCCCAATACTGTTACTGTTTTTATTTCTCTCATGAAACTATACCAATTCTTGGATTTCCCAATGGAATAGGACCTGTTTAAAACAACCGGGCGGGGAGGAAAGTTTTTTTCACGCCGCTTAAGTATGGAAATCCTCTAAAACAGAACGAATGTTCTGCTTAGAGGATTATGAAAGACTAAAAACAATATTTGTGACAAGTTTTTGTTCGTCACAAAAAATCAGGCGGAAATGATGGGTGTTGAAATCGGGGTGAAAAGTCAATTGAATTTCGAAACTACTTTTCGGATTATTCTCGTTTAAAATCTTACTTTTTCAAACTGATTTTTACGGATTCCATTCTAATGATCGCGTATGAGAATTTTGTCCATATCGGAAAGTATTCGAATCGAATCCGACCGATTTCGTCCGAAATAAAGATCGTCGCCTTTTTGGAGTTAGGCGATTTTACCCGTTTTAGTCCCGAGCCGGAATGGAGAATTTTTCAAAATTCGTAAAAATATTACGAGGTTTTTTGGTCTGTACTCCGGAATACGCACAGCATGCCGAGTATTCCGAAAAATTCATTGGATTGTAGGGGCATTCTGGAAAATACGTGAACAAACTCTTTTAAGCTCTTCAAGCCATCTCCTTCTTATATGGGGAAAGGTTCTTCAGTCTTTGCTTAACGCGCTGCGATGGATATAGGTGTAGTCGAAGAGAGGTGAGAGATCGCTTCTGCCCGAAAATGTAGTTATATCATCTCCTTCTTAGTCGTTTACTTTGTAGGCATTGAATGCGATGATAATCATACAAACAGTTATCAATTTCAAAATATTCTTTTCCAAAGAGCCTCCTAATTTTTCCAAGACAAATCTAAGTGCTTTTTAAATTGAATATTGTTCAAAATGTTATCGAGAAAGCTTTCCCAAGATTTTAATTTTAAGAAATTAGTATATAATATAAAAATGAAGTTTTAAAATTGATGCAGGACTTTTAAAAAGTATCATTTACCGCCCAATTTTAAAATACAAGCCCCTCTAACCAAATTCCAATCGGCTTCCAAAACGGATTTTCTGATTTCCTCAAAAGAAATTCCGATACGATTCTCATCACATCTATCTGTCACTATAAACCAGTTACTTCCCGAGATTCGAATCTTTTGAAGATCGAATTCCTCTTTTTTATTTTTTTCTCTCACTTCTTGACGGTTATAAAAACCCGCTCGATAAAAGGAAAGCATGATATCTGGACGATTGTGATGCTCCAATGGAAGCAAATTCCACAAGACGGAAGAACGATTTACCGTTTTCAAAAAAACAGACTCCGCATCTTCCGCAGTAAAAAATAAACTACGATCAGTTCCTGAAAAACAAAGATTAGTTCTCTCCCAAATGTCAGAACACTTCCAACTCCAATATCCCAATGTAAATATCATAAATATAGAATATACAAAATAAGATAAAATTCTTGTCCGCCCATCGGAGAATTTTTCGTAACAAAAAATGCAGATCGCGATTAATAAGGCGGGATAAAGATGATAGATATGCCGAGCTTGGTGATTCGGCGTCATCAAAGTCAGCCCAAAAATTGAAACAAACACAGACAAAAAGAGAAAGAAAGAAGCGCTAACTTCATGATTTTTCCAACAATGAAAAACTCCGAAAATAATCCCCAAAATCAAACCAACAAACAAAACCCACCCACCGTAAGGCGCATAAAAAGAATTATCCAAAATCTCGTGGAAGTATGTAAAACTGAAAATCGAATCTTCACTTTGGCCTGGCATTAAACCCACGCCCTGTATATGTTGGATTGTACTGCTGGAACTTAAAAATCGATCAGGATGGATCAAAATCCAAGATCCGATTGGAAAAATCACGTAAGTCCAGAAATACTTCCAAGTGGAAAAATTTTTTTCAACGTCGGAGTTTCGACTAACCGAACGACCGGGAATCGTCAAATCGATCTTTACGGATTGTACTTCAGGGTACGAAACCGAACTCTTTAGATGATCCGTAAACTGCAAAGTAGGAATATCTTCATCCGTTTTTCGTAATCCATAAAAAACTTTCCAAACAGCGAAATTGATACTGATCCAAAAAATCAAAACTCCCGCGTAACGCAGATACGCTTTAGTTTTTCCGGGTAAAGTTTCCTTGGAAAAAATCATCGAGACTAGAATCAACAAAATCGCAAATCCGATCGGGATCAAAGCGTCCCATTTGATCCTTTTAAAAAAGTTTTCCTTTAAAAAAACAGACTTTGTTTTTTCGGAACTATTTTTCTCTAAAGAATCGAAATTCTTTTTTTCTGAAACATTTTTCAGAGAAAAATCTGAATTTTCTTTTTCCGACTTTATAGAAAAAGCTGAATCGTTACGTTCCAACCTGTTTTGAAGAAGGGAATTTTCGTTCAGAAATAATCCGTAAAAATTCAAAATTTTGAATATGAATTGTTTCGTTTCATCAAAACGAAACGTAACCAAGAACAAACAGCCGAAGAAAATAAAAATATAACCGTATGGATATTTTGTATGAAATAAAAGGTTAACGCTGACACATAAAAACCAAGGAGAATACGAATCCGTCGGGATGGATTTCGTAGATATGAATTCTGAATTGATTTGTTTAGAATCTTCTTGTAAAAGAGAATTAGGACTTCGCGAGGGGTGTAAAATTTCTACTTCATCCAAACAATACCTTTGTAATTCCCAAAAAGCAAGAACCGCAGGAAGAAAAAATAATCCCCCTTGAATTTCCAACATTCCCGAAAAAGAATAATGCATAAATCCGGGATTCTGTAATAAACCAGCCCAAACGATAGGAAACAAAAACGTGAGTACGATTCGATTTTTCTGTTTGCTAAAACGAAATAAAACCCAAGGAACAATCAGAAAAAGTAAAATCAATTCTCCAAAAGTAAAAAGCGAAACAGGAGTTCCTCCCGGACCGAATATAAGTAGGATCAAAGCTTCCGGAAAATTTCTCAACACGGGCCAAGTAGGAGAATCAAAGATCAATCGAACGACCGCGACCAGATCAAAAGATCGAAACGCTTCCGCAAACCGAATCGAAGTAACCAGTCTTGCATCGGGATCCCAAGTTAAAAAATTCTGGTTAGGGCAGAATGATATAAATTTCAAATAGAGTTTATGGAAATAGATTCCTAAAATAACGAACTGCGGTAAAAAAAGTCCCAGAATTAAAAACTTGGAAGAGCGGATGTTATCAAGAAATTGCATGATCTCTAGGAAAAATCATTACAACTTTTTTCAAATCAAGGTCAATCGTCTAATCGGAATCTACCTTTTATTTCCGATTTTTTTTACTCTTCAAGCAGACGATCGTTCCTTCCTTTTTCCCAAAGATCACTCTTTCCATCCAAAATACAAAGTGGAATGGTGTTACTTTGTCGGAATTCTCCAATCTTCGGAAGGAAAAAAATACGGATACGAACTTAGCTTTTTTAAAGGAATTTTCGGAAAAAATAGGGAAGCATTTCCGGTTCATTTTGCGATATCCGATTTGGAAAATAAAAAACACAAAATCGCACAAACCATAGAACGTAAGTTAGGCGGAATGGCAGGATACGATTCAAAACAAATCTTTAGCGGAGATTTTATCCTCAAAATTGAAGGGAAAACGAAATTTCATCTGATCGCAAAACCGAAACATTCTTCCGGACTTTCTTTGGATCTATTTTTAAGCGGCAAAAACTCAGACCTTCTTTTACACGGAGATCAAGGCAAATCGATCAAAAGCAGGAAAAATCCAGATCTCTATTCTTATTACTACAGCATCCCCGGCCTTTCCACCAAGGGAGAATTAACTTTAGATGGAAAAAAAATCCAAATCGAAAGCGGAAATTCTTGGATGGATCATGAATGGAGCAGCCCTTTTGATTCCACTCGACAAACCAAGCTCTCGGACAAATCCAATTCTTGGGATTGGATTTGCATTCAACTCGAAGACGGAAGTAGTATTATGGCTTTTAATTTTAGAGAAACTTCGCATTCTCCTTCCGAAAGTTTCGGAACCATTCGTTTAAAATCCGGAAAAAAAACATATTTCGAACAAGAAGGAGACATTACACTTATACATGATTCTTCTTTCTGGAAAAGTCCAAGAACAAATCAGAAATATCCACTAGTATGGAATCTTTATACTCATGTTTCTCAAAGAGAATCAAAATTAGATCTTAGAATCGAACCTTTTTTCGAAGACCAAGAATTCGATTCTCGCATCACCACAGGATTAAGTTATTGGGAAGGTGCCGTAAAAGTTCAAGGAACTCGAGCCGGAAAATTCGTTCGTGGAACCGGCTATTTGGAACTTAAAGGAACCCGAGATTAAGATTCGAAAATAAATTGATTCATTTCTCTTAACAATTGAAATACTTTTTCGAAAAAGGCTTTGTCATAAGATCTAATTCGTCGAAACTGTTTTTCGGAACCGGAAACGTAATGAAAAAATATTTCCTAAAACGACTTCTTTTGATCATTCCCACATTATTAGGAATGACATTTATCGTTTTTTTAATTTCTCATTTTGCCCCGGGTGGTCCTCTTGAAACTGAGATCGCAAAGATTCGAGGTTATGCAAATTCTCAGGGTGGAAACGCGAAAACGATTTCGGAAGAAGAAATTGATATCATCAAAAAAAGATTACACTTAGACAAGCCCGTAGGAATCGCGTATCTTTACTGGCTCAAAGAAATTCTCGTCTTCAATTTGGGAGAATCCAGGCTCCACACACGACAAGTATCGGACCTGATCTTGGAAAAACTCCCAGTATCATTGACCTTCGGTCTCTCGGGGTTTTTACTTTCTTATCTCATATGTATTCCACTTGGAATTTCAAAAGCGCTTCGAAACGGAGAACGCTTCGATATCACGTCCAGCGGAATTATCTTGATCATATATTCCATTCCCATATTCGCATTTTCTGTTTTACTTCTTTATACCTTCGCTTCAGGAGAATTGTTATCGATCTTTCCTTTAGGTCACGAAGTTTCAGACGATTACGAATCTTTTTCCCCTTGGGAGAAAATTGTGGATCGAATCGAACACATGTTCCTTCCGGTAATCTGTTACGTTTCCGGTTCGTTCGCTGTTCTCACGTTACTTATGAAGAATTCTCTTTTGGACCAAGTCTCAAAAGAATATGTCCGCACTGCACTTTCCAAAGGTTTTAGTTTCAAAGAAGCGATTTTCAAACACGCCTTTCGAAATTCTTTGATTCCGATCGCAACCGGATTCGGAAATAATCTCAGCCTTATCTTCGCGGGATCTTTGGTGATCGAACTCGTATTCAACATAGACGGAATGGGACTTTTGAGTTTTCAAGCAGTGACGGAGAGAGATACGGACTTGATGATGGGGCTTCTACTCGTACAAAGTCTTCTTTCGTTAACCGGAAACGTTCTATCAGATTTCTGTTATGTATTGATCGATCCGAGGATTCAGTTCGAATGATCTTAAGTCCGATATTTAAAAAAAGATTCCAAAAATTCAAAGAAAACAAAAGAGCGTGGTATGCCTTAAACATATTAGTAATTTCTTATGCAATTTCCCTGATTGCTCCGCTCATCGCCACAAATCAACCTTTAATCGTAAGCTACCAAGACAAATGGTATTTTCCTATTTTCTTTTTTTATCCGGAATCCACCTTCGGAAGCGAAAATCTAACTCCTCCGAACTACAAAAAAATTTCCCGAAGAGAAGATTTTGTATCAGGTTCCAATTGGATCCTTTTCGCTCCAATTCCTTACGGATACAACGAAGACAACCTTGAAAGTTTGGAAGAAGGAGAGACTCCGCCTTCTTCGCCGAATCGAAAACACTGGCTCGGAACGGACGATAGAGGCAGAGACGTTTTCACAAGAGTTTTTTACGCTTATAGAAACGCTCTGAGTTTCGGTCTTATATTAGTTTTTCTTGAATTAACAATGGGAACTTTAATCGGAGGAATACAAGGTTATTTTGGAGGAAAAACGGATATCCTGATGCAGAGGATCACAGAAATTTTTTCCGCGATTCCTTTTTTGTATTTAATACTGATTGTCGGAGCATTTTTCGGCAGAGGGTTTATGGTTCTTCTGGTTACATACGGCGCATTGAGTTGGATCGGAATTTCGTATTACATGCGTGGAGAATTCTATAAACTCAAACAATTGACTTATGTCGATTCCGCAAAAGCTTTAGGGGTCAGTTCGTTTCGAATCATGCTTCGACATATTCTCCCCAATGCAATTACTCCTTTGATAACTTTTTTACCGTTTACATTGGTCGCATCGATTTCCATCTTAAGCGCGTTAGACTTCCTTGGTTACGGAATTCCCGCACCAAACCCTTCCTGGGGAGAGATGATCGGACAAGGAAGAGAACGGCTTAGCGCTTGGTGGTTGATTACATTCCCTTCTACGGCACTTTTTTTAACGATCCTATTTACCTCGTTCGTCGGAGAGGGTTTACGAGATTCTTTTGATTCTAGAGAAAAAGCGGTATACGAATGACCATTCTTCCCTTACTTCAAATTAAGAATTTTTCACTCGACCTTCTTTCTGAAAATCGATGGCTTCCCGTTCTTCAGGATCTAAATTTCGAAGTAAAACAGGGGGAAATTTTATCTCTTGTCGGAGAATCCGGCTGTGGTAAGTCGCTCACTTCTCTTGCACTAACAAGATTAATTCCCTCTAATATTTCAAAAGTGAAATCCGGAGAAATTCTATATCAAGGAAAGGATCTTCTAAAACTTTCTTCGGAGGAAATGAGAAAGATCCGCGGAAAGGAGATTTCCTATGTCTTTCAAGAACCCTTTGCCGCTCTGAATCCTTTATTAAAGATTCAAGATCAAATGATCGAAGCATATTTAATGCATATTTCTCCGAATCGGAAAGAAGCTTTAGAAAAAGCGGAATTTCTCCTTTTTTCAGTGGGAATTACTGATATTAAACAAAGATTATATTCTTATCCGAATCAGATGAGCGGCGGAATCTTACAAAGAATCAGCATCGCAATGGCCCTCATGTGCAACCCGAACCTGCTCATCGCGGATGAACCCACGAGCGCAATCGACGTAACTATTCAGGCGCAGTTAGTTGAACTTCTTTTGGATCTCCAAAAACAGAACAAAATGTCCATCTTATTCATTTCGCACGATTTTGGACTCGTGGGAACAATCGCAAATAGGATCGCAGTCATGTATGCGGGAAGAATCGCTGAAATCGGAGACGCAGACTCCGTAATTGATTTGCCTAAACATCCTTATACGAAAGATCTACTTCGATCGATTCCGTCTCTTGCAAAGTCCGTCGAAGATCTACAGCCTATTCAAGGAATTGTTCCTTCTCCAGACCAGTATCCTATCGGATGTCATTATTCTACTCGTTGCCAGGCAGTAATGAGTTTATGCAAAGAAAATAAACCGAAATTGTTTTCTATACATTCTAACGGAGAACCGCATCTTTCAGCTTGCTTCTTGGAAAAAAATCGGGAATAAAAAAATCAGAATAAACTATGATTCGTATTCAAGATCTTACCATCAGTTATTACACGAAATCAGAATTCGGTTTTAAAAAGAATCGAATCATCGCAGTGGACGGAATCAATCTTGAAATCGGAAATAATGAAATTCTAGGATTAGTAGGGGAATCCGGCTGCGGTAAATCCACGTTAGGAAAAGGTCTCATAAAACTATTAAAGCCCGAATCTGGATCGATTTACTTTGAAAATCAGGAAATCACCTCTCTTTCTTCTTCCAGATTTTTTCCTTTTAGAAAAAATCTACAGATCATATTTCAAGATCCATATTCTTCCCTGAACCCGAGAATGACGATTTCGGAAATTCTAATGGAAGGTTTGGAAATTCATGAAAAATCATCCCGAGAAGAATCGGAATTAAAGATCAGAGAAATTTTGGAAAGAGTAAATCTATCTTCCGATATCCTTTCCAGATTCCCTCACGAATTTTCCGGAGGACAAAGGCAAAGGATCGCGATTGCGCGGGTACTGGTTTTAAGACCTAAGTTTGTCATATGTGACGAATCAGTTTCCGCTCTTGACGTTTCCACTGGTACTCAAGTTTTAAAACTTTTAGTCGAATTAAAAAACGAATTCGGTCTTTCATATTTATTTATCTCTCACGACCTCGGCGTGGTAAAATCAATCTCGGACAGGATTGCGGTCATGTATTTGGGTAAAATCGTCGAACTCGGTAAAACAAAAGATATTATCTCATCTCCCGCACATCCCTATACAAAGGCTCTTTTTCAATCCACCTTTGACGTTTATGATAGAAAAAAAATTCGACTTCCCCTCAAAGGAGAAATTCCGAGCATCGTAAACAAGCCTACCGGTTGTCACTTTCATACTCGATGCCCGATTGTTCAGGACTTTTGTAAATCGCAAACTCCCGTTTGGAAAGAGATCGGGGCCGATCAAAAAGCGCTCTGTCACTTTCCACTAGATCGAAGAAAATGAAATTCTTAAAATACATTCAAGAGTTATCATATAGAAATCGAATCAAAGCTATAACGATTCTTCTGTTTCTGACTCTCGCATTTACGCTTTTCACGTTACTTTTTGTCTTTGTCCGCCAGGATTTTTATAAGGATTTTATACTCACCGAAATCGAAAAAAAAACCGGCCTAGACGTTAAAGTGGACTCTTCCGATCTGGTTTTACTACCATTTCCGGGAATAGAACTGAGCACAGTTCAGGTTCGGAAAGGAAACCTGGTCGTGGGAATCAGCGATCGGATTAAGATCAATATTTCATGGTTCGGTTTACTAGGTCAGAAAGTAGAAATCAGAGACATTTATATCTCAGGCGGAAAAATCAATCTTCATAAACACAAAGACGGTTCCATTGATCTAATCGAATTTTTTCAACAGGAAAAATACAAACTCGAAAACACTCACCAAACACAGACCATAAAAATTTTTGATCCGTCGTTTATGGCCGAAAACATGTCATTCAATCCGAAAGAGATTTTCAAAATCGGATTGAAAAACGTTCAAATCGAAAATTTTTACGTTCACTATCAAGATGATATACATAACAGAACATACGGAATTTATCTTTGGAATTCGGCATTAAGTATTTCTTTTTACGGAAACGCCCTTGATCTTACTCTGCAGGGGAAATTAGACGGCCAAAGTTTTCAGATTTACGGAAGCGCGGATTTGAATGAATTTCCGGTAACTCTTGAAAATTTAAAATTTCAGTCTACGATCATTTTAGACAAGTGTTCTCTTTCTATCTTTAGGGATCTGTTGGTTATCTTTCCGAAAGCGGATTTTTCGAAAACGATTCTAAACGGCACAATCAAAATCAAAAAAGCACCCAACGAACCGATTAACTTCAATGTGGCTGCACAAGGTAAGAACTTCGCTTATAAAGGCGGGAACCCGTTCGGCGACATCAAATTAAATATGGAACTGAAATTGGATATTCCGAATAAGAAATTGGATTTTCCATATATCTCCGTCCTATGGCCTGGGATCGCGGACGGAAACGCCAAGGGAACAATTTTATGGAATTACAAAACGAACGTTTTCTTTCAAGTCACCGCAAACTATTTAGATTACCACAGCGTACTCCGATTGGGCAAACTTTTCGAATTTACTAAGGAATTTAATAATCCAAATCGTCCCGACGGGGTTTTCCACTTTAGTGCAGACTTAAAAAACGTATACGCACTCAAACACAGATTTCCAATTTTAAAAGCTGAAGTAAAATACACTTATCCCTGGATTCAGATCTCAAGTTTTCACGCATACATATATAACGGAGAAATATTAGGAAAATCTAAAATAAATCCATTCAAATCCAAATTTGAAGTCCAAGGGGAAGTATATCGAATTCAATCTGATCGAATTCTCATGCCTTACATAAACGACCAAATCATCAGTGGAAATGTGTTTAGTAAGTTCAATTTTATTACGGAAGTTCACAATCAATCCTCCGATTTTCTAACAGAATTTTTCAGAAATATGGAAGGTTCGGGTAACTTTCAAATTCTCAACGGAGAATTACTCGGTTACGCAAACTTCATGATTCCTGTTCTGAATACCCTCGGAAAGATCGTTTCATTCAACGGAATTGACGGAAGAAAGGTCGAGTTCTCCTCCCTAAAGTCGGATTTTAAAATCGAAAATAATCGATTTTACTTTCAGAATCTAAAACTACAAGGAAACGGATTAGAAGCGGACGGAAAAGGAAACATCAGTTTCGAAAAGGATGTGGACCTTATTCTCAACTTAAGATTAGGCGGGAATATTGTCGGTAAAGCGTTAAAAATTCCGATCATTTATAAGGGAAAATTTAAACAATCAATTCCTTATATAGATCCGATTTGGTTGGGCTCAGTGTTTGCGGGAAGCACAATCTTCGCCCCATTCTTTACTCTGGTCGGCGGGCCTTACGGAGGAGGAATTGCCGGGTCAGTCGTATCGGAATATGTAAGAGATGCTTGGGAAGGATTTAAAGGACTGTTTGCATCCAAGGAAAAAAACAAAAAAAAATAACCTAGAAATCTTAAGGAGATTCTTTTCATGAAACCAAAATTATTTATTCGTATCACATCAATTTTGATTTTTATCTTCGCAGTCGGACATTCTATCGGACACTTTACGAGATATAATACGGCCGATTCTCAAGCTCTGAATACAATTTCCGCAATGCAGAAAACCAAAATTCCAATGGAAGGTGTTGCAAAGTCTTACGATCAATTTTATACGGGAATGAGTTTAAACTTAAGTATCTTCTTAATTTCGTTGACGATTCTTCTATGGTTCCTATCGAATTTTACCGAATCAAACCCCCAAATGACATTAAAACTTTTGATCCCTATTTTCTTTTGTATCTTTTGTTTCAGTATTACGGGTTTCGTTTATTTTTTCCTCGCACCTGCCTTGGTCTCCTCATTAGGAACCTTTTCTCTTCTGGTAAGCATTATCCTTTTGAAAAAGTCTTAAACACTCGTTTTGGGATCTCAAAAGAACAGAAAACGAATATGAGAACAAAAAAATCTGGTAAGAATTGAAGCGCATATTTCTAATTAGAGTTTGCCCTAAAAATAATTTGCAATACCAAGCTGATAATAAAATACATCCGCCAGTAAACTTAAGCAAATTCCCTAATGATTCAGAGCCATAATTTTTTGAACCAACATCCATTCAAATACACTTTATGAGAAAAATTGACTATATAATCGAATTTTAATGCTTCTAATAGAATACCCAAAATCTTGTCAAAGTTAAAATAGAAGGATACCCGAGAAATCGCTACAGTTTTTCCGATTAAACAAACAAAAATAAATTTTTAATATAAGTTCTAAGTAAAATCCAAATTCAATCCTTCTTGAACTAAAATCCGCAGCGCATTGCTTGTTTGGACCAAACCTTCTCGAATTTTATAATCAAAATACATGGAACCGTTTAAAATTTCTTCTTGGAAATGTTTCAAGATAACATCCTCGACTTTAGCTAATTCCAAGTCATGACTCGTGATCAAACCTATTACACGATTCTTTTTGAGTTCTTTTAAAATTCCTTTGCAAGCAAGAGAACGTTCTCTTGTGTTTGTTCCCTTTAAAATTTCATCAAGCAAAACAAGATGAGGCAAATCTGAATTTTGAATTTTTTTTACGATCTCCGAAAGCCTTCTTACCTCCGCATAAAAAAAAGAAATTCCTTCCTCTAAGTTGTCTTCGTTTCTCATACTCGTATGAATTTTCAAAACCGGTAAAGAAAACCGAGACGCAGGCACCGGCCCACCCGCTAATGCGAGAATGGAAGAAACACCGATTGTACGTAGATATGTCGTTTTACCGGACATATTCGAACCTGTGATGAGAACAATATTTCCTTCCAAAACCTGATCCAATGGATTGGAAACTCTGAGTTCCGAAGGAAGAAGGGGATGGAAAAGATCTTCTCCCGAAATTCCTTCCTTAGAATTTTCAGAAAGAATCTCAGGAAAACAATAGTCGGAAAACATCCACTTCAAATTCGCAAAAGGGAATAAAGAATCGAATACGGTTAAATCATCAATAGACTTTTCCAAAAGTACGGAATGTTTTTCCTTCCATTTGGAAATTTTCCCTAAAATCCAAAGATCGTAAAGAAAGAGATTATTTAAAATTAAATGCAATAAAGGAGCTTCGGTCAAAGCGACACGCTTCAATATACGATCCAAATCCTCGTAGGCAGATTTTAGCTCTTCCTTGGAAGTATCCTGTAAAAGAGATCTACCGTTTTTATCTCGAACATTCAAACCTTTTAGATATATTAGAATTTTCTGAAGTCCTTCTATACTTCCGGAAAGGGAATAATATTGTCGAAAGATTTCCAAAGAATGGGAACGATACAATCCAAATAGAATCAAATTTAAGAACAGAACGGAAGCCGGAAAAGGAACCCCCAGAAACACATTTGCAGGAATAAACGCAAGAACCAGAATTGCAACTGGCCTGTAAATTTTTTTCAGCCAC
The DNA here is from genome assembly GCF_000306675.2 of Leptospira mayottensis 200901116. Classification (NCBI taxonomy): domain Bacteria; kingdom Pseudomonadati; phylum Spirochaetota; class Leptospiria; order Leptospirales; family Leptospiraceae; genus Leptospira; species Leptospira mayottensis. The sequence goes on from NZ_CP024871.1 coordinate 3,708,421, forward strand.
GGATATCGTTTCCAAAGTTCCGAGGCACCATCGTTATGAATCAATTTCATTTCCGTTTTCTCTTGATTGAAAGAAAGATCTCGATTTCCCTTCAAATAAGAGGAAAGTCTAAGTATTTTAGGAATTGCTAATTCTTTTTCGGAAATTGATCGAACAATTGACTGGCGAAGTAGAATATTTTCTCTTTTAAAATCGGTCGAAGAATCCTCCGGATCCAAAAAGGAAATCAACCGACGTTCCGCATTTGAAGTAAACGTAGTATCCAACCAAGAAAACAAACCAGTTTCCCGAAATAGATCCAAGTCTCTTGCCAAAGGAGAAATTTTTTCCAAAGTAATCTTAGTTCCGAATTTTTTACCGAAACCTTTAATTCCAATCCTCGCAGATTCTCTTTCTAAAACAAAAATCCAAAGTCGAATTTTTTCTCGAGTTGAAAGGGTTTTTTTATACTTTCCAATAAAAAAGAAAAAAATGAGAAGAAAGACCAAAGAAGGGAGATAATAAAAAACTGAAGAATGGAAATAATAGAAAACGGAAATCCAAAGAACGAACGCAGAAAAAGAAATAAGGCGAAACAGAGAAAGTTTAAAAAGAAAAATGGAAACTCGATCGTAGAATCTTTTTAATTTTTCAGCTCTGTGTTCTAGCCGATCGATCAGAGTAGAAGGCTTCATCCTACTAAGGAACTTATGTTCTCGTAGTGTTCGTTTTCTCGCTTATAAATTTCAAAATCCAACAAACGAACCAATGATCCAAGATCAGGCATTACCCAGCGCGAAACCAATTTACCGCGCTCCTTACCTTTAATCTTATCAACATATACGTATCCAAATAGATCGGTACCGTATTCGTACGCGACGAATCTTCCCATTCTTTTGCCAGTATTGTTGATCAGTCGGATCTGCATTTTTTTGCAATTTTATCGTTTTAGGAAATTTCGTACAAGAAAAAAAACTCAAGGATTTTCCAATTTCTTCGATAGATAGTTCTGGGAGTCAATTGCTTTCTCAAGGAAGAGAATCCGGCAAGATTTCCGATAAAAAGATCTCAAATCAAACCAGAAAGTCGCATGGAGGCGCAAAAATGTTTTACTCAGAAATGGATCCAAACCTAAAAAGTTCCTTTCTTTCAATTGACGAAACCGTCGCTAACCTCGTAAACAATACAATTCTTCCGCAATCTGGCCTAAAAGCGGGGAACCTTCTCAACGCAAATCAAATGAAAAAATTAAAAGAAATCCGTAAGCGTAGATTCAGATCCAGTGAATGGAAGAATTTTTTAAAAGATTAAAACCGTATTTTGATCCTAAAGAAAGTCTTATCATATCGAATTGAATTTTTTCGGATTTACAACCCGTTCTAAAACATGAAATTTTAGGAAGCGAAACATCAAATTGTTTCCAGTTGAAAATTCAATTTATAAGAGAACGGCACTTCCACATTTTTTTAGGAAAATTCCGAAAATAAAAAAGCCTGCTGTTTCTAGCAGGCTTTTTTCCGTTAAACTCCAATACGAAATTCAGTACTTGGTTTTGGTAGAAGGCATCTTCACATTTAGAATCACGTCCACCTTCGTCACGTCCCCTTCTCTTACATTGATCATGGAATTGTTGAGGTTCAAATCTTCCGCAAAAGAAGCTTTGATTTCATAATCACCCGGTTTGAGATTCGTGAACCAGAAATTTCCTTCGCTATCGGTATTCAATTTCTGAATTCCAGTAACGCTAGAAATGGTAGGCATAAAAATCGGCTGATTGATCACCGGATTATCCAAGGTTTTGTAGAAAACTTTTCCTTGGATCGCCCCGAAACCGCTCATAGAAACATTAATAGGAAGTTCATTTCTCTTGTTCGGAAGAACTGCAAACGTTTCTTGAATCTCGGGATAATCGTCGGCCTTGATTGTGATCTTATGAACTCCCGCAGGAACTCTACTCAGGGTAATCGTGTAGATACTACCTGGAATCAACTGTCCTTGTCTTTTAACTGCACCCCAGAAATTGGAAGAGGTCGTAGTTACAGCTGAAGCAAATTCTTGATCATCGATATAGACCTTAACGTTTCGATTCCCCTTTCTTTTCTTTTTAGCAAAGATTAAGATATCGGGAGGAAGATCCGAAAGTCCATAAGCGCGATCTTGAATGATCGTAGTCTTTAATATCAAATCACCTCTTTCATTCGTCGGAACTACGGGAGGTTCTTCCGGAGTTACTACAGGTTGAGAAGGATCTGGTTTTACGGGATCGGGCTCAGGTTCTACAGACGGAGGAGGAGGCTTTGGAGGATCGATCGGTTTTGGGGGTTCGGGACTTTTTTTACCAGAAAGGAAAATACCGGAAGCGTTTCCGGAAATCTGAGGAACCTGTTCGTGTTGAAATTTTTTCGCCATTTGAACGGTTTCTTCTCTCGATTTGAAGAAAGCTTCCAATGCGGTAACAACGTTATCTTTATTTAAGTCCGCGGTAGAAAGCGCACGTCCGAAATTGTACGTAAAAATTCCATGATTGATACTTCCACCAACCTCTATAGCGGTCTGGTTGTCATCCGCGGAAGAGATGATCGTTTTATCTTGAAAGAAAAAATCTTCCGCATCTTGTTTTACGGTTCCGTTACTTCCTTCCGGAATCGGAACATCGGCAGATCCTCGAGTTGCTTTTCCTTTTTTAGCGATTCCGCCAGAAAAACAACAATCGAAAATAAACACAGTCTTGGGTGATTTTATCTTCTCTAAATACTTATTCAGTTCGTCGTCCGGAAGATGAGGTCTGTCATAACAAATGATCAGATTTCTCATGCCGTTCTTTGCGGATGCGTCCCTTTGAAACGCACCGTGTCCCGAGAAGTAAAGCAGAACAGTATCGTTATCACCCGCTTTTTTTGCTAAGGCCTTAATTTCTTTTTCTATACTATCTTTTGTGACTTCTTTTCCGAGAACGACCTTCACTTCATCGAAGTTTCCAACTCTTCGAATTTCGTCGTTTAGATAACTTGCGTCCGCTTCGCAAAGATTAAGCTCCGGAATTCCGGCTTTATTGCCGGTATAATTAGAACCGAAAATAAGCCCGTATCTCTTTTGTGCAAATGCATCCGTCGCTAGAAACAAAATCAAACAGATACTAAATGCCGATAACTTGGATTTCAAACCTGACCTCCTAGGGATGATTCAGAATGGAATCAGAGTAGCAAAAGAAACCCTTTTGTCATTATCTTTTTAAGGAAAGAATCGAGGCCGCCAAATTTAGGAAAGAATTTTCCGATCGTTTGTATATCCGACTTTCTAAAAAAGGAGCATGATTTCAGAACCAGTACCCAATTTAAAACCGCAATCCAAATTTTTTATTAGGAATTCGAGCCAAGAAAAATACGAAGATTAAAATGTCCGCTTTAAATTTGAGCGATTTGAGTACGAGAAAATTCTTGTCTTATCGAGACTTGAAATTCGCCTTCAAAATAGTTCTTAACTTGAATCGATAGAATAATTGAGAAAGTAATTGTGACATTGTACGTCGCTAGCAAACCCGTTTTACAACATTTGCTAAATGCATAAAAAAACCCGGAAGACTTTCTCGCCGGGTTTTTTATCAAAAAAGGCTCTGAAAAGAAAATTATCTGTTATTTAGATAACCATTTCATCATACTTCTTAATTTCTTACCGACCGACTCGATCGGATGAGCCGCATTCTTATCCCTCATATTCTTAAAGTTCGGATAACCCGCTTTCGTTTCAGCCATCCAGTTGGTGGCAAATTTTGCTCCCTTATCCTTCTGAATATCGTTCAGAACTTCTTTCATTCTTTGTTTTACACCCGGATCAATTACGCGCGGGCCACTTACGTAATCGCCATATTCCGCGGTATCGGAAATAGAAAACCTCATTCTTGCCAATCCACCTTCGTAGATGAGATCGGTGATAAGTTTCACTTCATGAAGACATTCGAAGTACGCAATTTCAGGATCGTAACCCGCTTCGGTTAAAGTTTCAAACCCAGCCATGATCAGATTGGAAAGACCACCACAAAGAACAACCTGTTCTCCGAATAAGTCCGTTTCGGTTTCTTCACGAAAAGATGTTTCCAAAATTCCTGCACGACCGCCTCCGACACCGGCGGCATGAGCGAGCGCTCTTTTTTTAGCTTCGCCAGTTGAATCCTGGTGGACCGCAATCAAACAAGGAACTCCCCCACCTTCCGTATAAACTCTACGAACAAGATGGCCCGGACCTTTAGGGGCAACCATATAAACATCCACCTCTTCGGGAGGTTTGATGAAATCGTAGTGAATGTTGAATCCGTGAGAAAAAACGAGTGCGTTCCCTTTTTTCAGATTCGGTTCAATATCTTTTTTATAAAGATCTGCTTGAATCGTATCCGGAGCGAGAATTTGTATGATATCCGCTTTTTGAGAAGCTTCGGCAACACTGTACACTTCAAAGCCTGCATTCTTAGCGTCTTGAATTGATTTTGATCCTTCTTTTAAACCGATGATAACTTTAAGCCCGGAATCTTTCATATTTTGAGCCTGAGCATGTCCCTGGCTTCCGTAACCGATTACTGCGATGATTTTCCCTTTAAGTGAGTTTAAATCACAATCGGCGTCGTAATAGATATTTGCCATTTTTCTTTTCCTTGAATGTTCCTTTTTACAAAACATTTAAAAAAGGATAGAATGACAACTGAAATAAACCCCACATACGTGGGGAAGCAAATCCACACATGTAAAGGAAAACATTAGAATTTGAAGAGGATAATTCTTTAAATTGATCTTATTTGAAATTTTTTCGACAAAATCGATTAGACGACACTCAAAGCCTTCAAATCACTTGATTGAGTTTTAATCTCTAAAATTCCATCTTGAATTTTTCCGGATTCCCGAGTGATTTCGTTTACTTCCTTTTCAAGTTCAAGCATCGCCTTCATCATCTCTTTCTGACCTGTCATCTGTTCTTCCGTAGAATAAAACAATTCATCCGATAATTTCTTCGCTCTCTCAAGATTTCTTACGAAATCGTTTATTATCGTCGTTCCACGTTCATACAAGCCATTCATCTCTTCTATTTTAGATACGGTAAGATTAATTTTAACGCTCTGATTTTCAGTCGAATGACCAGCATCAAGAGAAGCTGAATTCGCCTCTTCGATAAACTCAAGTGACTCTTGAACCACTTTCGAAATCATCTTCGCATTCGTGGCGGTAAATTCAGCAAGTTTACTAACTTCTTGAGCAACTACTGCAAAACCACGACCCGCGGCACCCGCACGAGCAGCTTCAATCGAAGCGTTCAGAGAAAGAAGATTGGTTTTGTTCGCAATTTCTCCAAGAATACGATTGATCTCATCCACGCGCTGAAACGAATTCGAAATGCTCTTTAAGAATTCACCGGTCTTTTCAACCGACTTCTTGACTACTTCCATTTCCAATTTACTTTCTTTCGCATTCGTATCCAAACCTTTGGAATGTTCCGATATTTTCGCGATCACATCCAAAAGTACCTGAGACTTTTGATTAAGTTCGATCAGATTCTCGTTTTGAATTCGAATCGAGTCGACATTCTTTTCAGAAGCTTTTGATAAGGACTCAATCACAGCGTTGACTTCCTCCAAAGAAGCTGCTTGTGATTCCATCTTTGCACTGGTCAAACTTGTAAATTCCGAAAAGTCCGTCACCGAAGTATCCAATGTCTCCGCCGAAGAATGTAGACGTTTTCTTGTGGTTTGAATGGACTTTGCCATTTTGTTAAACGAACGAGCAATAAATCCGATTTCATCCTCTACCTTAACTTGAAGACGGTATTCTAAGTTTCCGGAATTAGCTTCCCTTAAACCGACCACTACGTCCTCCAGAGGATTGAGTAAAGCTCCTTGAAAGAAAAAGCGAAACCCAAATAAAACAAGAAACAAAATACAAATCGCAGATATATAAAGGATTTTACCAGTAGGATGGAGATATTCTCTTAAAGATTCGTATCGAAATCCTACTTCATAAATTTTTCCTCCAGATACATAAAAATAAGAAATGTAATGTTTGGGAACCGGACCGTTTAATTCATAAACTCTTTCCCCTTTGTATGTTCTTTCGTCCGGCTTTCTTATCTGTGTAAGAAACGTATCAAAAATTTTATCTCTTTTGGTAGAATCCAGATTTAACGCAATTTTTTTCAACTCCCTTAGATATCCGTCGATTCCGGGAACTTTCGATTGAAACAATTTGTCCAAAGAAATCGGATCATTTTTTTCCTTCGGAGGTAAGTGAAAATGTTTGTTCCTAAGCACGACTAATGTATTTTGTAAAGTGTCAAAAAACGATTCTATGTCCTTTCCTGAAAGTTGAGTTTCGTTTTTGGAAGAAAGATACTCTTTTACTCCCGCTTTATACGCATCAAAACCAGATGGAGAATTTTTTAATATATCTTCTGCACTTTGTTTAAATTCCTCATTGGGAAGAGAAGGAAGTTCGAAAAGATTGTGGGCTATTTTGAAAAAACGGAATTCCCTCAGTGCGGATTCGTCTGGTTGCTGAGAATGTCCCGGAAAGAGGGACGTTACAGAGTCTGTCATGGGATCGTACTGGAAAACGTATTCCAAGTCCTTGGAAACTTCTAAACCGGCTGCGGAAAGTCTAACCTCCGCTTTTTTAATTAAGTCGTACGATTCTTCATATTGATTGAAAATAAATATACTTACGATCTGTAAGATCAGAAAAAACGTAGCGAGTGTAATTCCAGTGATTCTAGAAAGAATGGAAGTTTTTTCACTCGTATAATTGATATAACCCACAAGTATAACAAACAAACCGGTTACGAGAGAAATGTCCAAAACCGTTTGATATAACTCTCTGGAAACCGCCCCATCTCGGCTCATCGCATTGAACACTCCCGGAATCAGAATAATCGAGGCCATAGGTATTAAAACGATTCCGGTAATAATTCTATCCTTACCTTTGAGTGTTATCATCCTCCAGGTACCAATTGCAACGAAAAGAAAGGTATAAAAAATGATAGCTACGGCATAGACCTTATAGAAAAGATTAACTTGAAAGTCCCAATAATGGCCCGAAAAATAAAAGACTCTTTTTGCAGAAAAAGACTCGTAAAAATACCAAACACAGATAAAAACCACTCCCAATAGAGCGATTGAAAACGCGGGGATCATGATCTTTTTGGAAACCGGTTGCGGATATTGAAAAAAGAACATGACGAGAAACAAAACTCCCAAAAAGGGAGAAGGAATTACGATCCATCTATGAAAGACGGACCACGATGCGTAAAATGGAAAACCTGCCATGTAACCGACGTGAAGTATTCCAAGAAACAAAAGACCAACACTAAGATAAATCGTGCCGGACGCTTTTTCTTGAATGGAGAAAAAAAAGAACGTAGTGAATCCGATAAAAAGAATCCCGATTAACGAAGCCAAAGAGAAATAATTTAAATAGATCAGATCCATAATATAGGTATTCTATAAACTTTTGCAAACTACCTATCGTCAAGGAAATTCGAAACTCATACTCAATATTGTTTCATATAAAGAAATTTAAAAAACGACAGCGTTAGAAAACGATTTGCAAGGAGTTGTAATTCTAAGTTTCAGAGTTCGATTCAAAAACCTTAGAATACAAAAGTTTAGTGACAATACACACAATAAAATTCTCAAAGAGACGTAATTTATGGAAACTATTACAGCTTATTACTGACTTGTCTTGATTTCTTTCCAGGTTTTAAGATGACTCAAACAGTTTGAACATAAATTCAAATTCTACTAATGTTCCCAGAGCGGGACGATAAGAAATTTGAGCTTAGATCAACCATAACATTTAGATATTTGCCCTTAAAAACCACCGGTACAAATATACTTGATGTTAAGATATTCATGAATCCCATACTTAGATCCTTCTCTTCCGAAACCAGATTCTTTTACACCTCCAAACGGCACCTGTTCACTGGAAATGATGCCTTCGTTGATTCCCAATATTCCCGATTCGATTTTTTCCGAAAGAAGTTTAATCTTTCGATAATCCTCTGTATAAGCGTAAGCCGCTAATCCGGAAGGCGTAGAATTCGCGATTTGAATCGCCTCTTCAACCGACTCAAATCGATATACAGGAGCGATCGGTCCGAAAATTTCCTCCTTCATCGAAAGAGAATTTTCTTTTACTTCGGAAAAAATAGTCGGATTAAAAAACAATTTATCAGGTTCGATTCTGTCTCCACCGATAATGAGTTTCGCTCCTGTCGATTTTGCGTTCTCAACATGAATTTCCATCTTACGAACCGCCGCTTCATTGATCAACGGACCCATGTTTACATCTTTTTCAAATCCGTTTCCCACTTTTAATTTTAAGACCGCTTCCGAAAATAAATCTATAAACTTCCTATAAATTCCTTTTTGAACCAAAAATCGATTCGCACACACGCAGGTTTGTCCCGAATTCCTGAACTTGGAAAGAATAGCTCCTTTGACAGCGGATTCCAAGTTTGCGTCGTCAAAAATCAAAAAAGGAGCATTTCCTCCCAATTCCAAAGAAAGTCGTTTTAAAGTTTTAGAACTCCTCTCCATGATAAGTTTTCCTACACGAGTGGAACCGGTGAAACTAATCTTTTTTACGTCAGTATGATCAATCAAAGTATTAGCGATATTTTCCGGATAACCGGTCAGAACTTGAAAGACTCCTTCCGGAATTCCCGCCTCTTGCGCAAGTGCGGCTAACGCAAGTGCAGAGAATGGTGTCAGCTCGGAAGGTTTACAAATCACCGTACAACCGGCGGCCAAAGCCGCAGCCGCCTTACGAGTAATCATTGAAGAAGGAAAATTCCAAGGAGTTAAAATTCCGCATACTCCGACAGGTTGTTTTAAAACTTCAATCTTCGTATCTTCTCTATGACTTGGAATGACGTCCCCGTAAGTGCGTTTCGATTCTTCGGAGAACCATTCTAAAAAGGAAAATGCATAATCAATCTCGCTTTTAGATTCACCGAGAGGTTTTCCTTGTTCCAAGGTCATAAGAATCGCAAGATCCTCTCGGTTGTTTTTCATCTTTTCAGCCCAGTTTCGAATGAGAATTGAACGTTCTTTCGCGGGTCTGTTCGACCAATCCAAAAATGCTTGTACAGAAGTTTGAATCGCTTCCAAAGTTTCTTTGGAACTCAAAGAAGGAACAGAACCCAAAACCTCAAGACTTGCAGGATTGTTTACGGAAATCTTTTCATTAGGATATCCTGACTTCCAGGATCCTCCCCAAAAAGCTTCTTCTCTAAATAATTCTTTTCTAGAAAGCAATTTCAAACTCAAGGCAACCACCTCTTCTTCTTCTTTGTATATTCTCCGAAACTGGAAAAAGAAAGAAGAATCTGGTTTCGAACAGAAAGAATTTTTTACGCAGATAATTTGCCTCAAGAAGTTAAGCTAAAAGATTATCCTTTACGAATTGGAATCGACTGCAATATACCAAGAGACACGAGATATTTATCTTCAGTTAAAAATTACTTTTCAGAGTATCTGAACTTTTTTTCATTTTGAAATTTTAGAATCGAATAGATTCCGGATTTCTTATGAAAGCAATCATAGACATATCCACTCAAATCCATTACTCTAGATATAATCAAATTATATTTAGAATCGCTTTCCCTATCAAACAGGTATTCGACAATAACGGAATGTCTGATCCATTCTAAACTTTTTTCATTGACCTGCTATAGTTTAGAAGTCTTATCATAAACACCAAAATTTCATTTATGAAAAGAGGGGAAGGATATGTCTTCGTTACCGAGTGTTTGTGTGATAGGAGCGGGGCCGAGCGGAATCTCGGTGTGTAAAGCTCTTAAAGATAAAGAAATTTCGTTCGATTGCTACGAAGCGGGGAGCGAGGTCGGAGGCAACTGGAGATTCAACAACGACAATAAGATGAGTAACATCTATAGTTTGCACACTAGCACTCATAAAGATAAAATGGAATACAATGACTATCTCATGCCTCCAATTTATACTGATTATCCTAGGCATCAAAAAATTTCAGAATATTTCATAAATTACGTGAACCATTTCGGGCTTCGGAAACATATTTATTTTAAAACCCCCGTCGTTCACGTTGAACATCAAGAAGATGGAACTTGGTTAGTCAAAACCGGAAATGGGAAGCGAAAGTATTATGATGTTCTCACCGTATCCAACGGACATCACTGGTCTCAAAGATGGCCGAACCCGGCGTTTCCAGGTAAGTTTACTGGAAAGATCATTCATTCCCATTCCTATATAGATCCAGAAAACCCGATCAAACTTATCGGGAAACGAGTGATAATTCTTGGGATGGAAAACACTGCAATGGACATAGCGGCTGAACTTTGTCGTCCCGACATAGCATCAAAAGTTTTTTTAGCACCTGAAAGAGAAACATCCATCATTCCCAATTATCTATTGGAAAAACCCTCTGATAATTCTGCTGAACTAATTCCAGTTCATACTTCATTTTGGCTAAAAAATTTTACTATAGGAATTTCATCAAAATTAGGAAACTTCCAAGACTTCGGTCTCCTAAAATCGGATCATAAACCCGGTGCGGCGCATCCGATTATTTCTCAGGATATCCTGGTTCGATTGAGGAGAGAGGATATTACACCAAAGCCGAATATAGAATCCTATAACGGAAATAAGGTGCGTTTTATAGACGGTAGCGAAGAAGAAATAGATGCAGTAGTTTATTGCACGGGCTACGACATAAAATTTCCGTTTTTCGACGAAAATTTCATTTCAGCAAAAGACAATTATTTACCTTTGTTTTATCGAATGATCAAACCAGAATTTAAGAATTTATTTTTCGTGGGTTTGTTTCAGCCACTTGGCCCAATTGCACCTTTAGTCGAATTTCAAGGTAAATGGATCTCGGAATATTTGATCGGAAATTATGAGATGCCTTCCGTGCAAGAAATGAGTAAATCTATCGAAAAATACGAATCGAAAACGAGAAAACGTTATGCGACATCAAAAAGACATACGATAAAAGTGGATTTTGAGAGTTTTTTGTATGATATGAAATCGGAATTCAAAAAAGGAAAGAAAAAAGCCTCTAAAAACGGAAATAAACTTCCCGTCACTGCAATCGCTCAGAATAAATCAGTTTCGAAAAACAAAGCTTCCGAACACAATCCTTCTCAAAGGTTTGAGTAAACTTCTCACAAATAGATTCCCAAAAAAGTCTTTGAACTTTCAAAATGACTCCGATTTTTTTACACTCGACGCAATGTAATCATTTAAAAGGACATTATTTATGAAATTCAAAATTATAAAAAACAAAAGGGCTCTTTATTATCTTCTATTGGTTTTTAATCTTCAACTAAACGCAGAGACCGCCAAAATTGTCTCCGGGCCAATTCTGGGATATTCCACATTAAAGGAAGTTTTAGTCTGGATTCAAACTGATCAGGCATCCAAAGTTGCATTAGAATATTCTGAAATTGGAAATCCTAGAAATAAGTCCATTTCCGAAACAATACAGACGGATTATAAAACGGGTTTTATCGCAAAATTGATCGCAAACCGCGTCGAACCCGGCAAAAGCTATAATTACAATCTACTCGTGGACGGAAAAAGAATTAAAGGAGAACACCCGCAAATATTTCAAGCGCAATCATTTTTTGCCTATGCGTCCCATCAAGACCCTCCTTCATTTTCGTTCGCGCTTGGAAGTTGCGCTTATGTCAATGAAAACGAATTCGACCTTCCTGGAAAACCTTATGGTGGTGAATACTCTATCTTTAACTCCATTCTTTCCAAAAAACCGAATTTTATGCTCTGGCTTGGAGACAACATCTATCTGAGAGAGCCGGATTGGGATTCAAGAACCGGTTTCTTACACCGTTATAAACATCAGCGTGGAATTCCGGAACTTGCTCCACTTTTCGCATCTGTCCATCACTATGCGATTTGGGACGATCATGATTTTGGGCCGAACGACGCGGATTCTTCCTTTTGGATGAGGGAAACTTCGGAAGAAATGTTCAAACTCCACTGGGGAAATCCGAATTATGCAAAAGAGGGTATCTACGGCTCTTTTATTTGGGGAGATGTTCAATTTTTTCTTTTGGATAATCGAACATTTAGAACGGCAAATAACAACAAGGAAATCGGCCCGAGACAAATTCTGGGAGAAAAACAATTTCAGTGGCTCGTAAATTCCTTAGCATATTCAAAAGCCACATTTAAGTTCGTCGCGATCGGCGGGCAATTTTTAAATCCGAATCCTATTTTTGAAAACTACGCAACATATCCTCAAGAAAGAAATAAAATTCTTTCCGCGATTCGAGATTTAAAAATTAAAAATCTGATTTTTCTGACGGGTGATCGTCATCATACGGAGTTGAACTTTCTCCAGGAAGACGGCTTACCGATTTATGATTTTACCGTTTCACCATTAACTTCCAGATACCACTCCCCTTCCGAAAAAAATCCTTTACGGGTGGAAGGAACCCTTGTTGATAAAAGAAATTTTGGAACGATTTCCGTAAGCGGGAAACGAGGTCAAAGAAAACTTGTTCTACAGATTTTTGACGTATATGGAAAGGAACTTTGGAAAAAAGAAATCATTCCAACCCCTTAGTGTTTATGAAACGATCTATGAATCCCATTTTGATACTCTTATTATCCACTATTTTCCTGCTTTTATTTCTCGTTTGGTGGAACCAAGACAGGTTGATTTTTTTTCCGGAAAAACTTCCCGAAAATTTCGTATTCCGTTTTCCGAATGAGTTTCAGGAGATCAAACTCAATACTCCCGATGGAGAAACAAGTTACGGACTTTACTTTCCATCCAAAAGTAACGTTTCTAAGAAAACGATTTTATTCTTTCACGGAAATGCAGGAAGTTTGAGAACTTGGGGAAGAATTTGCGAAGACTTTCTTCCCTTGGGATGGAATATTCTAATCACCGACTACCGAGGATATGGAAAGAATTCGGGAAGTATTTCCGAAAAATCGATGAATGAAGATGCCGAGTTGTGGCTGAACTACATACTTCAGGAAATTAAGATACCTAGAAACGAGATCGTAATCTACGGTCGTTCTATTGGCACAGGAATTGCGGTGGACTTGGTTTTTAAGAATCCGGACCTTAATTTATTTTTAGAGACCCCATTTACGGATCTACCAACTCTGGCACGAAATTATTATCCGTTCCTACAAACTTGGATGTTACGTTTTCAATTTCGGAACCTGAGCAAGTTAGAAACCGTACATTCTAAAATCAGGATTTTCCACGGAACGGAAGATGAAATCATTCCATATTTAAATTCGGAGATCATATTCAAAAAATTGAAAGAACGAAATCAAGATGTGATCCTTTTTACGATCCCAAACGGCTCGCATAACGACCTCACCCTTTACCCCGAATATCGCCGAGCATTGAAAAAAAGTCTAGATGAAATCCGATAAAAGATTGGTTTAAAAATATTCCGGAAAAAGAACTTTGAGTTTCTTTACGGTTTCCGGATTTCTTTTTTCAGGCGCCGTGATGATCGAATATCGAGTACTATTTTTTAAACTTAAGTCGTCCCCGTTTCCAATCACATGAATCAATTCGGAAAGAAGCTTTTTAGCAGTCTCCGCATTTTTCGTAAGATTTGCGATCACCATTTCAACGGTGACGGATTCCTCCTCTTCTCTCCAACAGTCATAATCCGTAGACATACAAATCATCTGATATGAAATCTCGGCTTCGCGAGCAAGTTTCGCTTCCGGAAGTACGGTCATATTGATGATATCCGCACCCCAAGAACGATAAAGATGAGATTCGGCCTTTGTGGAAAAAAGAGGACCTTCCATACAAATCAATGTTTTACCCGTATGAATTTTCAAGCCGATCTTTTTAGCGGTTTGTTCAATCCTTTTACCCAGGTTTTGAGAAAATGGCTCCGCAAACGGAGCGTGTGCAACCACTCCGTTTCCGAAATAAGTGGAGTCCCTTAAACGGGTACGATCAATGATTTGAGAAGGTAAAACGAAATCAAGAGGTTTGATTTCTTCTCTCAAACTTCCAACCGAACTAAACGCGACAATCTCTTCCACACCAAGTTGTTTGAGCGCACAGATATTTGCATGATTCGGGACTTCGGGTGGCGAAAGAAAATGCCCGATTCCGTGTCTCGGTAAAAATGCGATCAGTTTTTCTTTGTACTTCCCGATTTTGATTTTGTCAGAAGGTTTTCCCCAGGGAGTATCGGGACAAATTTCTTCTATTAATTCCATTCCATCCAAACTATAGAGTCCCGTTCCACCTATGATGGCCGCTTTTACGTTACGTGGCATTGATCCTGTTCCCTAGTTGTCGATTTCTTCAAGGACAGTTTTAGAAAGAGGATCTAAATTGTAAATCGGAAGTACTCCGCAAAATCGATTAAACGACACTCAAAGCCTTCAAATCTCTTGATTGAGTTTTAATTTTCAAAACTCCATCTTGAATTTTTCCGGATTCCTGAGTGATTTCGTTTACTTCCTTTTCAAGTTCAAGCATCGCCTTCATCATCTCTTTCTGACCTGTCATCTGTTCTTCCGTAGAATAAAACAATTCATCCGATAATTTCTTCGCTCTCTCAAGATTTCTTACGAAATCGTTTATTATCGTCGTTCCACGTTCATACAAGCCATTCATCTCTTCTATTTTAGATACGGTAAGATTAATTTTAACGCTCTGATTTTCAGTCGAATGACCAGTATCAAGAGAAGCTGAATTCGCCTCTTCGATAAACTCAAGTGACTCTTGAACCACTTTCGAAATCATCTTCGCATTCGTGGCGGTAAATTCAGCAAGTTTACTAACTTCTTGAGCAACTACTGCAAAACCACGACCCGCGGCACCCGCACGAGCAGCTTCAATCGAAGCGTTCAGAGAAAGAAGATTGGTTTTGTCTGCAATTTCTCCAAGAATACGATTGATCTCATCCACGCGCTGAAACGAATTCGAAATGCTCTTTAAGAATTCACCGGTCTTTTCAACCGACTTCTTGACTACTTCCATTTCCAATTTACTTTCTTTCGCATTCGTATCCAAACCTTTGGAATGTTCCGATATTTTCGCGATCACATCCAAAAGTACCTGAGACTTTTGATTGAGTTCGATCAGATTCTCGTTTTGAATTCGAATCGAGTCGACATTCTTTTCAGAAGCTTTTGATAAGGACTCAATTACAGCGTTGACTTCCTCCAAAGAAGCTGCTTGTGATTCCATCTTTGCACTGGTCAAACTTGTAAATTCCGAAAAGTCCGTCACCGAAATCTCTAATGTCTCCGCCGAAGAATGAATTACCTTTCTGTTATCCTCCAACTTATTTAGGAATTGTTTATTTTCCTGAAAATAGGAAGTTGCTTCCTGATATAAGTCGTCAAACAGTTTCATCAAACGATAAAGAATAAAACTCACTCCCATCATAAAGACAACCTTCGTGATTTCCGCGCTGAGTTTAATATAACCTGGCTTCATATTAATCACGTTGTCTTCAGAAAATTGAAGACCGTGGAATGCAGCATTTGTCAACGCAATCGCATAACCTATAGAAGAAATCAAACCTGTAATTAGTACAAACTTGGGCCTTCCTAACAAACCGGAATAAGCAATAATAAAGTAATAAACAGAATAGAGAATCGCATTTTTGAGAACGGGTGCGATGATTTCCGCAGAAACCATACTATCTAAAAAAATCGTTATACTCAACGTAAGAGAATCCAATATTACGAATAAATTATGAACCCAATTTTTAATTTCATACTTTTTATATAGGATAAAGCCTAAAATCGAGTAAATAAACATAATCAACGCACCGCAAGAATGAATCACCTTGATCTGAGTCTGAAGGGCTTTAAAACTCGACGCCAAGGAAAGCAACATCATAATCATGATTCCCATCCTGGCGTAATAGGTGAGTGTTTCTCCTTTCTTGCGAATGGATTCTATAGATTGTTTGGACATAAACCAAACCTTTACAAAATTTAATTTAAGTAAATGAAAAGTAGGAACTTCTTTAGAAATCTAATGACCATATTATAAAAGGACAAATTACGACTTTAGAACGATGAAATTTTTACATTCATTCTTAGAGTCTGTCCCAAAACTTTTCAAGAAATCAATTACAATGATTCAGTAAGTTCGTAATAAAATATGGAAGTTCTCACAAATTACGTCCCTTTGGTGTTTACGAGCTTTCAAGCATAATTTTATAATCGTTAAGTTTTCGTAGAGGTTCCTAATTCTGAGGTTCTTAAGACAGGCTCTTAATATTTATTTAGAATTTTGGGCCATTTCAGCCAGAAAATGGTTGAAAGAAAAAATTTTCAGAAAGTAAGGAAATCGAAGCAATTAACCCACAATAAATTCAAAATAAGAAGCATTTCCACAAAAATTCGCCAAGATCTGTACTTTTTAAATCCGTTTAGAAAACGACAGATAAAAACGAGGAACAAATCAAAGTTTTACAACCTCGCCTACTTTGCATGAATTGAAAATTGGATTTTTAGAATTATTAATAAAAAAAATTTTATAATTCGTTCAAAGTCTCCCGTAAAGATCATAATCAAATTTTGCATCATTTTAGGATATGCCCGAAACTAAACGGTCCGTTCTGCTTATTTCCCAACCGATCATGGCCATTTTTCTCTCGGAACCCCAACGATATTCTCCGATGCCACCTGTACTTTTGATCACACGGTGACAAGGAATCAGATATCCGATCGGATTTTTTCCGATCGCACTTCCGACAGCCCTCGAAGCGTTTTCTTGTCCAATGGAGTTCGCAATATCCATGTAAGAAGACAATTGACCTTCTGGAATTTTAAGAAGCGCTTCCCAAACCTTGATTTGAAAATCGGTTCCTTTAAGATGAAGTTTGATTTTTTCCTTTTCGTCGAATGTTTTATCAAAAAAACGAATGACTCGATTTTGATTCTCGTCCGTTTGCTGAATTAGATTCGCTTTATTCCATTGCTCTTTCAGCTCGGAAACCACCTGTTCTCTAGAAACATCATAAAAATATAAATTACAAATCCCTTTTTCTGTGGAAGCGACTACATAATCACCAAAAACATTTTTCTGAAAGCTGTATCGAATCTTGAGTTTTTCTCCGCCGTTTTTAAATTCTCCAGGAGTCATTCCTTCGATTTTCACGAATAGATCGTGCAATCGACTCGTTCCGGACAAACCGATTTCAAATGCGGCATCGAACAGAGTCGCTTGAGGCTTGGAAAGTATGGATTTTGCATTTTGCAACGTAAGGTATTGCAGAAATTGTTTCGGACTGACACCGGCCCATTCGGTAAAAAGCCTTTGAAAATGAAACGGACTCAAGTTCACAGACTTTGCAATTTCATCTAATTCGGGTTGAGAAACAGCGTGTTTCTGTATGAACTGTATTGCTTTTGCGATTTTTTTGTAATGTTCCATATTTAAATGTTATCCGAAAGTTAAATTTTTAAAACCCGATCCTTGCTGTTTTTGGGATATTTTGGAGTTTCTCAATTTGTTTTTTAACTTTGTCTTTGTCGTTCTTAAATTTCCTCGTATGAGTTTCTACAAATTTTCATTTTGGTCATCACTCAAATTAAAATCGCATTCATTTCCCAACACTTCTAACCAGGTCATTCTTTTCTAAATGCTCATTTTCCTCAAGAATCTACTCCCAAATCTTACTTTGACTTTAACTAATTTTTTAACTTGTCCTGATAAACTATCTATCCGAAAAGATTTTGAGTTTGTCCCAAAACCTTAAAAGAAATCAGTTACAATTATTCAGTACGTTCATAATAAAATATAGAAGTCCCCACAAATTACGTCCCTATGAACTTTCGGGCAGACTTTATTGTCGGAACACTCTTGTGAGAGTTTCTACATTCTAAGAATTAAGAACAAAGTTCTCACCGTAAATATATTCTTTATATTGAATGCGCTTATATTGATACACAAAAAATTTTAGGATACTAATTAGATGCGGAAACGAAAAAAATATATCATAAGAAATCCGTTCTAAGCTTTGTTAAAAACCGATTCTCCAAAATCGTTTTTTAAATCCATAAGATTGAGTTAGTTTTTTATAATGTATTTAAATAAAAAATAGAGCCGATTTTATTTCCGTTTTTAAGAACGGTAAAGCCAGCCGCCTTCATTTGGAATAATTCCAGAATTTTCCTTAAGCTTTCGAAAGTCATTTTGCGTAAAAATTTTCATTTTACCACTTTGATTCCAAAACATCTATAGAAGAAGTCAGAGTTTAGAACTTGGAATTTATTTTAGCAGGAATTCTAAATTCTCCCTTGCTAGTGAAATGAAGTGACGGGTCCTGAATTCGTTTTGGGAAAATGAAAATCATAATTCATCAAAACAAATTCATCGATGGATTTTTCTTGAAGCAAATCAAAATGGATGACCAAATTTAAATTCGGAAATCCTAATTGTGGGAAATTGCGATTGCAAGAACTTTGAGTAATCTTTGCTTCAATATTTGTATGAATTTCTTATAGTTCGGAATTTCAAATTTTGAGAGAGATTCTATGTCCAAATGCAAAGCGGCAATTTCTGGATTTTGTTTCAAAAAATGAATTAAGCTTTGAATTCCAATTTTGACGGTTGTTTGATTTCAGAAAACGAGTGATTCTTAAAGATAGCACTAATCAACGGAATTAGTCTGATTTTAGAATTTCTACTCAGATCAACGAAATTCTTTGGAAGCGGTGAAGCTCAAAATTACCATTTGATAAAATGACGGCCCTATAGAACAAATAAAAAATTTTAAGATGTTCACGTCTTATGAATTATAGAATCAATTCATAAATTTCAATCAATCCGGGAGCCTTTCAGGCCGATTTTTTACTTACATGAAAAGAATCGGAATCATTGGGGAGGAAGTGAATTTTTGGTTATTAAAACGGATTTAGAAGAGGCAATCTGCGATGGTTTGCATAGACTTGGGATTTTAAATCCTGGGTACAGACCCAAAGTGACCTTTCATTCTTCCAGTCTTAACGAAATTTATCTCGCCACCGTTCCTCATCATTCCTTTGGAGTAAAAGTCATCGCAAATAAGGAAATGGCTGAAACTGAAAAAGAATCTTTGGAAGAACTATTTAGAATCGGGGTCCGCGTTCCCGAATGTTATGGAGTTGTACAAATCGAAAATTCCTGGCTCTTAGTAATGGACTACATTGAATCCGGATCGGTTTCGGGAATTCGAGAAGATTTAATTCGAAATCTAAAATTGCTTTATCGTAAGGATTCGAATTCTTGGGGATGGAAACGAAATAATTTTATCGGAACTCTTTCCCAAAAGAATCGATGGTATTCCACCTTTGAGAAATTCTTCTGGGAAAGTCGCTTATCAACTCAATTGGATTTAGCTTTTTCACGTAAACTGATTGCGAGCAAGGATGTAGAAAATGTACAATATGTTTTTCAAAAATTTACAGAAGAATGGTCTCTCAATCGAAGTAGTCCGAGATTGATACACGGAGATCTTTGGTCTGGAAACATTCTCACTGGAAAGAACGGACATTCTTATTTGATCGACCCTTCAATTTCATTTTCAC
This sequence comes from Leptospira mayottensis 200901116, assembly GCF_000306675.2. Classification (NCBI taxonomy): domain Bacteria; kingdom Pseudomonadati; phylum Spirochaetota; class Leptospiria; order Leptospirales; family Leptospiraceae; genus Leptospira; species Leptospira mayottensis. The sequence continues at coordinate 3,727,967 of NZ_CP024871.1, forward strand.
ATCCCGAGCAAGATCTCTCTATGTTGAATCTATTCGGTAATTCTTTAAATTTAGAAGAGATGCAACAGATTCTTGCTTTTTGCGGAATAGAAAATCCGGAGCATTTCAAAGATAGAATTCCATTTTGGCAGATGTATCCAGTTTTGGTTCATATTAATCTCTTCGGATCTTCTTATTTATCTTCGCTTCGACAGATCTTACGTTATTACGGTAAAAGTTAATTCCGTTTTGGATTGTCCGACTTATTCGTTTCGACCAATTTCAAAATCGTAATAAAATTGGTGGTTGTAAACGCTAACCTTCGATCTGATTTTGTTTCGGAAAAACCCAATCCACTTCATTGTAAAACAAAAAGCGGGTTTACCTCTATCACAGAAGTTTTTTGTTATCAGCTTGAAGAGAATAATATCAAAGTGCTCAGGAGTTGATACCCCTTAAAACGAAAGGAAAAGAATAAGTTGACGGTCTCGATATTGATCTATGACTTTATTGTCGTTTTGAAAAAAGATCAATACTCTACCGAAATTGGAGCTGTAAAGAACGACCAAGGTGTTTTTGAAAATACCTTACACTCAAGACATTTGTCATTGTTGAGATTTAGAAAACGATTCCAAATGATACAATGTCAGCAAACTGAAACTAAAATATAAAAAGGATCTTAATTGAACGGGGATACAAAATCATTTCTGGAAGATAGTTTGATAGATGTTCGAAACGTCGTAAAACGTTTTAAGGATACGATTGCCGTGAACAACCTCAGCCTCCAAATTCAAAAAGGGGAATTTGTCGCTTTGCTCGGACCGAACGGAGCCGGTAAGACCACTTTGATTGAAATGTTGGAGGGAATCCAAAAACCCGACGCGGGATCTATATCGATTCTTGGAACTACTTGGAAGGAAAGCGAAACTTTTCTTAGATCTAAGGTTGGCCTAGCTCTTCAAGAAACTCGATTCATGGATCGGATCACGGTCCGAGAAACTTTGAATCTTTTCGGGACTTTTTATAAAAGTAAAAAACAGAGGTTGAGCGAAATTCTTGAGTTGATCAATCTGGAAGAGAAACAAAACACTTACGTAAATAACCTTTCCGGAGGTCAAAGACAGAGATTGGCTCTCGGAGTTTCTATATTAAATTATCCTGAAATTCTTTTTTTGGACGAACCTACAACGGGATTAGATCCCGGAGCGAGAAGGGACGTTTGGAAAATTTTGAACCGTCTTAGGCAGGATAAAACCACAATGATCCTCACCACACATTATATGGAAGAAGCGGAAATTCTCTGCGAAAAAATTATCATCATGGATCATGGAAAAATCTTAGATCAAGGAACTCTGACAGATCTTCTCGGAAGAAGCGATAGCGGCGAAATCATTCGATTTTCTATGGAGGATGGATCCAATCCCGAAAATTTAGTTCCATCAGAGGGAATGTATAAGTTCTTTTGGGATCCTGCAAAGTCTGAAGCGAGAATTCACGTATCCGCGATTACGGATTATCTTCCGGAACTGATAAGAACGATTTCCGTTTCCGGAAAAAAACTAAATACATTAGAATGCCATAAAACAACCTTAGACGATCTTTTTCTTAACATGACTGGAAGAGGATTGGAAGAATGAAACAAGTATTCCAACTGATAAATATACAACTTAAAGAATTTTACAGGGAGCCTGCGATTCTTTTTTGGGCTTTCGTATTTCCGATTGCGATGGCAGGAGTCCTTGGAGTTGCGTTTAAAAATCGGGGATCAGAAGAAGTCAAAATTGCAATATTAGAAAATTCTTATCAACTTGAAGAACTTAAAAAAGTCTTAGATTCCACCCATAATAAAAAAGAAAAATCGAAAGAAAAAATCCCCACTTCTGATTCTGATAAACTTCCTTCCTTGAAGTTTTTGGTTGTTTCTAAGAATGAAGCGATTCGAGATCTTAAAAGAGGGAAACTCAACGTAATCGTCGAAAGGACACAAGGTGGAAAGATTCGTTTCTTCTTCGATACAGATAACCCAAATGGTCAGAGAGATTATCTTTTGATCTTGGCAAAAATCCGTTCGAGTTATACAGATTTTGAATTGCAAGTGGATCGTTTGGATTCGAAGGGGATCAGATACATCGACTATTTAGTTCCCGGAATGCTTGCGATGGGTGTGATGAATTCCTGTCTTTGGGGGGTCGGTTGGAATCTGATCGAAATGAGGATGAAAAAACTTTTACGGAGAATGTCCGCAACTCCGATGAGTAAGTTGTCTTTTCTACTTTCTTTCTTTTTTACAAGATTGATCGTAACGACAATCGAATCGGCAATTCTACTCGGATTTACTTTGTTTACGTTCGAGAACGCGTTGGAAGGTTCCTTTGAAGCCATAATTATGATTTTTCTTTCCGGAAATTTCGCATTTTCCTGTATTGGAATATTTGTCGGGTCAAGGGCGGCGAATTCTCAAGTCGGAAATGGGCTCATAAATGCGGTTACATTTCCTATGATGACTCTTTCCGGAGTCTTTTTCTCTTATCAAAATTTTCCCGAAATCGTACTTCCGATAATCAAAAACCTTCCTTTGACGTTGATGGCGGACTCTTTAAGGGCAGTTTTTATCGAAGGAGCGGGTTTCATTTCGATAATTCCCGCCGTGATTACGTTATTTGTATACGGAATCGTATTTCTTTTTATAGGAAATAAAATTTTTCGCTGGTCTTGATCGACATGGATTCAATAGTTTTAGAGATGTTTTCCTCGACTTTGAAGCAAGCCACATATTCAACTTTTTTGAAACCGTTTTTTCTCTCTTTGGATCCAGAGACAGCGCATGAACTTGCAAAAAACTTACTTAACATCAGTGCAAAATTCCCTGGGATTTTAACGTTGGTGGAATCGATGACATCTTATCGAAGTGATCGTTTGAAAACGAGAGTTGCGGGAATCGAATTCGAGAATCCTTTGGGAATGGGCGCAGGCTTTGATAAAACGGGAGAACTTTACCCCTTTCTTTCTCGAATGGGTTTTAGCCATATTGAAGTAGGAACGATCACAGGACAATCGCAACCGGGGAATCCCAAACCCAGAGTGTTTCGTTACCCTGAAGATCAAGCTTTGATCAATCGTATGGGTTTTAATAATCCAGGCGCCGATTCGGCGGAGAAAATCATTGCTTCCCAAAAAAAGAGAAAAATCCGCGGGATCAACGCAGGTAAAACGAAAATCATTTCCGAAGAAAAAGCAGTCGAAGATTACGTTTATACTCTCAAGAAACTTTCACCTTATGCGGATTATGCGGTTATCAATATCAGTTCTCCGAATACTCCAGGGTTGAGAGATTTTCAAAAACAGGAGAATTTCGTGTCTCTGATTCAAGGAATTAAAAACGGGCTTGGAAAGAATTTTATAATTCCATTATTCGTAAAATTTGCTCCTGATATGGAGACAAAAGATCTTGAGGCCTTACTTGAGTCCTCTTTGAGTTTGAAAGTCGACGGTGTCGTTTTAACCAATACTACGATCGACAAGTCTTCCTTGAAAGCATATCCGAACGTGGAAAAGGAAGGAGGACTTTCAGGAACACCTTTGAAAAATCGTTCCACCGAATTTGTTCGAGTCGCTTATCGAATTTTAAAACGAAGAATTCCGATTATCGGAGTCGGAGGAATTGATTCCGAAAAAGCAGCCTTAGAAAAAATTCTTGCAGGAGCTGATTTAATTCAAATTTACACCGGTTATATCTATCAAGGACCTTTTTTACCTCTGAAGATTTTAGAGTTTTTGGATCGGTTCTTAAAAAAACAAGATCTAAAAACTGTGGCGGACTTGGTAGGAAAGGAAAAGGAAATTCAATACGATCCGAAATAGTTTGCAATCTTTTTTAGAAAAGCAAATTCAGATTGTACAAGCTAAAAATAAAAAGTGTTTAACAAATCGTGTATTTTAGAATATTAAGATAACATAAAATATGAACTAGGAATTGACAACTATGTTGAAAAGGCCATTGATTCTGATTTTGATTCTTTGTTTTTTTGTATGGGGATGTCCTATAAATCAGGGAAAGGATAAAAACTCAAAAAATTTGGAACTTCTTTTGGGATTGTATTTGCTCAACGAGGCGAATTATCATTGTGAACCAGAAGAAAACGTTCGAACCAGTGGAAGCGCACCGAATTTCAGCGTATCGAATTCCAATCTGAGTCAGGTTCTTTTAACGGAAAGTGAAGGGTATCAAGACGGCGGAACGGCCTATCTTGTCGGAACAGTGAAATTCTCCGGAATCGGAAAAAATAATCCAATGGGAATCGTTTATGCCGAACAGAACCATCAGTTTTCTTCCAACTCGAACCGTTTTATTTACCCATTTTGGACAAACGCTTCGGGAAATTTGATTCAAGATAGCGGAAAAAGCGAATCCATAGGTTATAGATCCGTTACGACAGCTTTTCCTATAGGCGCCACTCCGGGATATTATGCACCTAGTTCAAATTATAATAATTTCAACAACAATCTCTTGGGAACGAATTTTATCGTGCCGACCGTGCCCGGGCCGTTAATCACTACGCGAAAAATCACGAATAACACGGTTCAAACTTGCGAAGAATACAAATTTCGTGCGGAACAAAACGGATTATTGGGAAGTTCCTCTTCGGGTTTGAAAAAGGTCTGGCAATCCAGAAAAAAATTGAATATCAACTTGATTTTCATTCAAAATGCTATAGCAACTCCCACAACAGCCGGAATGGCGACGATGATACAGACCTTAAAGGATATTTATGCGCAAGATACGGTTAAAATCGACGTAACGGTCACAGCTTCCTTGGTGCCCGCTGCCGCTGGAGCTCCTTACTTAACGGTCGCAAATATTTCAGATGATTATGGAGATGTGGTAGGTTCTTTAGGATCTCTTTATAGGAATAACCCATCTAATGTACAAGATTCGAATTCTTTGAACATTTACATCACAAGAGATTATCAGGTCTCAAGCAACGCGCCCGCTGGGATTTTAGGGATTTCATCTGGCATACCCGGAATTCCAATTACCGGTACTCCGAAATCGGGTATGATCGTATTTATCGAAAATCATAGAACGTCTTCTGGATGTGGAGTACAAGGACAGGATCTAATCTGCGAGTCAGATCAGGTTTTTCTTGCTAAGACAATCGCTCATGAAGCCGGTCATTATTTAGGTCTTTATCATTTAGTAGAGAAAGACGTCGTCAAAGGGCGTTATTCTTTTGACCCACTTCCCGAAACTCCAGAATGTAAAGACCAAAACGGAAATAACATTGTGGGTTTAGGAGAATGTCTGGGCGAAGGATTTTATGATAGCGGAGGACTTAATCTGATGTTTTGGGCCGGAAACCCTAAGATAAATCAAACTCAATTGACGGGAGAACAGGGCTGGGTGCTTCGCTCGCATCCTCTTGTATATTAAGAAAATGGAATTAAATGAATCTATGATGAAGATAAAAATAAGTTTTTACAGTATAATCGTTGCATTTTTATTCGGGATTTCTTTTGGAGTTCAAGCTCAGGTTTTAGATCAGAATCAATATCAAAAAATCAAATCCATAGTTACACAAACGGGTCACATTGAAAAAGAAACTTTGATGCGAGAAATTTATGCGATCAATCCTAATCCTCAAGAATATCTGGTCGCCATCGCAAAAGATTCAGACTTGAGAGTATATGCAATTTCCCAACTTAACGAATTGATTGCGGACTTTGGAGGGAATTCCGCAAGAGATTATTTGGAATCCACCATCTCCAACGAGGGTACACATCCTTCTATTCGAAACTCCGCCGTTTTCTCTTATGGAAAAACGTTCTATTTTTCGGATAGAAATCATACGGAGAATTTTCTAAAGCGTTTCTCTTCTCACGATCGAATCGGAACTTTCGTACAAAACACTTTGAAAGAATTACGAATGGGAAAAATCAGCTCGACTCGATTTTCAGAAAAATTGAAAAAAGAAAACATGGATCGAATTAGAAATGGGAATTTGAGGAAGTCGGATCCATCGATTAGGAACCCGTAAAGTAATTTGGTCCGTTATTTTGAGAACCGGCTGTCGGTTTTGTTGATTTAAAGAAATGGTAATTCCTGATAACTAGAAATTCGATTTACAAATGAATCGAAACCAATTCGCGTTATTACTTATATTTTATTGAACAATGCTCAGTCATCATCAGAATCACTAACACCTTGAAACGTGAAAACTCGTAAGTTTAAGAAATAGTTTTTTTTAATCTCCTTAAGTTGGACCCACGTTAGACATCAAGAACCTAAGTCTAAAAATGAAATAACAAGTTTTTGAAATTGTTCTAACTGAATTTAGAGTTTGTCCCAAAACCTTAAAATGTAAGAATTCTCACGAGAATTCCAACAATAAAGTCTGTGCGAAAGTTCATAGGGCGTAAAAACGTTTTATTACTAACTTACTGAATGATTGTAACTGGTTTCTTTTAAGATTTTAGGACAGACTCTTAATTTCCAAAGCACAGGAATTAAACTAGTCAAACAAGATCCGAATAGAAACTTTAGTCATGGAATAAAAGTTAAGAATGCCATATTTTCAAGGAGAAGTTTCGTTCAAGTTTCCGGCAATTTGTCTACAGATTCCTTTTTCTTTCCAATCTAGTTTCCAGTCTGTTGTGGATGAATCCTCTTTGAATAGTTTTACAATCAAGTTCGAACAGATATAACGAACATTAAGGTCTGAAACCTCGTATTCTCCCGAATAACGATACCAATGCGTTTCCAAATCACTTCCAGCTGTCGGTTCGCCAATTTTTAGATTTTCGATCGTTTTTCCTTTCCATCGATCCTGGAGTAAACTTTCTTCGATCAATTTAAGAACGGTTTCTTTGTCTGGGGATTCCCTACCCGGATCGGAAAGAACTATATTTTTGCCGAGACCTAATTCTGAAAATAACCAACCTTTTGTACGAATAAAAATATAGTTCGCTCCGACTTCGGTACGCGTTATGCTACCATTTTTGTGCTTTACCGTAACTAAAAACGGGAATTTGTATAAAATATCTGCGTTAGATTTAGAGTTTTCAATGAGAACGGGTTCTCCGTTACTTTCGATGGATTGAATTTTATCGCTAGTGTTTCTTTTAAGCCAATGAGTTTGAACGTCTTTTTTCGCTTTTTCCTCATCCGGGGGACCTACCAACTGTGCGTCTAACAATGTCGGTATTAAAATGAGTAAAGCAATTCTTGCTAACGCGAAGACACTTTTCATAGTCTCATTATTAACCTCTTCTTTTATATCTTGTCAATGAATTTAAAGTTGACCGTAGAGCGCTAAAACGAGAGACAAAGTTCATTGAAGCAAATCCATTTAATCAGACACTCTAAGTCGAATTGGGAAACGGGATTCAAATCCGATCACGGAAGACCTCTCTCCGAAAAAGGGAAGAAAAACGCTCGATCTCTTCGAAAATATTTAGAAAAGATAGGATTCAAAATTGATCTCTTTTTAGTTTCAGATTCCAAAAGAACTGTGGATACTTATAAGATTATAACTAAAGATCGAGTTCTGTCCTCTGAAACGAAAATCACAGAAAAATTATATGAATCGGATAGCGAAGATATTCTAACAATGATCAGAAAGTTAAATTTAAGATTCAAGAATGTGGCTTTACTAGGTCATAATCCTGGAATCGAAGAAATTGCAAATCGACTCATTCGAGGCAACGAGGACCTATCACTTTTTGAATCCATGTTTTTTAAATTTCCTACGTCGGGTTTTCTCAGTATACAAATTGAAACCGAATCTTGGGAAGAATTAGGCAAAGTTCCGGGAAAAATAATTCGATTCTGGATACCCGAATGAACGAGATGGATTCGGATATTTTACATCCTTGTTTTAGTCGAGAGGAGATCTCTCAAAAAGTAAAATTCCTAGCTTCCGAGATAACAAAGGATTATAAAAAGTTAAATCCGATTCTCATCTGTGTATTAAAAGGTGGAGTGTACTTTTTTACGGATTTAACAAAAGCGATTCCCTTTTCAGTAGAAATCGATTTCATTCAAGCAAGGTCTTATTCCGGAACTTCTTCAACCGGAAATATCGATTTGTTAAAAGATATCGACACAGACCTTTCCAATCGTCATGTGATTCTTGTAGAAGACATTTTAGATACGGGTTTCACTCTTCAATATCTTATACGACATATCTTTACCCGTAATCCTGCAAGTTTGGAAATCGTAACCCTTCTTTTAAAAGAAAGAAAGAGTATTTTAGAATTCCCTGTAAAGTATGTGGGTTGGAGAATTTCGGACGAGTTCGTTGTGGGTTATGGTATGGATTTCGACGGAAAATACAGAAACCTGCCAGACATTCATGTTTTGGAAACTGGGTAATTTTCCGTTTAAGACTTTTTTACTATACCTTGAATTTGAAAGAAACAATTCATTTTTTCAAGAATTGTTTTTTTATGAACAATGTCGTTTTAAAATTTCGAATTACCCCTCCTGTTTCTTTTTATGCGCCGGTTTTTGTCAGATCGATAAAAAAAATGTTTTTTACTTTAAGAATCTTTCGCACCTTAGCATGCAGAGCGATTTATAAGGAGACCGAATACTTGTCGTGAAAATTAAAACGCGGTAAGGAATAAAGTTTAGGACAAACCATAAATGGAGCATCAATCACTCTCCCTTTTAAATGATATAGCCTTGAGTATCATCTTTGCTACATTTTTCTCCCATATAGCCAGGATTACGAAACAACCTTTGATTTTGGGTTATGTAGCAGGAGGACTTTTGCTTGGGCCGAATCTTGGTTTAAGTCTTGTGGTTAACGAAGAGAGCATTGAGTTGATTTCCGAGATTGGATTGATTCTTCTCTTATTCATCATCGGTCTTGAAATTGATTTAAAAGAACTAGCGCGCATGGGAAAGTCGATGTTCATTCTTGGGGTTGTCCAGTTTGTGTTTTGCGTGTTGTTCGGGCTTTTATTTTTCAGGGAAATTCTTTCTAACTTCAGCGGTAAGTTCGATCTTTTATATTTCTCTATCGCGCTGGCCATCAGTTCCACGATGATCGTGGTCAAACTACTGCACGATAAATTCGAAGTGAGTACGATTGCAGGTCGTCTTACAATCGGAGTATTGGTTCTACAGGATATTTGGGCGATCATCTTTATGGGTATTCAGCCGAGTCTTCAAGATCCTCAGATTTTAAAGATTGTGAGTTCGCTTGGAGTCGGTTCGATATTAGTCTGTGTTTCATTTTTAATCAGTAGATTCTTTTTATCCAGGTTGTTTCAAGCGGCGGCTTCCAAACCAGAGCTTATCTTGATCACTTCAATCGCTTGGTGTTTCTTGCTTTGCGGTTTTGCAGAAAAGGCTGGTCTATCCAAGGAGATGGGAGCCCTGATTGCGGGAATTAGTATCGCGGCATTTCCTTACGGAGCCGACGTTATCGCAAAACTTTCGGGGATTAGAGACTTTTTTATCACTCTCTTTTTCGTTGCACTTGGAATGAAAATTCCAATTCCTTCGATTCAAATTATCAGTGTTTCTTTAATAGCGGTAGTGTTCGTAATTTTTAGTAGAGTCCTCACCGTTGCAACTCCAGTTTATTTTTCTGGCAGAGGACTTAGAGCCGGAATTGTGACCGGTTTAAACTTGGCTCAAATCAGTGAGTTTTCTCTTGTGATCCTTTCATTAGGAATGGGTTACGGCCATATCAGTAAAGAATTGGAATCTACGGTTTTGACTTCGATGATTCTTGCATCGGTAGTTTCTACTTATATCATTTTTTTCAATGATCCAATTTCAAGATTTGTTTTAAAGCTATTGGGAATGGTCGGTCTAAAAGAAGAAGAAAGAACCGAATCCTATACTGACGGTCGGCCGAAAAGAGACATCGTTATTCTTGGTTATTTTAGAATTGCACAAAGTCTTTTAGAGGAAATAGAACGTGAAAAACCGGAATGGCTCAATCGAATTTTGATCGTGGACTTTAATCCTGTCTTTCGTCGTTTTCTGGAAGCGAAAGGGATTCGTTGGGCTTACGGCGATCTCGCAAACCCAGAAACTTTGCATCATCTTGGAATCGAAGATGCAAGATATGTAATTTGTACAATCTCTGATATGATTCTCAAAGGGACAACTAATCGTAGACTTTTAGAATCAATCAAAGGAATTTGTCACCACACACAACCTTCTATCATTCTTACTACCGACGATGTACAAGAAGCAGAAGTTCTTATCGAAAGTGGTGCCGCTCACGTGATCGTACCGGGAAGAATTAGTGGAATGTCTCTTTTTAAAGAAATGAAGACGATCGTAGATCATTCTAAAAACGGTATTACAAACGTTCGGCTTAAATCGAAGAAGAAACAAGTTGTTTCCAAGTCTAAAGTTAGAATAAAGTAAATAAATTGATTCGTTCACCATGCAATAAAATCTGTGTAATGGACTTTGAGTCCGGTTATTGTCAAGGATGCTTTAGAACCATTGATGAAATTGGAAACTGGTCTCGTTATTCCGATTTTGAAAGAGAGAATCTATTCTTGAAGTTGAAAGTCCGCAAAGAAGAGGTCTTTTCTAAAGGACCACGTAAAAGTAATTTATAATACTCTAAATCTTTGTTTCAAAACAGAATGAAGTGTTCTCGATCTTCATTTTTTACTCTTTTTACGAAAGTATTACGGTTTCTAGATAGCAAAAACAATCTTTAACTATACTTACGGTTATTGCATTCAATTCATACGATGCCCATCAACTTGAAATCTTAGAATAAAACATGGAAACTCTCACAAATTACGCCTCTTTAATATGATAGCTTATGGGGCTTCCGAACAAATTTTATAATTTTTAAATTCTCGTTGGAGTTCTTACATTCCGAGGTTTTGGAACAGACTCTAAAGTCACGTAAGTTCGGTGTAAGAAAATCAGAATTTGTCTCAAACTCTCAAATGCCGAAATTCCCACGAAATTAGAACCGCAATCATTCATTAGCTCGACATTGCCAGTCAATGTGGAAACCCACAGTTACGAAAAGCGTTTAAAACCGCAAAAAGAACGTAAAGAAATGTAATTTGTAAAAACTCCTGCGAAAAACTTTTAGGATAGACTTTTATAAACCTCTAAAATTTCTAAAGCCGCTTTTTCCCAAGAAAATCTGGCGGAGTTTTTTTTACCTTTTATGATCAAGTTTTTTACGGTGTTTCGATCTTTTGAAAAATCTCTCAAAAAACTTTGCAATTCTTCCGGTTTATTCGGAGAAAAATAGTACACACTGTCTCGAAGAATTTCGGGCATGACAGTTGTATTAGAAGATATCACCGGACGGCCACAGGCTTGGGCTTCTAAAGGAGGAAATCCGAAACCTTCATACTTTGAAGGAAAGACGAAAAGCCCTGCACAAGAATAAAGGCAACGAAGTTCGTTCAAGGACAGTCTTTCCATAGGAAGAACTCGATCTTCATAACCTATAATGTCCGCTTGCAAATAGTCGGGAATTTTTCCTGAAACGCCACCTAATATCCATTTTATTTTTAGAATCTTAGAATCCCAAAGAGGTTTTAGAGCATCGAGAACAAAATTTAAATTCTTATGGCCCTTTCCAATTCCTACACTCAATAAGTAACCTTCTTTGAGTTCGTATTTTTTCAGAAATTTTTTTTTCTCCGTAGCCGTCGCAGGATAAAAAACGGATGAGTCGATTCCGTTGTGGATCACTTTCATTTCTTCTTTAGAAAAACCGAAAACGGATTCCAAATCCTTTGCCGTATATTCGGAAACGGATACGATCTTTTTTGAAAATCGTCGAAGCAAACGAAATATAACTTGCATATAAATTCGTTTCAGAAAACTCGAATGAATTCGAAAAGGAATGATATCGTGGATTGTCACGATCGATTTTCTGAGATAGCGCAAAGGTGCATTGAAATGGGGAATGTCCAAAAGATCCATTCTTCCCATCAAAGGATGACCTAAAAACTCGGAAAGAGAATAGATCGGAGAGTGGTAGGGAATCACAGGATAAGAAAAATCTTTTTCTTTTTTAGAAGAATGATTCGAAGTTTCAGTTTCACTTCGGCTTTTCTCAAAACTGGAAAACTCATAACACAAAATTCCTTCGTTCAAAATCGTCGTCACATCTCCAAAAAGATAAATCCGAAGATTCTCTCTTACCGCAATCGGACCGAGATACTTCAAAAGACCACGGATTCTCATCCCAATCCCTGAATGAGCAATCATACGCGCATCCAATCCGATCGCCAAAGCTCGGCTCTTTTGTCTTTCCTTTCTTTGGATTCTCATGATCAGACAGAATTACCCGCTGTCGGAAATCTGCAAGAAAATGAAAATCCGATGGAAGATTCAATAGGCACTTTCGAGAATGGGGAATGAGGCGTTAGATTTAAAAAACCGATCCGGAATTCTCCGAAAAGAATCTAACAAAAAGACTCCCGATTCAATTGGGATAATCGAATGAAGAGAGTTTAATTTGGAAGAAAATATCGTAAACATTCTAAAATCGATCGGAGAAGATCCGACTAGAGAGGGTCTCCTCAATACTCCGAAACGAGTGAAAAAAGCCTACGACTTTCTAACATCGGGCTACCACGCCGACATTACAAAAGTTGTCAACGGAGCGATCTTCGAAGAGCCTACGGAAGGAATGATTCTCGTTCGAGACATCGAAGTATATTCTCTCTGCGAACATCATCTTCTTCCTTTTTACGGAAGAGCTCACGTCGCTTATCTCCCTAACAAAAAGATCATCGGGATCAGCAAAATTCCTCGAATCGTCGATGTGTTTGCCAGAAGACTTCAAGTTCAGGAACGTCTCACGGAACAAATCGCTTACGCCGTTCAAGAAGTTCTTGATCCCCAAGGAGTCGCGGTGGTCATTAAGGCGAAACATCTTTGTATGATGATGAGAGGAGTCGAAAAACAAAATTCGGAACTTTTCACCTCTTGCCTGTTAGGGGCTTTCAAAGAAAATATGGTAACCCGTTCCGAGTTTTTAGATCTCATCCGCACCGGATCCACTTGAGTAATCAACCTCCTTCGAACAATTTTCCTAAAAGAAAGGTTCGGATTTTCTTTTCCGCAATTTGGTAGACAGAGAGAAAAAAAAGAACATTCTTTGTTGAATTCGGAGGAAGTTATGGCAAAAGAACGAGTAGTTTTACCATCCGCGGAATTTAAAAAGAATGCAAACATTACCCTTAAGGATTATAAATCTCTTTATAAAGAATCCATCGAGAACCCGAACAAATTTTGGGCAAGAGAAGCAAACCGACTGGTTTGGTTTAAAAAATGGACCAAGGTTTTAAATCACGATTTTAAAAATGCAAAAGTGGAATGGTTCAAGGGTGGAAAGCTCAACGTTTCTTACAATTGTTTAGATCGTCACCTCAGCACTCCTTTGAAAAACAAAGCCGCTTTGATTTGGGAAGGAGATAATCCTTCAGAATCCAAGGTCCTTACATACTACGACGTTTACAGAGAGGTAAATCGTTTTGCGAACGTTCTCAAAAAATATGGAGTAAAAAAAGGAGATCGGATTCTTGTTTATCTTCCTATGATTCCGGAATTAGCCATTACAATTCTTGCATGTACTCGAATTGGAGCAATTCACTCCGTTGTTTTCGGAGGATTTTCGCCGGAAGCGCTTCAAAGCAGAATCGACGACTGTAAGCCAAAATTGATCGTTACCGCCGACGGAGGTTTCCGAGGCGGCAAACCAATTGAACTCAAAAAGAACGTCGACCTTGCTCTTGAAAAGTCCAAAGAGAATGTTAAAACAGTAATCGTTGTGCGTCGTACAGGAAACGAATCCGGCCTAGTTTGGAAAGACGGCCGGGATTATTGGTATCATTTTTTGATCGGTGATTCCGATTTACCTTCTTATTGTAAACCAGAATTGATGGATGCGGAAGATCCTCTTTTTATTCTTTATACTTCCGGTTCGACGGGAAAACCAAAAGGAGTTTTACATACTACGGGCGGTTATCTTCTCGGAGCTAATTTAACATTTCATTATGTATTTGATATCAAACCAGAAGACACATATTGGTGCACTGCGGACATAGGTTGGGTGACGGGTCATTCTTACTTAGTTTATGGTCCTTTGTCCAACGGGGCTTCTTCTGTGATGTTTGAAGGGGTTCCTTCTTATCCGGACGCAGGAAGATTTTGGGACGTTATCGATAAGTACGGAGTGAATATCTTTTATACGGCTCCGACCGCGATCCGTGCTTTGATGAGAGAAGGGTTGACTCATGTTCAAAAAAGAAATTTGAGTTCTTTACGTCTTTTGGGTTCCGTCGGAGAACCGATCAATCCCGAAGCTTGGGAATGGTATTTTAAAATTATCGGAAAGGGAAAATGTCCGATCGTAGATACCTGGTGGCAAACCGAAACCGGCTCTATCATGATCACTGCGTTGCCCGGAGCCATCCCACAAAAACCGGGTTCGGCTACTCTGCCGTTTTTCGGAGTCCAGCCCGTATTAGTGGACAACGACGGAAAGGAAATAAACGATAAAGGAGAAGTTTCCGGAAATCTGTGTATCAAAAGTCCTTGGCCTTCTATGATGCGCGGAGTTTACGGAGATTCGAAACGATTCTTTGATACATATTTCTCTCAATTCAAAGGATACTATTTTACAGGAGATGGGGCGCGTAGAGATAAAGATGGTTACTACTGGATTACTGGCCGTGTAGATGATGTGATTAACGTTTCTGGTCATAGAATCGGAAGCGCAGAAGTCGAAAGTGCACTCGTTGAAAATAGATCCGTCGCAGAGGCCGCTGTAGTTGGATTCCCTCACGACATCAAAGGGCAGGGAATATATGCTTACGTTACCGTAAAGGAAGGCGTTACGACTAATGATACCTTGAAAAAAGAGCTCGTTGCAACCGTTGAAAAAGTAATCGGCAAAATTGCGAGACCGGATGTAATTCATTGGACGCCGAGTCTTCCAAAAACTCGTTCCGGAAAAATTATGAGAAGAATTTTAAGAAAGATCGCCTCGGGAGAATTCGAGGGGCTTGGTGATACGTCGACTCTCGCGGATCCGTCGGTGGTTCAGAAGTTGATTGAAGACAAAAGGAAATTCCATAGTTAAGGATCCTGTAAGAACCCTTTGAAGCAAAAGTAAAAGTGAGTGAATCATTATGCCGAATTACAATAAACTTTGTTTAAACAAGATAAATGATTCTATAACTCAAACCTGTGACGCGACCCATAGGAAGCGTTACATGAGTTATTTACTACTATGCTCGCTTCGGAAAACTCAAACCTGTGACGCGACCCATAGGAAGCGTTACATGAGTTATTTACTACTATGCTCGCTTCGGAAAACTCAAACCTGTAACGCGACCCTTAGGAAGCGTTACATGAGTTACTTACTACTATGGTCGCTTCGGAAAACTCAAACCTCGCTCCTATGGTCGCTCGGTTAGGTCCGAAAAGAATTATCTGTCTCACCGAAGAAACGACCGAGTTATTTTATTTACTCGGCGAGGAAGAACGTATCGTAGGAATCTCCGCATATACAGTTCGACCCCTCAAGGCTAAAGAACAAAAGCCTAAGGTTTCTGCGTTTATCAACGGAAATATTAAACGTATTCGGGAATTAAAACCGGATCTTATCATCGGCTTTTCGGACATTCAAGCTAACCTAGCG
The DNA here is from genome assembly GCF_000306675.2 of Leptospira mayottensis 200901116. Classification (NCBI taxonomy): domain Bacteria; kingdom Pseudomonadati; phylum Spirochaetota; class Leptospiria; order Leptospirales; family Leptospiraceae; genus Leptospira; species Leptospira mayottensis. Next base: position 3,743,608 of record NZ_CP024871.1, read on the forward strand.
AAAGATTTAATATCGGAGGGGCTTAACGTTCTTGTAACTAATCAAAGAACGATTTTCGAGATTTTTGATACGTTGTTGCTTTTAGGGTCCATCGTAGACAAAAGGAACGAAACACAAAAACTAATAGAAGGATGGAAAAGAAAGTTAGACGAAATTCAGCAAAGATATCTTTCTCGGAATCGTGTTTCCGTTTTCTTTCAAGAATGGGACGAACCAATCATTAGTGGAATTTCCTGGGTTTCGGAATTGATCGAATTGGCGGGTGGAAAAGATTGTTTTGAATATCTCAAAAAAAAATCCTTAGCGAAGGATAGAATTATCTCTGCATCAGATGTGGCGGAAGCAAATCCGGACGTATATATAGGGTCTTGGTGTGGAAAACCAGTGAATTTTGAATGGGTGCGGAAACATCCGGACTGGCAAAATGTGAACGCGATTCGAAATCAAAAAATTTATGAACTGGATTCTTCAATTATTCTCCAACCTGGTCCCGCATTATTTGAGGAAGGGATCGATCATCTCGTCAGATTGATTCATTCTTAAAAAAATTTCAGAGTCTTAAAAATAACTTATAACATTACACAAAAGCGCTTCAAAGTGAAATAAAAAATTTAAGATGAAGCTCTCTAAAAATTTTTATATTAAAAGTTTACTACAAATCCTTAGAATGTAGGAACCCAGGAATTGGACTAAGAAAAAGGCTGCTCGAAAGTAGGTAAACTGACTTATAAAGGGACGTAATCTGTGGGAACTCCTACGTTTGTTAGGAACTTTCGAATGATAACAGCCGGTTTGTTTTAAGATTTTAGGACAGGATTTAAATTCAAAGTCTTTACCTATACGACCATTTTATCCAAATTCAACGGCAAAACTTATATCTTGTTCATCATTTATGAGCTGTAGAAGTTCCTACATTTTTTTGTCCTAGCAAATTCTCTAGTTAAAAAAGCCTGGAAGTCTTTTTGAAATAAGACTATAATTGATTTTCATTTTATTAGAATCTACTTCAAAAACAATTTATAATATTATATATACAATGATGTTCTTAGTACAACACTCTGATTTTCAGATGAAAAATATTTTACGACGACGCTTAGTCTTGAAGTTTTTTAAAAGCGCCGTTGACAAAACGTATCTGCAATGTGCCGATTATAATAAGATGGAAACGTTTATTTTAAAATTTGTGATTCTATCGAAAAATAAATTTTACAATTATTTTCCAACTGATACTATTAGGGCGCAATAATCTGTCCCCAAATTTTAGAATGTAGGAACTCCAACGAGAAATTAACAACAATAAAACTTGTCCGAAAGCCCATAAAATACCAAATAGACGTAATCTATGGGAACTTCTACGTTTTATTACAAACTTACCGAATAATGTAAGTGATTCCTTATTAAGGTTTTGGAACAGGCTTTAAATTTTGAAGTTATTCGAAAAATATTTTTGTTCTTCTTTGATCAAAAACAACATTTTTTTCGAATGACTCAGTAAAAAGAGGCTGATCGTGCAAGAAGTTCATCAGTACCTGAATCAATATTTGGAAGAGAATATTCTTCAATCGGAAACCATTCACAGGATGAAACACGTCATTCGAGAATTCAGTATCCGAGCACCGAAAGTTCTCGTCACAAAATGTATCGACGGCCGCGTCCACGGAAGTAAACTAAAAGGTTATCCAGTGACTACGATTCGTTTTGGTAGAACGGACGGCAATATTGTTTCTACAAACCTAAATAACTTTTGGTTCTGGAACCGTATTGATCGTTTGATCAATGACGCAACCTGCAATACACCGAACACTCCCGCTTTATTCATCGCATATATGCATAGATCCGATCTACCAGGACTCGGTTGCGCCGCTCACAATCATGATGATCAAGCGGCCAGAAAAGCGATCCAAGAACAAACCCAAGCGGTCCGTAAGATCTTTAGAAAAGACAGACTTTATGTGATGGAAGGAATTACCAATACAGACTCCATGGCAGAAACATTGATCTTTGAAAATGGAAGCGCGTTAGATACGACCGAGTTCATTCGTAATTTCGACTTTCAAACTTGTTCTGATATTTTTCATAAAGCGTTCTTAAAATTTCCTCTCAAAGATACTTCAACAGCCAGATACGTGGGTTTTAAAACTCCGGAAGAATTGTTTGCGGAGCCAGAACTTGCTTTTTTTAACGATTTTCAAACCGCACTTTGTATGAAGTCGTATCTCATTCGAGAAGTAATCGGAATCGTCGTATCGGACGATTTCGCTTCTCAAAAATTAATTCAACCCGATTTGTTCAACGCATTGGCTCAAAAACTTTTTTCAGTCAAAGATCTTCCTCCTCTTTTGATTCCCGCTCTTTTGTACCAATCCATTTGGAATATTGCATATTCTCTTTATCACAAGCGAAAGTTATCCAATCTAAACGAGACCGAAAGGTGGAAAATTCTAGACCATGCAGAGGAACTAATCTGTTATGGGGATGGTTTCGAACTATTACAGAGAAACAAAGCAATTCTTGTCAAGACGGGAAGAGGAAACGATACGGACGCCTTAAACGTCGCTCGAAAAGTTTTAGAAAAAAATCGAGCGAAACAATCCGAAAAAGGCCCCATTCTCGTTCATCTCAACATAGAAATTTCGGGAGAACTTTCCGCTTGGGAAGATATCAACGAAAACATCGCTTCTAAAACAAACACTTTACTTCGAAATTTAGAACAGGTCTTTCAGGACGTTGAAACGATCGTTTTAACGACTTATTCCTATAGAGATCAAAAACGCTTTTATCCGATTCATACAAAAAAAGACAAACGAATTACATACCCCGTAGATATCTTGAGTGGAATGAATTCGGAAACATTGTTTTCTAGTATGAGTTTAAAATCCCGAGAAGCCCTTTATGCGACCGAAAGAATGGGTAAGTTCATTTAAGTCGAACCGGAATTAACGAAATGACGATGCCCATATTCGATATAGATAGAGGGCAATCGCAATAAAACTTTCGATTCGGCAAAGAGAGGACGACCAAATCATATCGAAAACTAGCCCAGATACGCCTTTACAAAGCAAAGCCCAGCTGTTAAACTACCGGAACAAATTTTAGGAGTTATCAGAATGATTTTAGCCGCAAGGATTTTAGCCGGTATCGTAGGAGCGCTTCACGTATGGATTTTTCTCATGGAGAGCGTTCTTTGGATGCGGCCGACAATTCACAGACGTTTCGGAGTGACGGATAAAAAGTTAGCGGAAACGATGAAAGGAGTTTTTTTGAACCAAGGTTTTTACAACCTCTTCTTAGCGATCGGTGCGCTTTACGGCGCGATCTTTTTCGATCTTCATGCAAACTACGCTCCGGCAATTATGATTTTTTCCTGTTTGTCGGTTTTCGGCGCCGGTCTAGTCCTTTTCGCCTCTAAACCTTCCATGGCACGCGCTGCGATTATTCAAGGATTACCGCCTTTGATTGCAATCGCTTTGATCGGATTTTCCATATTTGGCGGATAAAAAATCGAGAACGAATTTGAATTTTTAAATCCATAACAATTCTGTTTGGATTTTTCTAATATGCCCAGATTCCATACGAATTTTAAAGTCCGGTTTATTTTCCGGGCATATTAGAATATTTTAAATTATTTGGTTTCCTTTAAATTTTGAACGAACTTTGCCAGTTCCGTTCTGAAAGAGAATTCTCTGGTTCCCATCAAATACCGAAACGCGGAAACAATCACATCCGGGCGAGGAGGATCTCCTCCAATGAACAAGTCAGGTTCTTTTGGAAGTTTACCGAGTTTGAAAAGCCCACCTGAAATCGCTTCCGAACCGCAAGCCACAAGAGCTTTTGGAGAAGGCATCGTTTCCCACGCTGTATCGAGTGGACCTTCCATATTTGGTCCAACCGGACCCGAATAGACAAGCGCATCCGCGTGTTTTGGAGAAGCGACGACTCGAATCTTACTAGCCTCACTGTCAAAAAGGGCGTTAAAACTTGCATTGATTTCCGCTTCGGTTGTATTATTTCCGCTAGCAGCGACCTCTCTAAACTGAAATCCGGTTTTCTTTGTAGTCTTTCTAAACCGTTTTACTTCCTCGGTTTCCATTTCTGGTTTTTTATCCGGTATTCCATTGGTATACGTTACTTTTAAGGCTTCCCGATCGGTGGAATATACGTGAACAAAACCAGAATCGACGATCTTTCCATCAGAGCAAAACTCGGAACATCTTCCACACTGAAGACAAGCTCCATAATCAAAACTCATTTTATCCTTGGAATGAATCTTGAGTGAATGAGTCGGACATACTTGTTCGCAAGATTTGCAAGAAAGACAAGATTCGTTAGAAGATAAGACTGGAATCGGAATTCCCCTCGCGTTCGGGTTGAAGGGCAAAACCTTTTTATAATTCATCGTTTTTGCAGGACGAATTATATTCAATATCTCGAACATAATTTTCATAGATCCACTCCTACATAGCTCAAGTTAAAGGACTTATTATTCAACGGAAAATCCCCGATGTATTCTCCCCTTACTGCTAGCTCAAGCGCGTGCCAATTAGGAACGGAAACTTCCCTGATATAAGCGTTTTCAATCGAACCAACGGCGTCGAGATCCAAGGATATTAGCACCGGTCCTCTCCATCCTTCCACTGCGGAATAATAGGTCCCTTTTTTGACAATAGATTTTGACGGGATCTTTCCGAACTTCAGGGAGAAAGTGGCTTCTAATTTTGGAATCGCTTCTGTGAGCCATTTACCACTGTTCTTTAATTCTTCATAACGTAAGTAAAATCTTGCCCATGCGTCCCCTTTCATATGATCCCGATTCAACTCAAGAGAAATCGGAGAACTAAACATATACGATTTTTCTAAATTACGAAGATCCCTGCTGAGTCCTGTGCACTTCTCCACCATTCCTATAAAGCCAAGATGTCTAACTTGCTTTTGCCGGATTATTCCACAGGACTGCAACCTCTCCCGGTTTGTAGAAACGTTGGCTGCGCGTTCAAAATGCGCTGCGACATCCGCAGTAACGGAGCGAATCCTTTCTGCGAGTTCGTTTAATTTTTCGCGATTGAGTCCTTTTCTAAGAACGACCTTGCCCGGAGATAACACCCCTCTTCCGAAGCGACTTCCGGTCAACGCTTCCATCACTCCAAGAGGAACTCCCCTTAGCAAAGAGCAAACACCTTGTAAAGGATAATAACCTATATCTCCCGCGATCGCGCCCATATCTCCAATATGAATCGCAATTCTTTCGAGTTCTAAAAGAACGAGTCTTGCAAAATCCAATTCTTGAGGAACGACGATTTTCTGCGCTTCCTCGAAAATTCTGGAAAACGCAATTGTATAAGCAATCGTACTGTCTCCTGAAATCGCTTCCGCATAGGGCAAAGAATCCTTTGGTCCTTTTCCCTTGATTAAATCGATTAAACCTCGTTTTTGAAAACCGAGTCGAATGTCTAAATTTCGAATCTCTTCTCCCTTTACGATAAAACGAAAATGCCCGGGTTCGATCACTCCCGCGTGAATCGGTCCAACCGCGTGAGAATAATGACTTGCCGGAACTGGTATTCTTAATCCTTTATATTCTAAGTTTTTAATTCCTTTTTTAGTTACGAATTTTTCCAGATCGATTTTGCGATCTGCCGTAATATATCTTTCAAAATCATAGGAAGAATAATCCTCTTCTCCCTGATTGGTTCCAAGAGAATGCCTGAGAATCCAAATCGGATTCGCTGTGTCTTCAAAGGCTTCCTTTTCGGAATATTCTACGATTTCATGTTCTACTCCGTCGCTTGTAAGCCAAAAGCGGTTGTAACCCTTTTTACCCTTTCTCGGGTATAAACCAGTCACGCTACGCATTCAAAATTCTCCTTGCAGTAGATGATAAAAACCCCAAATACCGAGACCGAGTACCATGACAAAAAGTAAAAGCGAATTGGTCATGCGGATCTGTAATGTTCCGGCAAATTCCTTTGCAAACGGCCGGTCTTCCAAATTAAAAAGAGGAACCGTTTTGTAGAGCAACACTCCAAAAAAGATCAATCCTAAAAACGGTACCGTAATCACAAACCACTGACCTTGGGCCCAACCTACTTTCAAAAGTAAAAGGTCATTTACGAAAATCGGAGAACCCGGAAGAATAAAGGCGACAAACAAAGAAGCCGTATAAAGCGATAACGCTTTCTTATTGATCTTCTCAGAAAGAAAAATTTTGCTCAATTCTCTTTTTCCGGCATCCATTCTTACAATCCCCATCGTTAAAAATAGAACCGATTTCATTACAATATTTCCTGCCATTACGAAATTGAACACCGAATCCGAAAGATCCATCCAAAGAAAAATTCCAATCGCACCACTGTGAAATAGAGCTACCTTTGCAGTCATCATTCTCAAATCGTTCCT
>NZ_CP024871.1:3752500-3815263 GCF_000306675.2 Leptospira mayottensis 200901116
GCCTAGAATACCCACAAAAACGATCATTCCAAGTCCAACAAAATTGACGATCGCAAGGCCTCTATACCATTGTTCGTCCAACCATTCTGTAGTTGGCGAATAATACAATGCATAGGCAGAGATTCCAAAGGACACAACCAAGATCAAAGCCCCGCTTAAAAAAATAGAATAAAATACAGAACGAGAAGGTTTGTTTTCAGACCATTCGGTTCTCGGCCTGGACAAAACCATTCCCAGAAAAATTCTCAAGTGACCGGCCGCCCCTAAAACCAAACCGGAGGAAACTAAAATCAAAAGTGGAAGGACGAGAATCGCACTTTGTCCTGGAATTTCCAAAACTCCCGCGACTAATTTTACAAAAGTCGCTTCTGAAAGAAATCCAGTAGTCCCTGGGATCGCGAGAAAACTGATCGTCCCTAAACTTAACAACGAAGTCGGTAGTCCAGAAATTCTTCCGACACCGGTGTTTTGATCCACATTCGAAAAACCTGATATTTTGGCGAGGTATCCGATTGAAAGAAACTGAAATGTTTTACTGATACTATGGTGGATCAAAGAAAGAATGAACAGAAACGAAAAAGATCTGCTGAGTACTTTTAAATTCTCCACTTCACTGTCTTTCCACAACGCGGAAAGAAGAATACAGAGAAACAGAAAATTCATATTCTCTACAGTGCTGTAAGCAATCGCCTTCTTAGCGTCTCTTGAAAATAAAGAAGATAAACCCGCCCAAAGTACTCCGAAACCTGCTAAAGGAATTAAAATTTTGATATAAACAGTATTACCGAGCCAAGGGGCCACGAGCTGATGAAAAAGGATCAAAGGAAGATTTACCAAAATTCCCGAGTAAGCGGCAGACGCATGCGCCGGAGATCCAGAATGAGCTTCCGGAAGCCAGAAGTGAAACCCAAAAAATGCTGCTTTCACTAAAAGACCAGCAACCAAAAAAATATTTCCGAACTGACCTTCAGGAGAATAAGTCCAATACGTAAAACAAAAAGCTCCGACCCCACCCGCAACGACTAACGCAATAAAACTTTTGATGGAATTCGGAGTCCATTTACCTCCTTGATAAAGAAGGAAAGCACTGACCGTGGATAATTCCCAAAAAAGAATCAGCCATAAAGTTTTACCGACTAAATAGCACAGCCCAGTACTGAGGAAGAATATAGCGTAGCCCAAGAGAATGGTTGTTCTTTTACGGTGCTCATAACCGTGAACATAAACGGAGATTATCATTCCCAACACTGTCTGAAGAGTAAGGCCAATAAATATAGCCGTATCCTGCCCGAAAAAATCCTTACCGAGTACCTTTGCTACTAAAAAGGGTACAACAAGAGACATTACAACTATCAAATAAGATAGAATGATCATTGGCTGATTGAGCCTCCTTTTATTAAAGCGCGGCGTTCATTTGAAAGAAGAATACGCTCGCATTCTTGTCAGAGGTATGCTGTTTCATCAACGCTGCAGTATTTAATTCAAACTGGTTCGTCGTTCCATTATAGAACAACGGACTGTTCCTATAATTTCGAATCGAATTTCCCGCGATCAAAAAACCAGCACCTGTCCAAATAGACACATTATCGTTCACCTGAAATATCCACGTTAGATCCAATTCGTTATAAATGTTTCTGCCAGTAGAATACGGTTGTGTGAAAGCGTTTCCCGTATAATTTTCCGTCGAGCCTACAGAAGAAACATTCCCGATCGCGTTAGTCGACGTTGCTACCGGAGAAGAAAGTGTAGAACCTGCTATCGAGTTTGCACCTCCATTGATCGCATACCAAGCGTCGTTTTTCTGAACCTTGTCGTTAATGATATACGCTATTTGAAACATTCCCCACTTGCTACTTTTGTAAGTAAGGTTCGTATTCCAGGAGCTTAAATTTTTCATATCGATATTCTCGGAAAGGCCGGCTACGTTATTCCAATAAGGAATTACACCGAAACGAGGATTCACGAGAGTTTGAAAAGTGGAAAAACTTCCATCCATTCGGTTATTATCGCCGGAAGCGTACATGTATTGTAATCCCAACCTTAACTTCTCCAGAAAAGTATAACCACTCTGTACGACATGAAAATGACCGGAATACTTGATCCTTTCGGTTCTTGTATCTGCAAAATTTACACCTTCAACATTACCCGGGAGGTCATAACCTAAAAATCGTTTATGAATTCTTTGACCATTGTAACCGTTCTGCCATGCACTTTCTACAGCCCAATCCCAAGCCTTTCCTTCGGGAAGATTGTTTTTATTGGTTCTATTAGTAAGCCTAAAACCGGTCGTATAAAGTTGATCGTTTTGCCTTTTACGATTGATGGCGAGAACGTCATCCGTAGTGGAAGCAGGAGTCGTTTGGGGAATCCACTTTTTGATTACATCTATATTATAAATATCTAAAACTATTTCATTCAAGATTTTGAACGTATTGTATGTACCGAAAAGAGTTGTATCCGATTGGGAAGCGGAAGGATTTGTGTTTCCCGGAGTGGAATTGACTTTTGGATCGTTGGAAGAAAAAACCCCGTTCACACCACTTTGAGTCCAATAAGGTCTCGCGGCAAAAAAGTGAGAGTTGAAATTCTCGTAATCGAACATAATTCGGGCACCATCGTAGGATAAACCGTTGATCGTCCAGTTTCCTCCGCCGATCATCCTCTGATCACCATAAGCCCAAATCTGCCGACCAACCTGCATTTTAGCTTCTAAAGGAAGTTTTTGAATCATTACAAAGGCTTCTCTAATACTTGTACTGTTGGGAGCGATTGAATTGTTCGGCCTACCCGGAATATTCGGATCCGAACTAAGAGTCGGAGTATTGCTGAAAAACCCAGAACGAATGTCCCCGACATTTGCAGGAGATGCGCCGCCCCAAACTCTGGTATCTTGAATGGTAATTTTAAAAGTCACATACGAATTTGGATCGATGAGAAAATAAAATGCAGAAGTCTGCATGATTCGATCCGTATAAGCGTGATTGGATTTATCAAAGTTAAGATTATTTCTCGATTCGTATCTAGGTCTTAGATAAAAACCTAATTTGATCCAGTTATTGATCCAAAGTTTATTCGAGTATTTGTTTACCGTCTTAGAGAGATCCGGATCGATAAACATGTGTCGATTGTACTCGGCACTAATTCCGTTTTTTTTCATCGGAGAAACAAAATCAAAATTATCCTCTGTAGTAGATTTCGTTTCCGCTGCAATGACAGGCCCTGCGTTTGGTGAAGTAGCCTGAGAAAACAAAACCTCACTTCCGAAAAAGAAAGGAAGAAAAAACAAAATAAACATTATTTTCGTAGTGTGCTTTTTTTGATTCGAAATCATTTGATTTAACTCTTCATTTTTATTTGAGAAAATGAATATCGCAAGATTTTATACTTAACCTTTTCAAGAAAGAATCTACACAAGAATTCAAACATTAAATTGAATTCCTTCGCGACGACTTATTATGAAATTTAATCCCATATAGCTCAGAAAACCTATCTATAGTGGCCGAACTCTCAAGCACTTTGTATCTGTACTCGGCAGAAAGGAAAATTACGAACTCAAGAAGCGTAATATTGAGCTTTTCAGCACACAAAAAAGGCGGCCCAAACACAACAAGTTTTGAATCTTATTGCAATAGAAAATTCGAGTTTCTAAAACAAACTGTAAAAACAATCGCCGAGAAAATATCGGGCGTTTCTTCTCCTTAAGTTAAAGTCACGAAATAATAATAGAGCGGAATACCGGCAATTATGTTAATCGGAAATACGATAGAAAGTGCGACTGTAAGATAAATACTCGGGTTCGCTTCGGGAATCATATCTTTCATAGCGGCAGGCACCGCAATATAAGAAGCGGAAGCACAAAGAACAACAAACATGAGAGCGTCTCCAACAGGCATTCCAATAACTTTAGTAAGAATTAAACCTACTGTTGCATTTACGACCATCAAAACAATAGCCGTTACAATCAAAAAGAGTCCAACATGAGCGAGTTCTTTGAATCTACGAGCCGCGGAAATTCCCATATCCAAAAGAAAGAATGTAAGAATTCCTTTAAATAAATCATCCGCAAATACCTTCTCAGCCTTCCAACCGGAATCGCCTGTGATATAACCTACGATCAACGCTCCAACCAGAAGATAAATCGAAGAACCAAAAAGAGCCTCGTGTAACAATGCTTTCCAATTAATTCTGCTTCCACCATTCATTTTATTTTTGTTCAAACGATCCAAAACCACCGCAATTACGATTGCAGGAGACTCCATCAAAGCCATGCCCGCAACGATAAAGCCACCGTATTCGACTTTGAGATTGTGTAAGAACGCGCCCGCGGTTACGAAAGTAACCGCACTGATAGATCCGAAAGAACCGGCCAAAGCGGCGGCATTATGTTTATCAAGTTTAATTTTCAAAATGAAGTACGCGTATATAGGAACCAAAATGGCCATAATCGAACAAGCAATTAGAGTAAAAAAATGTTCTTGGGTGAATATGGTTCTGGACAACTCGTGCCCACCCTTAAAGCCAATGGCAAAAAGAAGATACATTGAAAAGAACTTAGACAGTGATTCGGGGATAACCAAGTCTGATTTGAAAAAAACCACACCCATACCGAGAAAGAAAAACAATACCGGTGGATTTAATACATTTTCTAAAATTGCATGCGTGTCCATAATAAGTCAACTCTCCATGATTTAAGAATATCGTGACTTCGATTAAAACCTCAAGCGAAATAGCAATAATCTATGGATTTAAAGAGAAAGAAATTAAAACCTATTTTCTAAATCCCTACTCAGAATAGACTTTCCAAGATTATAAAATTGGACAATCACTTTTTGAAAAATTAAGCCTTTACAAATTTTCGATGATTTTTATAATTTTTTAGCGACAGACAGAAAACCTAAAATTGAAACCAGAGATTTTCTCTAAAAGGTTTAAAAGCAAAATCGTTTTTACTATTCTGTAGCAGTTTGGGTAATAAAATAAATCACCATCATACTACAAAACAACTTTTGGGGATTGAATCATAGAATTTTTGAACGGGATTTTATCAACATTGCAACTTCCATATATTGAATTATAAGTCCGGTAATATTTACCGATTGTTAATTCGTGAAGTCCCTTTCTAATTGATTGTTGTTTTGGGATTTAAAGTTTATTCTAAAATGATAGATCGGCTGTAATCATTAAGAGTTTGTCCCAAAACCTTAAAAGAAATCAGTTCCAATGATTCAGTAAGTTCGTAATAAAACATTGGAGTTCGCACAATTTAAGTCCTTTTGGGTAATTTTATGGGCTTTCGAATGACTTTTTCATTATTAAATTCCTATAGAAAGCTCCCACTTCCTAAGTTTTTGGACAAACTCTGAATCAAAATTCCCTATTCTAAAAAATGAAAAGAAAAAAATTCAAACCAAGAAGCTGGTGAGCATTATAAAATCGGAAATTATTGTCACAGGATATAAAAAAATTTAGATTTAAAAAAAGTACTGGTACACATGAGATTTTCCGAAAAAATCTGATTCATTATAGAATATAGAAAAATCCGATCTTTTGTAGAAAAAACAATTTATTTCGGAAACATTTTTAAAAAAGAATAATTACTGTCTCAGTCATATACGATACTAAAGGTCGTTGAACGGAATGTATAAGAATCTAAATTTTAAAACTTTCATTCTGATGTTTGGAATTTTTATTTCTTTTTCTTCAATTTTCGCACATACCGAACCTGTAGTATTACTCAATCAAGATACTTCTTCAAAAAACATCAGTTCTCTTATCGAATACCGATATAGGGATCAAAAATTTGCGGGTTGTTCCCCAAATCATATTGATGGGCTAGAAGATTTAGAATGGCATTCGATTTCAACCGACGTCCTCAGAGTGAAAAGAACTTCTTTCGGAAATTGGTTACGCTTCAGCGTTCAAAATTCTGAATCTACAATTCAGAATAGAATTCTCTTACTTGGCTGGTTGAACGTTCCCGATACTCAACTTTGTTTTTTTGATAAAAACGGAAAATTCGTCTCTGTAAAATCAGGTTATTCAAATTCTACAACGGATGAAAAGATTCTCACAACCTTACCACATTTTAGGATAGATCTGCAGCCAAACGAAAATAGAATTTTTTATCTTTTCGTGTTATCAAACGAAGATATCAATTATCGAATCCGGATTATGGGTTTAGAAGAATTCGAACTTCACAAAAGGCTTAAATTCATTACTTCCTATTCGATCGCTGGAATCATTGGATTTGCGGTTCTCTATTCTTTTTTCGGTTATTACCGATTCAAGAATTCGATTTTTATTTTTTTCCCGTTATACGTACTTTCAGTCATCCTCACTTTCTACTTTCTTCATGGGCGCACTTTTGCAGAAATTTTCGGAAATACAAATAATCTATTTCGGCATAGCTATTTCTTATTTCTCGGAATTTCTTACGTGTTTTTATTTTTATATCTGTTCGCAATCGACAAGGCCAATCAGAAGAAAGTTTATCGCTCGGTGTTCTTTTGGATTGCAGGAGCATTGGGAATCTTATATTCTCTTATTCCTCTTCTACAATCTTGGTATGACCATAGAATTCTTCTTTTAGTCGCGACCGCCGGTCTTTCCTTTTTTTACTTTATTCGAGTTCACTATCAATTCTTTGGTTCCAATTCTTCAATCGGATTACTTTACACAACGTCTTGGGCGATATTTCTTGTTTTGGACACATATAAAACGATCTTTCATTTTGATTTTTATCCGTTTAATTATTTTTCGGTGTTTGGAGTCGTATTCTTTTTTCCTTTCCATTCGATTTTAGTAAGTTTTTCGTTGAACGAGTTTTTCAATCGAAAAAAAAACCAAGAAATAGAGGAAAAAGAATCCGCACAGACTAGAAAATCAATTACAAGTTCCTTAAATGTAAACGAGGTCATTCGGAATATTAAGGATCTTTTAGAAAAGAAGAAAGTTTTTCTTCAAAAATCATTGAAAGAAGAAAACATAGCAAAAGAACTCGGATTAAGTCTTCACCAACTTTCAGAAATCGTCAACGTAGAGTTTGGAAACAATTTTCCCTCCCTAATCAATCAATATAGGATCGAAGAAGCTAAAAAACTTCTTTTAGATCATCCAGAAAAAACAACTTCGGAAATCGGGGGCCGCGCCGGATTCAGCTCCAAATCCACGTTCTATATGGAATTTAAAAAGTTCACCGGAACCAATCCGAATGCCTACCGTAGAAAAAAACTCAAAAGCGAAGCTGTTTTCAGCAAAAAATTTAGAAAATTATAATATATCAAATAATTTATAAATTATCGGAAAAAGACGTGATTTGTGAAAATTCCAGCATTTATGCAGAAGTTCATCTTTGATTTTCGTATTATTTTTATACGCCGTCACAATTTAGAATTTGTTCCAAAACCTCAAAATATAGGAACTTCGAACGAGAACTTAACGATTATAAAATATACTCGAAAGCTCCTAAACTACTAAAAGGACGTAATTTGTGAGAACTTCTATATTTTATTACGAACTTACTGAATGATTGTAACTAATTTTTTTAAAGGTTTTGAAACAGGTTCTTAATAATTACAAACGCTTTCGCTTAAGATTTTAATACAGACTCTTTATCCCTATCCACCAAACTCATTCCTCAAGAAGAATTATAAGAACCTCTATAAAATGAATTTTTCATTGAACGAAGATCACTAAGCAGTAATTTCATGCAGAAATTTGATCGAAGAATTTTTATTTTTAGAAACGATAAAAGAAAAAATACAATCTTCTCCGCATTTAATTCCACAAGAGAATGCTATCATCCAAACATCTTCTGGGTCCATCGATATTCGAACCAAAAATGGAAAAGCGATCCACGTAGACCTGTACTAAACTCTCTCTAAAAATTTTTTTAGCAATCAATGCCAAGTAATAAATCTCTATGTATAAGTCAGCGAATTGCAATTAAAATCAACAAACTAAAAACGAATGAATCCTTTCTGATTTTGATCCACCACGGTTGTAGGCTCCTCGGAGCTATGTTTGCATTTAAAATTAAAGATAAGAAATTTCCAAAAGTAAAAGTTTAGGAAGATAAAGTGACGATCAATTCCAAAATCGGTAAAGGAAATGAAATGTAAAATAAAAATTATATAATTAATTTATAACATTAGGAAAGCAAAGACAGAAACCCTAGTACAAACAGATCGGAATCCGTTGATAAGGCTTTAACCGAGCAAAATTCGGACTCGACCCTATTGATGATCTCTTTGATTTTTTCGGAGATTTCACAAAATCAAAATTCTGAACTGGACCAGGCGTATCCAAATCAAGGCCGGACAAACTAAAAATGAGTCTAAAACCCATGAATACTATAATATTCTTGAAAACGTAGTGAAATCGGGTAGTCCAAAACTTCCGAAGCAATCGTCACTTAAATCAGAGATTGATTCCCCACGCTCCGAATGGGATAATTCGTCTTAATAAGAATGATATCAACTATCAACTTTTTCAAAACAGAACCTAAGACGAAACTCCTCCTCGAATCTGTTTTAAAAGCCTCTTTCCTCTCGGAACGTCATTCTATGATATGATTGTAATTTTTGGGACAGACTAAGATTTTCTTTTTGATCTTTCGAATATTTCTTTCAGTCTGCCGATAAGACTATGAAAAAGAAAATTCTCCTTTTAGGATCCGGGGAACTCGGTAAAGAATTTGTCATCGCGGCGCAAAGACTAGGACAATATGTAATTGCCGTCGATTCTTACGACGGCGCGCCTGCCATGCAGGTTGCTCATGAAAAAGAAATCATCAACATGCTAGACGGGAACCTTCTGGATCAAGTCGTAAAAAAACATAAACCGGATCTGATCGTTCCCGAAATCGAGGCGATTAGAACCGAACGTTTCTACGAATATGAAAAACAAGGTTACCAGATAGTTCCCTCCGCTAAAGCCGCTAATTTTACAATGAACCGGAAATCAATCCGCGATTTGGCGGCAAAAGATTTAAAACTTCTTACTGCAAAATATTTATATGCTTCCTCGGAAGAAGAACTGATAAAAGCAACCGAAATATTAGGTTTTCCTTGTGTAGTTAAACCTCTGATGTCTTCTTCCGGAAAAGGACAGTCGGTTATCAAATCCTCAAAAGATATTTCCAAAGCATGGGAAGCTTCTCAAACTAAAGGCCGCACGGGTACTACGGAAATTATCGTGGAAGAATTCATTTCTTTCAAATCGGAGATCACACTTTTAACGGTTACACAGAAAAATGGCAAAACGCTTTTCTGTCCACCGATCGGCCATAGGCAGGAAAGAGGAGATTATCAGGAAAGTTGGCAACCGGCAGAAATTTCCGAAGTTCAATTGAAGGAAGCGCAAAAAATGGCGGGAATGGTAACAAAAGAACTGACAGGCTTCGGCATTTGGGGTGTGGAATTTTTTTTAACCGAAGACCAAGTCTATTTTTCGGAACTTTCTCCAAGACCGCATGATACCGGTATGGTTACGTTAGCCGGAACACAAAACTTCAACGAGTTTGAGCTTCATATTCGTGCGATTTTAGGAATTCCGATTTCCGAAATCACTCAAGAAAGAAAAGGGGCAAGCGCCGTAATTCTTGCGAGCACGGACGGTAAAATTCCGGAAATAAAAGGATTAGATATCGCATCAGAAATGCCCGAATCAGATTTCAGAATTTTCGGAAAACCAATTACAAGACCTTACCGTAGGATGGGAGTCGCCCTTTCCTATTCCACAAAAGGAGAAGCTACCTCCTCTCTTCTTAAACGTGCGATTCTTTTGGCTTCTAAAATTAAAGTTGATTAAGATGATTCGTCCGTACACATATTCGCATAGTATTGGATCAGATTATGATCCAATACCTTTACGCTCTCATTCTCCAAAAATACTATCTTTCTTTGTTTTAAAATCTTAAGCCCTCGTTTTAAAATTTCGTCGGAATCTCGAATGAGATAATTTCCTTTTTTAATCAGAATCGTTTCCTTAATTAAATTTCTCAACTCGTTCATCTTTACTTCTGTTCCCGTTTCCACGATCAAACGTGCGACAAGTTGATTCGGTAAAATTCTCCTGTATTTTCTCCAACCTTGTGTAATTTCAAATCCGATCACCCCCACCGGATCTTCTTCGTGTATATATCTTGAAACTGGAATCGGTTCACAAAGATCCATGTACACTTCCTTTCTCTTATAGAAAAAATCTTTAAAGCCGGACTTTTTATCTTTTCCGCAAAACTCTTCATCCTCCGGAACGTTTTCATAAGATAACACAATCGGAACTACGATGACTTCAGAACCAGTATGTTTATAGGCCTCTACGGAAGTGGATAAAATTCCGGTTTTAATCGGAAGGATTCCCCCCGTTCGAGAACGGGTTCCTTCCGGATACACTAAAGTTGGAATTCCAGCCTCCAACATCATCGTAGAATACTGAGTCAAACATTCCAAATATAGAATATTCCGATTTCTTTTTCTATCCACCATGTAAGCACCGAGGGACTTCAATACGTTAGCAAGTCCAGGGGTAGCCATTACCTTTTTATCAGCGGCGTATCGTGGTACTGGAAGTCCGAGCCATTTCAAACCGAAAGCAACTTCTATCGAATCCAAATGAGATCTGTGAGTCGGTGTATAAAGAATATCGTATCTCGAAGCAAGAGCTTTCACTTCCTTGACACAACCGCCAATCTTAGGCAATCCAGTTCCCGATTTAAAGCCATTTAAAATGTAACGAATCGGGATGATCAGATTTATGAGTGTATCGCGCAAAAACGGCTTGTAATCATCCGCAATTTCGGAAACATAAAAATCTAATATTTTTGTTAAATCCTTATTTCCCTTTTCCTGAAACTTCTTTTCTACCTCGTTCCAGAGTTGTATCTCTTTTGGAATCTGTAAAAGATCCGTAATATCCTTGGATTCTTTCGCTTCTGTATACCTTTTTTCCAATGACTTCACAAGAAGCGAGGATTGTTTAACAATACGATCCGTCATTCCCGGTTGACTGTTGATATGCCTTAATACATTTTTACTCAACGCTTCCTGAAACTTTTTACCGGAAGCCATCCCTAAACCGGAGCGCTTTGTGGTGGTTTTAGAAATGTGACGAACCTCGTCGGTAGTAGACTTGGAAACGAAACGAATTAATTCTGTCGGAGAAACCTTTCTGGTAAGTATTTGAAAAAGAATACTATAGAGTGGAATATCAACATTCTTTTCCTCTGCCAAAGAAATAATCGAAGCAAGTGCAAAAGCCCCTTCTACGTGACTTTCGCTTTGACTGACTTCTTTTTGAATAAATTCAGCAGGATTAAAAAACAATTCGATTCTTTCAATCAGATTAGGCCGGTCTTCTCCGGAAATTAATTTATGTACAAATCGATGACCGTATGCCTTGTTTCGACTATAACGGGAAGTGCAAGAAGCAATCAAATCTGCAAGACCATATTCTTGTACGGGTCTGGTAGGAATTCCGAGCGTTTCCAAAAGAGTGATAATTTCCGAATAACCGAGACTGATCAATTCTCCTTCGAAATTACTTCCGCACTCGGGAATTCCCGAAGCGATTCCGCAAGCGATTGCGATCGGATTTTTCATCACTCCGAACACCTCTAAACCCATCAGATCTTCGTATGTTTTGGTATGACTACGAGAATCGCCAAATAACGCTTC
Source organism: Leptospira mayottensis 200901116 (assembly GCF_000306675.2). Classification (NCBI taxonomy): domain Bacteria; kingdom Pseudomonadati; phylum Spirochaetota; class Leptospiria; order Leptospirales; family Leptospiraceae; genus Leptospira; species Leptospira mayottensis. Next base: position 3,764,176 of record NZ_CP024871.1, read on the forward strand.
AAAAATTTCCACCGATTGAGTTCCAGAAGAAGCCAAACAATAAAAACTGTGATGGCCCCGCTTTAATTCTCCCAAAATATTCGGGCCGTTAACGGCGGTGTATTCGACATTTTTTAATTCTCCCATAACGGAAAGTTTATGGATATATTCAGAATATGTAATGCAATTTGTTTTTTTTCTTGTGGAGATAGATAAAAGTCCTTTCGTAAACGCAAAGACATAATGGGGAGAACTTTTATCCAAAATTTTGATCAATTCGTCTAAAATTCCTTCCATCAATCTCGAAGGCACCGCTATCACAAGGATCCAAGAACCGTTTTTTAAAAAGTCAAATTCGCTTTTGACATGAACATTCTCAGGAAGTGCGATTGAATCTTCAAGAACCGAGGCTATTCTTTCTTTTTCGATTTTTGCGGCTTTTTTCCGATCATCGTACCAAAGAAAAATTTCTTCTGCCTTAGGAGAAAGATACGTGGAGAGATAGATCCCCATCGGTCCGCCTCCTAAAACTGCGATATTAGCAGATATAATTGCGGATGATTTTATTTCTTCCATTCTGATTGCTATTGAGACGCTAAGAATTTGGGAAACAATCAGAAAACGAATCTTTTGTTTTCTTTTTCCGGGTTGCCTAACTGACAAATCGCAAGAGAGTGGGCTTGTGACTTTATCGAATGCCACAAAAAAATATAACGGATTCTTACTTTTTTTCCTATTCTTAAGTTACCTTCTTATCAGCTCTATAAATTGTGCCACATACTTTCAAAACAGAAAAAACGATCTGAAAGATATCCTTACCTTGGGAGTGGAAACTCCAGGTTACGGCGCAGGACTTAGAATCGGCCCTTTAGCAGCGGGTTTCGTTTTTCAAGGCGGAGAATCCGCCCCAGGTAAAAGAGATTTAGGCAAAGGTTACGGACTCCGGAGCGGTTATTTTGGTTTATACCGGTCTCAACAACTGATTTTCGGAATTTTGGGAGGTGATACTTTTTTCCCTTTGGAAGTAGAAACACAAACGTCCGAAACGGAAGAAACATCCGAAACAATTTCTCCAGAAACTGCAGAAGAATTAAAAAGCCTGGAGAACTCAAAAATACCAGGCGATCTGGTCCCCGAGTTCTTAAATGAAAGATACAACATCAAAAGTCAAAAACTCCGCTATCTTTCGTTTTACAATATTCCCACAGCGGAAAGACGAAAGAGAAAAAAGGAAGAATTTTACAAAAGATTCATAGAAGAACAAAGTTTCGATCGAAATGATCCCGCAGTACAAAACGCATTACAAACTTTTAATAAAAGAAAAGACGGTTATCCGAAAAGTTTTCTTTATCAGATCGAAATCTATTTAGGTATTTATGTGGGGCTTAGAATTGGATTTAATCCCGCAGAACTTCTCGACTTTTTAGTCGGACTAGCGGGATTAGATTTATTAGAAGACGATACTGTAGATTAAACTTTTTCCATCAGAGTTTATATTCCATCTTTTTGATCACGCCTTTCTTATCGATCGTAAGTCTGATGAACTTCGTATCTTCCAATATCGTTTCGGGTTTCTCAGTCAAAGTCCTATAAGAATTTTTTTGATAATCAGTAGAAACCAAATACCATTCTAAAATCGCGCCGTCTTGCGTATTCAGTTCCACCGATGGAGTTCCCAAAACGGCTTCTGCTTTAATCCGTTTGTCTCCTTCCTTTATCATTCCTACTTCGAACATCCTAATATCGGAATTAGGCTGAAACTCTTGTCTCGTAGGTTGCTTTTTATTTTCAGAACTGCAAAAGGAAAGAACCAAGATAAAAACTAAAATCGAAAACGTTGAAAGTATTTTTTTCACCGTAATGCTCCTTAGGTCTAAATTTCAATCCACAAAGTACGATTTCCATTTTTAACCGTCGAGAGCAAAAATAAAATTGGAATTCAAAAAATTCTTCTTTATCCTTATCGAAAAATCAAAATGGTTCCATGAACGATAAAGGGAACTTTATAAAAACCGTCTTATTAACCGGCGGCAGCGGTTCTTTGGGTCTGGTACTTCTTCCAGAATTAGTTAAAAATTACAGAGTAGTTTGCATAGGAAGAAAACTTTCTTCCTTTCCCGATTCGATTCGATTCCATTCCAATTTTGTTTTTTACGAAGTTGATCTTGAAAACGATCCGGAATTTTCCATCAACGAAAAACCAGAATTTATCATTCATCTTGCAGGTAAGGTAAGTGGCCAAGCGTCTTCTTTGGAAGAATACAAAAGAGGAAACGAACTTTCGACCCAGAAGATTCTTCGATTCGCTTCTAAAAGTCGAACGACCAAGATTTTATTTTCGAGTTCTTCCTCCGTCTACGGTTTTTCAAATCAACCCGTTACTGAAACTTCGGTGCTAAATGGAAATACTTTTTACGCCATTTCAAAAATAGAATGCGAATCTCTTGTACGAAAATCCAAAAATCCTTTTGTGATTCTCAGAATCGCATCTGTCTACGGACCCACTAGTAAAAGTTTTTTGAATAAACTTTTAAAACTATTTCAATACGGAGTTCTTCTCTATTCCGGAAATCCAAACTTTAAAAAATCTATGGTTCATTCTTCCGATGTTGTCGCAATTATTTTGGATATATTAAAAAAATGGAATAAAGTATCCGGCAAAATATTCAATGTCGCATACCCAAGGGCATTATCTTCAAAAGACATCGAAATTCTTTTTTTAAAATTGAAACCTGGAAAGTTTTTTTTTAGATTAAAATTAAAGGGTTTAATTCTATTTCTATTTAACTTAGCCAACAGTTTATTGTCTAATATTTTTAAAAAGAAAGTCAACTTAGAATATATTCAAGAGTCTTCGATCGTAATTTCGGACCTCATTCAAAAAGAATTAGGTTTTCAATTTAAAATGGATTTTGAAGAAGGGATTCAAAGTGTTGTAAACAACACGATTTAAACCCATCCATAAAACAAGATAAACCGATCTGAATACTTAGAATTTGTCCCAAAACCTCGGAATGTAGAGACAAGCGGAATCTCTGTATGAGACCGCTTGTTCAGCAAGTCTAAATGAAAAATATAACTGTAAAAATTCCATTTTATGATTCAATAAATTCGAAAACATTTTGGATTCATTCGATTTTATCGGAAAGGATAAATAACAATCGATCCAAACTATTCTTTAGATCGGTAAAACTTTTTTTATCAACTTCTAAAATTTCAAGAAGTTTAGCTGGGATACCAACCGCTCTTTCTTTTAATTTTTTTCCTTTCAAGGAAAGAAAAACTCTCACCGAACGTTCATCTTCTTCGGAACGCTTTCTAACAACGAGTCCGTAATCCTCCAGACGTTTCAGTAAAGGAGTCAAAGTTCCAGAATCCAAATATAATTTTTTCCCAATTTCTTTTACGCTACATCCATCTCCTTTCCATAATACCAAAAGAACGAGATACTGAGGATACGTTAAGCCCAATTGGTCTAATATAGGACGATAGAGCGAGGTTAGCGCCCTAGAACAAGCATAAAGAGGAAAACAAATTTGATTTTCTAAAAAAAGATCTTTCGTACTCATAAAAAACCTGTTTCATTTTCATGAAATGAGTTCGGTTTTTATTTTTTTAAAAGGTCCTGGATAACTTTTTCAATCTTTTCTGGTGTGGTAATGGGAGAATAACGTTTAATTACGTTTCCTTGTTTATCTACTAAGAATTTCGTAAAATTCCATTTGATTGAGTTTCCGAAAAATCCAGAAGCTTTTTTTCTCAAAAACTGAAACACTGGATGAGCATTATCTCCGTTCACATCGATTTTTTTAAAAATCGGAAATTCAACTCCATAGTTTTTTTGACAGAAATTCTTAATCGTCTCATCCGAACCTGGTTCCTGATGTTTGAACTGATCGCAAGGAAATCCGAGAATTTCCAGTCCTTCCGTTTTGTATTTACCATACAAACTTTGTAAACCCGCATATTGAGGAGTAAAAGCACATTCACTCGCAGTATTTACGATCAAGAGAACTTTTCCCTTATAATCCTCCAATTTCTGCTCTTTACCACCGTTCAAAGTAGCTGTTAAATCGTATAATGTTTGGGTCATTTTAACCTCTATTTAAATTGTGCACAATTTAATTTTACGAAATATAAATTTCTTATGTTAGTCAAGAAAATTTTTACGGTTTATTCCAAAACTTCAATTTTTCAGTACCGAGCTCTAAAATCGGAGAATTCATCCTTATCGATCAGCCTTAATACGATATCGAGTTCAAAAGTAAAGTGTAGAATTGAGTTAAAATTGATTTTATAATTTTTGAACAAATTATGAATTAGAAATGAAAATCCTTAAGGTGTTGATTTTTTTAGAGAAAAGTTAAAATCAATCCTATGATCCCTAAGTATAAAATTCTCATTCCCTTACCTTCCGCTGATTTTGATCCGTCTGAAAGCTCCATTCCTTGGAAAATTTTAAAGGAAAACGGCTATGAAGTATTCTTTGCAACCCCTAACGGTAAACCAGGATCGGCGGATTTTAGAATGCTCACCGGCAAAGGCTTAGGAATTTGGAAGCCTTTTTTAATTGCTCATAAAAAAGCGAGAACGGCCTACGATGAAATGATCTCCGACTCTCATTTTCAAAATCCCCTTTCTTATAAGGACTTAAAAACCGAAAACTTTGAAGGTCTGATTCTTCCCGGCGGACACGCCCCCGGAATGAAAGAATACTTGGAATCAAAAGAGTTGCAAGAATTCGTAGGTTCGTTTTTTGCAACTGGCAAACCTTTAGGAGCGATTTGTCATGGAGTCGTTTTAGCGGCTCGAAGTAAAATACCTGGAACGGATCAATCCATCCTTTATGGAAAAAAAACAACAGCACTTTTGAAATCGCAAGAGATGGCGGCTTGGAGTCTCACGAGACTTTGGCTGGGAAATTACTATCGAACTTATCCCCAAACCGTAGAAGAAGAAGTAAAATCGGCCTTAAGGGATCCGAAAGATTTTTACTTCGGTCCAAAACCGATTTTCAGAGACAATCATAAGAAACTGAAGAGAGGTCATGCAATTACAGACGGAAATTACGTTTCCTCACGATGGCCCGGAGACGCTCACTCTTTTACAATTTCTTTCATGAAATTATTTCCAGGTCGCGAGAGAAAAAGTTCGTAATTTAAGTATTCGAGGATAAAGAATGCAAGATAATTTACTTGTGACCCTCATCGTATTTCTTTCGGCAGCAGTCATTTCGGTTCCATTCTTCAAAAAAATCGGATTAGGCTCCGTCGTAGGTTATCTTATCGGTGGAATTATTATCGGTCCTTGGGGAATCGGATTGATAACTAACGTGGATAGTATCCTTCATCTTTCCGAATTCGGAGTTATTTTACTTTTATTTTTGATAGGTTTGGAGTTAAAACCTCAAAGACTTTGGATTTTGAGAAAACCCGTTTTCGGCTTGGGTGGGCTTCAGGTAATTCTTACATTTTTTTTCTTCTTTACGATCCTTTCTTTTTTAGGCATGGAAAAATCCCAAGTAATCGTAATCAGCATTAGTATTTCATTATCTTCTACTGCCTTTGCTCTTCAGTTACTGGGAGAAAAAAACGAACTTAAAACCATACACGGAAGAAGTGCTTTTGCAATTCTTCTGTTTCAAGATCTTGCTGTAATTCCAATTATGGCAACACTTCCTTTTTTAGCAGAATCAGCCGCCGATCCGGGATCTCAAGGAAGTATAAAACAGATTGCAGTCGCAATCGGAACGATTCTTACGGTTATCTTAGCGGGAAGATTTTTAGCGAGACCTTTGTTCAAACTCGTCGCTTCCGGCGGGAATCATGAAATTTTCACGGCATTATCCTTACTGATTGTGATCGGAATTTCATTACTTATGGATCGGGTAGGATTATCAATGGCGCTTGGATCTTTTTTAGGCGGAGTGATCCTTGCAGACTCAGAATACAGGCACGAATTGGAATCAAATTTAGAACCATTCAAAGGTCTTTTTCTCGGATTATTCTTTTTAGCCGTGGGAATGTCGATTAATCTCAGTGAAGTTTTAAAAGATCCGATTCTTGTGCTTTTCTCCGCATTCATTTTAATCCTCGTTAAAGCGACAGTGCTTTTTTTGATAGGAAAAATTTCCAACCATTCCAACGAGGCTTCAATAAATCTCTCTGTGACAATCGCCCAGGGGGGAGAATTCGCATTCGTAATCCTAGGAGTGGGCGTATCCTTATCCGTTCTTCCGAAAGAAAGAGCCGATTTAGTCATTGCAGTCGTTACTCTCTCCATGGGCTTAACTCCGATCCTTGGAACCCTCAAAGATAAAATTGTGGAATTGATTTTCAAAAAAGATCAAAATTTCAAAGAAGATACGATCGAAGAACAAAATCGAGTTATCGTGGTAGGATTCGGGCGATTCGGACAAATTATTGCAAGAATGCTTTTCGTTCACAGAATTGGTTTTACCGCATTAGAACACAATCCGGATCAAGTCAACGTTGCAAGAAAATTTGGCTATAAGATTTATTATGGAGACGCGAGTAAGCTGAGTCTTTTGAGATCAGCGGGCGCCGAACAAGCCGATCTATTTATATTAGCAATTCAGGATATAGATGTCTCCATAAAAGTCGCTGAACTAGTTAAAAAACATTTCCCGAATTTGACGATTATTGCAAGAGCGAGAAATCGAGAACACGTTTTTAAACTGATGGAGCTCGGAATTCAAATTATCCGCAGAGATACTTTTGCTTCGGCACTCGAATTAGCGGGAGAAACTCTGAGGAAATTAGGTTTTATGGACTCCGAAGTAGAAAAAAAAGTTAAAAAATTCAGAGCCCACGACGAATTAACCTTGAGAGGACAGTTCCAAATTCGAGACGACGAAAAAGAATTTATTAAATTTTCAAAGAATTCAATGCGCCAATTGGAGGTTGCTTTTGAAGCCGACCGCCAAGAAAAAGAAGGGAAAATATCAAATCAAAATTTGTCTTCTTTATAAAGATTACAATCGCCCCATTCTATAGAAATGGCATTTCATCGTATTCAAATTAGTCAATAAATTATTTCAATCCGAGTTTTATAAAAACTGATGAAAATATAACAGTATAATTTATTTTTCTCTGTATTTTAGACCCAGTTCAACAGATATGTTCATTATAGGAAGCTTTTCCATTTTAAACTTCGCAAAAGTTCAAGATGGGAAAATCCAATTCTCTTCACTATTCTCTGCGGAGTGGCTTTTTACAAAGCCGCTCCGATTTTTTGAAACTTTTTCCAAATTCAAAAACATTAAAGTGATTTCAGAATTTCTTCCCGTTTCTTCTTAAATTCCTCTTCGGAAATTAATTTCTTATCGAACAAGTTTTTTAGTTCTATGAGTCTTTTCTCAATATCTTTTGAGTCCTTTTCTTTTTGCGATTTTTCCGCCCCGACGTTTTCCAAAGTAGAAGAATGAGTTTGAAAAACGATGTGAAATTTTTTCGATTCTCCTTGAAAATCCCTATAATAAGATAAAGCCCCGGTTGCAAGATCCGGAATATAAACTTCCAGAGAAGGTTTAATATTTGATTCGGATAGAGAATAATTAGACCAATCTTGAAACGTATAAGGTGCTTGAAAATCTATGAATTGATTCAATTCAAAAAAGACGAAATGAATGGAATCAACTTTTGGATAAAGCAAAAACACCGTCCTTCGAATTCTCCGCCCAGGATTGATCATGTCCTCTTTTTTTAATATCCAAAGATGATAGGTGTGATACGGAGAATGTTCAAATTTTTCATAAGAACGTTCAGCGATTTCCTTACTCAATTCTTTTGAAAAAATCCTGAGTGTAGAATCGTTAATCAGAGAATCATTTTTGTTTCTCATCTGATACAAAGCATTCGCGATCAGACTTTTAAAATTATTTTTTTCTTCATTCTGAAGATAAGTAGCACTACGATCCAACCATGAAGGAAGTTCAGGACCGTCTTCGAAAGAATAGAATGCGATCGAATCGGAAAAATAATTTAGCTCTTTACGGATTCCTGCAAAACAGGAAAATGAAAGAAGAATAAAAAATATAACTATAACTTGATTCATAACAAACTCGACGAACACTCCCTTTTCACCTACAATCATTTTCCCAGATGAGACTTAACTATCACATGAGTGGAATCGTTAAACTCCTGCGGATTCCTTAAAAAATGAAAGCACCTATTTTAAATTTAAGCTATTCAATCTTTCTTTTATAAACCGATTACGGTATAAATTGATACAAATACCGATTGTAGTAGTTTCCATAAACTACTTCCGCCCAAATTCTATTCAAATCAAAAGCGATAGAATCATTTGCTATTTTTAAGGAGAATTCCCACAATTTCTCCAAAACAACTTAAAAGTTCGTTTCTTGTAACAAACTATAGAACTATTAAAAAATTTCGAAAATTTTGCACAAATAACTGAAGATACTACTTTATAAATAATGATATCCAAAGAAAAAGTCTTAAATACCGCAATTCTTGCCCAGCGTCTCCAAGCAAGAATTCAAATTATTCTGCGTTCCATTCCACCTTGTGTATTTATCTTTAAAAGAAGAAATAAAACATAATTTTACAAAGGTAGAAAATCAATCTTACAGGATATAAAGGAGGATTTATTTCTTACCTAAAAATTTATTCTCCTTACAACGTTTTTGGAATGGATAGGACTATCGTTTGTAAGTTGATAAAGCTTTCAGCAGAGATTTTATTTCTTTCACTTGGTTCAATGGATGCTCTTCCCGCAAATGAAATTTTCTATCTTAAAAGAAAGTTGAAGAAGTTAAAAAAACTGAAGTAATCATAAACGAAATAAAAAGACCCATTAGAAAACTAAAAAATTTACAAAAAGAATTATATTCCGAAGAAAAGAATACGATTAAAAATCTAATTTTGACAAATAAAGATAAAGTAATCTTATCAAACACGATATCGGGTAAAATGGATAATCTTAAAGTTACAGAGAATACTTCCGCAACTCCAAAGATGTGACATGCATTCCATACTCTGGTTTTGAAGGAATCGAAAATACATCAAAGAAAATGAATATTATCAAACCAAAAAAGAGACTTATGTAGAAAAAGTAAAGAATATAAAAAAATAGATAAAAACAAGAGTTCAAACTGAGAGAGAAATTGAGCCGCCAGTATAAAGATTGAACAAGCCATTGAAACGACAAATAGTGATGAATATAAAAATCAAAGCGACGACGATCGCAGATTGAAAATTCATATAAATTTATTAATTGTTTATAAATTTTTAAAGTACCGTCAGCCTTTTTTTCCGGAATCTTTCTTTTTTAAAATGTCTCCAATCTTACCAAGATCTTCCGGCTTAATCTTTGTTCCTGCTGCCTTTTTGTTTTCTTCCTGAATGTCTCTATAAACTTCAGCCCTATGTACCGAAACGTTTCTCGGAGCTTTAACTCCAATTTTCACCTGATCGCCTTTTATATCCACAATGACGATTTCTATGTCGTCACCGATCATGATTGATTCGTTCGTTCGTCTCGCTAAGACCAGCACTTAATCCATCTCCACTGCGGCCGACGCGAGAATTTTTTCCCGAACGGAATGAGATTCGTTTCTTGAAATAAATTGTTTTCCTAAAAGAGTTTCTTTATTAATTAAAATCGGACCCTGCATATTCGCGGTCATCAAAGCCGGATCTTCTCCTGGAACTGTTACGATTACCAACATCAGACCATCTTCAATCTCGGTGATCCCTATTCCCTGTAGTTCCTGTTCCGGAATCAAAGGTTTATATTTCTTTTTAAAAAGGGAAGGTGGAATAACCACGAATGCAAGATCCACTTCCTCTACGGATTGAAGCCATTTAAAAACGGATTCCTCTTCCTCTTCTATGAGCGCAAATTTTTTATAATCTTCAAATCCGAGCAAACCTTCCGGAAAGGAAAGAATTTGTTTTTCCGATATTTGTATTTTTCCAAACGGTTTTGTTTGAATCTCGATTCCCATTCTAAATTTTTACCTTCGAATTTCCCTTCTGAACATTTTACGGCGGATCATCGTAACCAAATTAACTTTAAATATAGAATCAAAGTTATAAGGTTCTTACTCATTTTTGATTATCTTAAAAAATCCATCAATGTCGGTTTAATAATTTTCGATCCGACGTTAAGAGCATACTGATGCACCGTTTCCAGCCACTTCATATTCATAATGGCTTCTGGAAAATCGATCCCTTCGTTTTTGGAAAGAAGTTCCGTCATGTAAGATTTATCAAAGTCAACTCTTTGAGCGTGTTCTTCCATTCGATTCATTCTAGCACCTACGACCGAACGATAACGAAGAATATTTTCCATCGCCAAATCCAAATCCTGAAGATCACGTCCAGAAATTCTTTCCTGATCTTTTTGAATGAGATCGTTTCTGAATTGAATCATTACATCGAACACGGAAAGGCCGGTTACAGTAGCAGATTTTGAATAATTATTCGGAGGCTCGGAAGTTGCAGAATCCACAAGACCGATGTCCCTTAATATCGTTCCTCCTTCTATATCCTCCATCCAAATTTGATGCGGGGCCGTCGAACTCAAACTGATGTTATCTTGAGCGAGCTTGTTTGCTTTCACTTCCAAAGGAGAGTTATTGATCTTGTCGATGATATCATCAATCGTATCCCCAGCCGAAACGTGAATTTCAATTCCGTCGATTTTAAATTTTTGATCCGAAGAAGTCACATAACCGGAATTATCTACCTTACTCGTAATACTCATATTCGTTCCCCAGAAAACTTTGTTCCCTGGTATCGTTACGGGAATATATTCTCCCTTTTCAATCTCTCTCAGTTGTTCCCCAATATCACCTCGATACTCGACGCCGATATATTGGTTCTTTAATTCGATTCCTTGAAGACCTTTGATCTTGGATTCTATCGGTTCGAATGGAGGTCTTTCAATCACATGACCGCCGAATAAGGGACGACCGGTTGCATCTCTCGTGTTCGCAATATCTACCAAGGCTCTTAATATTTCATCGATCTCTTTTCCAATCGCGACCTCAAGTTCAAAACCTTTATCACCTTGATAGATACCGTTTGAAGCTTGAACCGCCAATACTCTTGCTCTTTGAAACAAGGAACCGATACGATCCAATTCTCCGTCGATTTGCTGAAGGCGAGAATTTCCGTCGTCGATATTTCTTTGAAACGTTTCAAGTTCATTTAGTCTAGAACGAAAAAACATCTGATTTGTAGCACGACCAGGTTCATCGGAAGGAAGACGAATTCTCTGTCCTGTAGAAAGTTGATTTTGAGTTTCGTCCATGTTGAGTTGATGTCTGTTCAAATTATGAATCAGACTGTTGTTCTGCATCATGTTCGTTATACGCATCATAAAATTCTCTCCTTACCCGCTTATATTATCGCGAGATTAAACGCCTAATCGATTGATGATCGTATCTAGAATTTCGTTCATAGTATTGATCATTTTTGCGGACGCATTGTAAGAATGCTGGAATTGGACCATATTGGCCATTTCTTCGTCCAAGTTGACGCCCATAACCGACTGTCTCATGTTTTCAAGTTCGGTCATGAGATCATTTTGAATTCCGAATTCTTGTTTTGCTTCTCTCGCTTCCGTTCCCAATTTTGAGATGAGAGTATTGTAGAAATCATCGGTCGTTTTAGAGTAATCAACCATAACCGGACTATTTCTCAAAGCGGATGCGACCATCAAAGCGTTTCTTCCGTCCTTATGACCGCCAGGCGAATTATAATCTCCGGTTCCGCCCACATCCTTACCTCGAGCCGCCGCGATGTTTGCAACATTATTCGCAATTGAATCCGCCACCCTAAAATGGGAAGAAGGATGAAAGTGAGGAGTTAGAGTGATGTCTTCGGAGCGTGCTTGTAACTTGTTGATTTCCCCGAGACGTTTATAGTCGTAAGCGCCGGAAGGACCAGACGCCATTAAGATACCGGCCATTCCCACAAGAAGATCTCCCGAATCTTCCAAATGTCTGAGTATAAAATTCTTATTGGGATGATCATCAGCAACCGTTGCCTTCAAAGCCAACTGGTTATCGTGATTCATATAAGCCACAACGCCAGAACGAGAGGCATTGATCTTCTTAATGATTCCGTTTAACGTATCATTGGAAGAATAAGGAATCAACACAGGAGCTTCTTTAACATTCGATTGATTGAAACTGATCGTTCCGTTGATTCCGATCGGCCTATCGGGATCAATTGTATTTCTACCGGTGACTCTAAAAATCGCAGTGATATCGTTTTGCCCATCTCCATTGGAATCGTATTCCCCAAATGTGTTAATAGATAAAGAGCGAATATTAAAGAAAGCTTGATTTGTATTTCCGTTAATCCCGAATCCGTCTTTGTGGATTTCGTTCACAGCGTCCATTACGTTGATGGAAAGCGAATCTACTTGATCAATCTTCTCACGAATGATTTTATCACGCACCTCAATCAGACCCTGCAACCTTCCTTTTCTCAAAAGAACCGGATCTCCTGTCGCGGACCAATACAGATCTAAAAGTCCGTCTTTGGAAGGATTCCCTATAATATCGATCTTGTTTGCCTTATTACCTTGAACGAGAATTTGCTGACCGATAAAAACCATCAGTTCATCCTCGTCGGAACGGCCAATAGTAACATCAACTAAGGAAGAAAGTTCTTGCAAAAGCGCATCTCGTTTGTCGTAGAGATCGTTCGGTTTATCACCCAAGGCTTCCGACTTACCAATTCTCTCGTTCAAAGTACGAATATTTTCGGCAATCGTATTCATGTGATACGCTTTGGTTTCAATTTCACGATTTGCCTGATCTTGTAGTTGTGCTAGCTTACGATACACGTCTTCGGTTCTACTTCCAAGTCCGTTCGCTTTTTCAAGGACGACAGAACGATGCGCGTTATCTTCGGGATAATTTGCCAAATCTTCCCAAGAAGACCAAAACTTATCCATTAAAGTTCTAAGAGTGGTTCCGTTGGGTTCATTAAAAACAGTCTCTAATTGATATAGATATTCGTTACGTGCCGCCCAATAATCCTTATTCCCTGAAGTTTCTATGATTCTATCGTCGATAAAGTTATCCCGAATTCTCTCGATCGAAGCAATTTCAACTCCCTGTCCGATTTGTCCGGGAAGGTTGGCACGATTCAAAGAAGGATCATATAACGGATCCATCGCGGTCATCGTAACTCTTTGCCTCGCATAATGCTTGTTATCTGCATTGGAAATATTATGACCCGTGGTTTGAAGCGCCTGCTGATGTGCGGATAAACCCCGCTTTCCGATTTCAAGTCCTGAAAATGTGGAACCCATAACTCCCTCCTGTTACGAAAATGCCGATTGATCTAGGCCGACGCATTAAGCATCAAAGCTTGCCTTTTAGTTTGTTTGCGTTCCGGATCTTTCCCCGAACCGTACGTGTTTATACCGGATTCCGTCGCTTTTTCTTTCATTGCGTCGATCGTCTTAGAAAGAATCTCTTGGCGAGTCAGGATTAATTTTTCATTGGATTTAATTTTTTCTTTTAAACGATGTAGTACAGATTTTAGTGAAGAGCCATATTCTTTTAATTTAAAATTGGAATCTCTATCGAGCCTGTTTAAAAAATCGGATAACGTAAGTATTCCAGTCTCAGGAAAAGCGAAGTTTTTAGAACGATATACATCTTCGATCGATTTCATTCTGACCCTTTCGATTTCAGCGGCCATCACAAGCAATTCATATGTTTTTTTAGTAATCGCTTCAAGAGATTTTCCGTCGGCTTTAACGACTGCGATCGATTTTCGAGTTTCTAATTCCAGAACATCCGTATAAAGGTTAATCTCGTCCTGAAAAAGTTTCGTAAGTTGTCCCAACCATTCCTCTTGTTTCATCGTTTTATCCGTTTCCCGCTATCAAAGATCGGTAAAACTGAAAATTTGCTTAGGTAATTTTCAAAGAAAATAGAAGAATAGGTTCAAGACATAAAAGAGATTTGAATTACGTTCTTTATGTTTTCGATCCTAAGATTTGGATCTTGCGGTAAATTTAGAACTCGTCTCAAAATCTTTGTAAAAATCACGACCACGCTCTCTAAACCAATAGCAGTTCCCGCAGATTACGTCTCTTTGCAGAATTTATGGGCTTTCGAACCGGGTATCATTGCTTAATTGCCGCGTCCTAAAGTTTTAAGACAAACTCTTAGTTTTTCAAATTACGTAAACGACCGGATGCTTTATCTATAAAACATATCATAAAAAGAAAAATTCTCTTCCCACTCCGAACATTCGTTTTTCGCTTAAAGTTCGACGTTTCCTTTTCATACGTTTATTTTTTCATAAAATAAAATGCGGAAACCTATATTTCAAGGTTTGAGTATAACATTACAATTGCACTTTAACTTTGATTGTTTGAAACGCGGTATCCCATAAATTACGTTTCTTGAGTAGTATAAACTTTTTCATCGTTAAATTTCCATAGAGTACTACATTTTAAGATTTAGAGTAAGTTGTTTAACATAAACACCATAAAGTCTAAAAAGTAAGTTTATAACTTATTTCCAAATCGTTTTTAGATTGTACTTATTGAACATTTCTAAAATTATAGCAGGATACGATGCAAAAATATTTTAGAATTTTTTATTTTATTTTTTTAACTCAGTTTTTAAATACTGAAACGATCTTTCCCAAAGATAAACCCGGAACCAAAACAAAAGAAATAAAACTTACAGATACGGCCCATCACGATTTCAAGAAAGAAAATCACAAATTTGAAATCATCAAAAAGAAAGAAGCACTCTTTTTCTTTTCCATTCAAACCAGAAAGTTCGCACAAGGTGAACTGCTATTTCTCAAGCTTGTTCCAAAAAAAATGGTTTTTTCCAAATTGGATAGAATCAAAATTATTTGGGAAAAAAAAGAAATTCCCCACACAATAAGTAATTTCATTCTATACGCATGGATTCCCATTCCCCCCGAATTTTCTAAGAAGAACGGTATCCTAGAAATTCAAAATAAGAATCTTTTTAGAAAAAATGACTATAAAGAATACGAAATTCCCATTCACAAAACGAACTTTTCTGAAACAAAAATTTCTTCCCTAATGATCGATAAAAAATACACCTCGCAGGAGCTTTCCCAAGAAACTTTGAATTTTATTGCCGCTTGCTCTCAAGCAAAGGCCGAAGCATTTCAATCAAAAACCGATTTACAGATCGTATCCGATTTCGTTTACCCAGTTCAGGAAGTTCACTTTACAAGTCCGTTTTATAAAAGACGTATTTATAACAAAACTAAAGGAAAACCTCATGGCGGAGTTGACTTCAAAGGTACAGTGGGAACCCCGATTTACGCGATCAACGATGGAACGGTAATTTTGTCCAGACCGATGTATTACGAAGGGAACCTTACCATAATTGATCATGGCTTGGAAGTTTATTCTTTATACATGCATCAATCCGAATCAAACGTAAAAGTAGGCGACAAAGTAAAAAAAGGAAGTCAGATCGGCAAAGTGGGTTCCACAGGAATGTCCACAGGCCCACACCTTCATTTAGGTCTGCGAGTTCAAGGAACGATGGTAGATCCACTTTCTGTAATCGGTCAAAAATTTTTTGATTAATTTTTAAGAATATTCTCAAATTATTACGCAATAAATTGAAAAGAATTTTAATGAGAAGTCGTAATTAGACACAAACCCTAAAATACTTTTCGACCGAAAAAATTTTTATTACTCAGAACTATAAAGAGTTTCTCTCAAAACCTGAGAATTACTTATTTTTGAACCTTCAATCAAATGTGGTAGTGCTACATTTTTGCGGGACTAAAACGTTTTAAAAATTATATGTTAAAAATTTATTATATAAAAATTATCTAACTGATTTTATATAATAAAACGAATTTTCAGACAAATTTCTTTCCTATTCATTCATATAAAAAACAAATACTTAAATGTTCATTAGAAAGTGCCGTTTAACGTAAGTTGGATAGAATCCGATGCAAAAGCGATTGAAGTCTAAATTATTGGATTGATTACTTTATTAGAGTTGTTGAAAAATTAATTCTCCATCTGCTTCCATTGTACTGAAATGAATAATGAAGCAGTTTTGCTAATCTCTAGTATAAAATTTTTCAACAACTCTATTATATAGCCCTGAGTAAAATCCAAAAATAAAATCAAAATTGAATCGTAATTGAAACGCGGACTTTTTGGTTCACTGTGATTTTTTCTTTTTTACGGACATCTGCTTTTAAAGGTAGAACATACTTTATAGAATTTTTTTCAGGGAAAATAGAAGTATTCCAACTTGTAATACCAATTTTAGCTATAACTGGAATCATCCCCCAATGTCTATGCGTTTTATCTAATATAGTTCGTATTTCTTTGGAAGCCTTAACGGATAAGGTCAAAAAATGCCATCCTCCTTTACCCGGATAAATCCAAACAGTTGCTTGAAATTGAATTGTAACTGAATTCAAATTTGTTTATATACCTTTACAGATTGAATTTTGTTTAACTTTTTCAAATTTTAAAAAATAAACTGCGTTTGATAGTTTTTTATATTAGAGTCATTGAAAAATTAATTTTCTTTTATTTTCTTATTAAAACGAATAGGGAAAATCCTTTGCAAACATGAATTTTTTCAAGAACTCTATTGTAAAAAGATATTTATAAATGAAATTCTAAATTTAAAGCCCGTCCATCCTTGCCGAAAGGTCGACAAAAATAATACGCTGAATTTTATAAAATGTGGAAACTCGTATAAAAGCAATAACAAGAAAGGAATTCCCAAAAGACGTAAATTACACAGTGTGACATAGTTTGTAGGAATATCATGTTTCAGTAAAACTTTGCCTAAAAGAATTCTCTATAAAACTAAACCTATATATAAACCTCCGTTTCTACATCAGTTAAACATTCATTTTATATGGACTTCTAAACAAAAACGAATAAGCAAAAAATATTAAAAAATTAAATCATTCAAATATTCTAATACTTTTTCTGGCTCAAGATCATACCCGGTCGCTTCGGATCCGGTCCAATTAATACCCACCAATAAATTGTCGTTTTTCAAACCCGGAAGCCAACGATCCATAAAATTCTGAAAGGAAATTTCATAAGTTTTAAATAAAGAATATGCATCCACATGATCGATGACCGTTTGCACCCGATTTAGGGATGACCAAAAAGGCATAGCTCTTTTTCCGGAAATTGTTATAGGACTAGGAAAACCACTTTCATCCCGCAAAGTCCAAACCTTTTTGTGTTTTTTTATTTCTATAAAAAATTGATGAAATTGAGCAGACGATTGATTCCCCATAATTTTTGACACTTGATAATCGTCTCATCCATTTGAAATCTCGTTCGTATAACATAATATCAATGGAAGTAGAATTACTAAGTCATTCGCATTGAATTTCAAAATTGTTGTTTTACTTTCTCCAAAAAATAAGTTCTTAAACACAATAATAGTCATAACAAAAAATCAACCGACAAGAATCATATATTAAAATTTCAATTTTTTAAAAATCGGAAAACCTTAGTTTTCTCTTTTAAAACTTTGCAGAATTTTCTCCACGGATTCTTCGTGGGTCCTTCCTTTCACTAAACTTTCCGAAATATGAAATAAAAAAGAATCCGGAAGTTTATCCCCTGAGGCTATAAAAAAACCGGTTTTAGCGTATCTGGGCCTAAGATTGTCATAGTAGGTCCAAAAAACTCCATCCATTCTTTTTTCAAAATTCTCTTCACCTAACTCGTGTACTTCGACCATTTCTCCCTGGTTTATAGACAAATCTAAAAATTTTACAAACTCAGGTTTAATTTTATCAATTTCTAAAAAAGGTTCCGGAAAATAAAAGATTCGAATCGAAGGATAACGATTAGGGTCCGTTTCACTGGAAGAAATGATTCCTGCGATTTGACCGGTTCCGGTTTGATCTTTTAAAGTAAGATTTTTAGGATTATGAAAATAAAAATCTTCTGGAAGGGAAAGTTGAACTTGAATATTAGAATTTTTTAAAATTCTAGATTCCGAATTGTATTCCCAATTTGTAAGTTCCTTTTGTTCCCAAGTCGGTTTAAAAAGCAAATAGGAGGTTAATATCTCGGCTTGTTGAAGCGCTTTAAAACTCAAAAGCCCGGCCGTCAAAACCATAAGGCCAAGCAAAGAAATTCGATAAAAAACTGTGCTTTCCAAAAAGCGAAGAATAAAGCCTACGACACAATAAACTGCGATAAAAATAATACCGGATCGGTTGGAATAAAAATCTGTAAAAAAAAGCGATAATATACAAGAAATGAATACGATTCCTTCTACGATAGGATTTAAAAGAATTCGAACTGTATCGTAAGTCGTTGCAGAGTTAGAACTTATTTTATATTTTTTAATAGGCTCTTGCTTAAGGAGCTTTCCAAACGCAAAAGAAATCACAAAGAAAAAAACTGCCGCAATCAAATAAGCTCCGGCAACCAAAAGCAAAATAAAAAAAATAGGAAGATGATTTTCGTGCAAGATGAGAAAAGAGATTCCAATGACGGAGTAAACCAGATAAAGCTTTCGCAAAAAGGAAAGTTCTTGCAGTTTCATGAGGAAAGATTGGAGTTTCTTCCAACCTGGAATTTTTAGGAGCCATTTCATGAGTCAGATTACCGATTTTTTTTTAGATTTGAAAACGAGTTTTAACAACCTATCTCAGTCGATCCAATCATTTCTCGACACCATCGGAATGATCACTTCTTTTTTAAAGATTCTTTTTTCCATTGTTCCCTTAGATTTATTCCTGGTTTTGATTTTTTCTTTGATTCTAGTATTTTTACTCAACACAATTTCACCAACCACAAGTCGTCTAAATTATACCTTAAGCGTATTAGTCGTCTCGACACTTCGAGTATTCTTCCATAAATCCATTTCTCAAACTTGGAATCTCGGACCCATACTTTTAACCGCGATTTATCTTTTGATTCCCGCATATTCCGTGCTTTTATTTCGTTTCGTTTTTTTTTCATTAAAAAAGTTTTACAAAAAAAAACGGGAACTCAATCCGAAGGATTTCGAAAACGGTTTGATGAACATTCAAAAATCATTTCACAATTTGATGGCGAAAGG
The DNA here is from genome assembly GCF_000306675.2 of Leptospira mayottensis 200901116. Classification (NCBI taxonomy): domain Bacteria; kingdom Pseudomonadati; phylum Spirochaetota; class Leptospiria; order Leptospirales; family Leptospiraceae; genus Leptospira; species Leptospira mayottensis. The sequence continues at coordinate 3,783,245 of NZ_CP024871.1, forward strand.
TTATGAGGAACTTCATTCCACGGATAAAAAACTTTACTTGGATGGTAACGTATTGAAGGAACAAGTTACGGATCTAGAAAGAACAATTCAAGGTCTGAAAAATCTTCTCGATTCTAAAAAAGAATAAAATTCAATTTCAAAAATTCACTCTGTCGGTTTAAACAAATCCTTTATGGCGTCTTTCGCCTTAGACTGATTAAAATCATCCCGATCGATCAATATCAGATCAAGATTTTCCTTTTCAAGACGATTGAGAATTTTTGCAATTTCAGTTTGAGATTTAGAATTGGTCGCCAAATAACGAAACTTCGTTTTACATTCGGGACAGTTTTTATCTTTCGTATAATTTAGACCAAGATGTTTGCAGTTCCCGCAAGTCCCGTAGAAGTCGTCGATTAACATCAATTGAGAAGAAATCTCGGAGACGCTTAACTTCTTCCAAACCCGGACGTATTTTTTATCGTCAGTCTGCATATCTCATTTGGATAATGACAATCTTTTTTTAGTCAAGACAAAACCGGATAGTTAGCTCGATAATATCCTAAACCTCGTTCATTTCATTGATAAAAATGACAACCGGATACAAATCGAATTGTGTAGTTATAAACGATATTCAAAGGAAGACCTAAACTTAGAAATTTTCTGCAAATATCATTCGTTAAGGATTTTCCGTTTTTTTATTTTAACTGATCATATTCAGTTAAAATATTGCTTCGTCTTTGGATTTAAGAAGACCCATTCTTTTTCGAAAAGAAATCTTTTAATCCATATTCAGCATTTTATTTTTTCCTTTCGAAAATATGTCATCGATTCTTTTACCTTGACTTTTGATTTCTTAGATTCAAACTTTTTGAAAATTTCAAAACGATTTAGGAATGCAAAATGAAACTATTATCGATAAGAACTTATCTTATTTTTTTTACTACGTTGATTGCAACCGAGAACTGCCTTTACACAAACGTTAAAACGCCCGGCTGGTTTTACTCCCAAAGTTACACTGACGTTCGCGGAATGGAGCCTGTCGGAAAACTTTCTGGGCAGGCCTGTGGTGAAGGTTGGCTTTGGCTTGTTTACACGGGAGATGAAAGTTATGAGGCCGCGGTCCAAAACGCGATTCAGGACAAAGCCGATCTTCTTTTCGACGTGCAAACCGACTATTACGTCAAATCAATATTTTTCAACCTCTACTTTTATAAGTGCACGCGGGTAACGGGAATTGGAGTTAAACTTCCGCAACGACTGATGAAAAAAGAGTAAAAGAAAAAATGAAATCCCAGATCAAAGTCAAAATTTTCCTCTTACTTTTGTTAAGTGGGATTTTATTCTTAGGGTGTGCGTTACCGATTGGAAATCGTAGAACTCTTGTTAAACGAAATCCAATGCCCTACCCAACGGATGCAATCCTATCCCCCGAAAACCATGTGTCCATAGCGGGAACTTACTTTAGAGATCCTTCAATCCATTACGGAAATGCTTCTACTCGGTTGCGTTTGTTTGGATTCGATGGATTTATACATTCCACTTCTTCTCTTCCACACAAAGATATGTTTCACGGCTCATTGGATGATTGGGATTGGTCTAAACACAGAATCATTCGTTTTGAAGGGCAAAGCCAAGGTTGCCAAAGAGGAGTAACATTGATTCTTCCTTTAAGACAAGGAGAACGGGAAGCTTTAGTTCCGATATCTTTCGTTTTTGGAAAGACGAGTTTCTACGACGAACTCAAGCAAGAAATGAAAAAAAATAAAATCAAATCTCTATTCGATTCCAGATTGGACATAGAACAAACGGCTTATCTATTTTGGTTAATTCAGAAAAAATGTATTCGATTTAAAAGTTATGCTATTCAAGAATTTTGAATCGGGTTCATTGAGCACATGACGGGAAAACAAAGGACAATTCTTATACTTTCTTCCTTATCAGGATTTCTTGGAGTCGCCTTAGGTGCATTTGGCGCTCACGCTTTAAAACCGATTTTAAGTCCTGAATTATTCGTAATTTATGAAACGGGAAATCGGTATCATCTGATCCATAGTATTCCCCCTTTGATTTTAGCGATAACGGGATACGTAAACAACAGTCGACTTGTCTGGTTTTCTTCCATTCTATTTCTTACGGGAATTCTAGTATTTTCAGGATCCTTATACGCATTGGCGATCGTAGGAATTAGAATATTAGGGGCAATTACTCCAGTTGGAGGAATCGCATTTTTAATCGCTTGGGGACTTCTTAGTTTTTACGCGATTCTATCAAAGAAAAACTAACGTTTTATTCCGTAATAGAATCTACCTTTTTTTTCAATCAATCTTCTCGTAATCAAACCCTCCGCAATAATCAAAAGACCTTGAACAGCGGATTCCTTTTTGGTAATTTCCGTATCCTTTTGTTCTGCCATAAGTTGATGCACATATTCCCTTCTTTTTGCTTCAAGAACCCCCAGCATGGAACCACAAACCTTGCTATCGCCAATAAGAAAGGCCAACGCGAGAGTTTGAGGCGGAGTTTCATTACAAAGATAATAAAGAGCTAAATTATCAAAGTAAGAAAATTCCTCAAAAGATTTGACTGTAAGTTCTTCTTTTTCATCCATGATGGATCGATTCCTGTTCAATAAGTTTTTTCTCAAGATATTGTATTAGATAAAAAGAATCCGGATCGGAGCCTGTAGCGGAACGAATTAAATCTTTAGCGGAATAAAATTTTCCCTTCCAATGAACATTTCTTTTGAGCCAATTCAGGAGAGAAGAAAAATCCTCCTTTTCTTTGACTTCCAACCGGAAATTAGAATTCTCTTTCGAAAAAGCCTGAAAGAGTTGAGCTGAGTAAATATTACCTAACGTATAAGTTGGAAAGTACCCGAAAGCTCCTCCACTCCAATGAACATCTTGTAAAACTCCTTCTTTATCAGAAGATACGGTAATTCCAAAAAGTTCTTTCATTTTAGAATTCCAGACTTCCGGAAGTTCCGGAACTTGTATTTTACCGTTGATCAATTCTCTCTCAATCTCAAATCGGAGAATAATGTGAAGATTGTACGTAATTTGATCCGCTTCCACTCGAATCAAGGAAGCAGAAGACTGATTGATATAAGAAAAAAGTTTAGAAAAAGATAATTCAGATTCTTTAATGTTTAAAACGTTAAGTAAAATTGGATAATACATCTCCCAAAACTCTATAGATCTACCCACTTGATTTTCCCAAAGTCTACTCTGTGATTCGTGGATACCCAAAGATACGAAATCGTGCAGAGGGGAAGGACCTCCGACAATCTCAGATATTCCAACTTCGTAAAGAGAATGTCCTGTTTCATGTAAAATACTAAATATGGAAGAAAGTGGATCTCTTAGATCATAACGTGTGGTGATTCTTTTATCCTTACTTCCAAGAGAAGCAGAGAAAGGATGCTCGCTTGAGTCCAAACGTGAAATAGTAGAAGACAACCCTAAGATGCTTGGAAGAGTTTCCCCCAATTTTTTTTGAAGAGGGATTGGAATTTCTTTTAAAAACGGATTTGCAACTTTTTTTCCCTTTGCGATTAAAGGTTTTAAATTGTTTTTCAAATCGAAAAATAATTTATCTAAATTTTTCGCTCTCTCACCGGGCTCATAATTTTCAAGTAAAGCGTCATATGCTTCCGTTTGATAGCCATAACATTCGGTTTGTTTTTTACTTAGTTCAACAATCTTAGAAAGAATCTGCGCAAAATCCGCAAATCGATTTTCCTTTTTCGCTTTAGCCCAAATCGAATGCGCTTTACTCGTAGTGACAGAAAATTCCTCAACAAACTCTTGGGGAAGACGGCGAGAACGATCCAAGTCTTGAAATAATCTTTCAAATTCGATTTTTCGTTCCGCTCGGCCTGGAAGATCTTTTTGCTCGTTTTCTTCCCTCGCCCTTTCCGCAAGTTTGTAAAAACTTTCACCGGCATATTTTGAATGAATCAACCCGGAAAGAAGTCCAATTTGGGAACCTCGTTCCACTCTTCCACCCTCAGGCAAAATAATTTCCGAATCCCATTGAAGCACATTAAGAACATTCCTAAGTGTCCAAATTTCTTGATAAGCAATTCTATATTCCGTAAAAGATTTTAGTTCGCCGCGAATCTGCTCAGTAAAAAGGTTCTCATACTCTTTCATCTCAGTGGATAGTAAAAATTCTTCTTTTAGATTGACAAGTACCCTAACCACAAAAAAATGATTTTTGCGCGAATCGCGGGCATGGTGTAATGGCTAGCACTGTAGCCTTCCAAGCTTCCAGTGAGGGTTCGAGTCCCTCTGCCCGCAAAATTTTTTCAAAAAAATCCCCAAGTGCAAACTAATAACTCGAATACGAGTTTACTCTTAAAAAATTCATTCAGCAGAATTTTGTGATGTTCACTTAAAAGTTGTTCCAAAATCTTAAGACAAAGAATGATTTGGTTTCAAAGTTCTCCAGAAGATAGATTTAGTAAACCGGCGTTTATAAGTATCAAGACAGAAATCGGTTTTCAAATCGAAGAAACATTATACATTTTTAATTAAGAACAAGACAACCGGTTCCTAAAAAGAAACCGATTTAAGATTGGTTCGGATTGAATTTTATTTCTGAATCGAACTTTCCGATCTATTATTTTGAATCTCATTTAAGAAAATGATATTCTTCGTATCATTCTCTAAAATGTTATTGGCAAGTGCTTCCAACAACTTTCCTATTTTTTTACTTTGGGAAACATCCGGCTTACGGGAGATTTTATCCGGTTTATTTTCCGGGTTATCTTCGTTTGCTCGGGAATACAAGGGAAATCCTCCAAATAAGATGTAGAAAAAGAATGCTTTCTAATTTCAAGTCTTGTCAAGCTCATTCCTTATCCTCCACTTTAATTCCGGTGTGTTTTTCCAACTCTTTGATTCTTTTGGCCCATCTTTGAAAATTTACAAGATTATGAATATTCACGCGAACTTTTTGAAATTCGGGAAAAGTTAAACCGTAATCCCAACCTACGAAAATTTCTTTTTTCTTTGGGGAATTTCTCAAAGAAGTTCCGCCCGCAAGAATTGTTCCCGCCGGAACATGAAGATGATCCGCCACCGCACACGCTCCGCCGATGATTACGTCGTCTTCAACGATCGTACTACCTGCGACACCACTTTGTCCAGCAATGATGATATTTTTTCCCAGTACACAATTGTGAGCGACGTGAACCATATTATCAAATTTGCATCCGTCCCCAATGATCGTGTCCTCCAAACCACCGCGATCGATTGTACATAAAGATCCTATTTCAACATCGTCTCCTATTTTTACTCCACCTACTTGAGGAATTTTATGGTGTTTGCCGTCCACGGTAACAAATTTAAATCCATCTCCACCGATCGAACAATTTCCAGAACAGATAAATCTCTTTCCGATAACGACTCCGTGTTGAATGGAAGAATTAAGACCAATTCGAGAATCTTCTCCAATGATTACATTTCTGGAAATCTTAACTCCGTCCTCTAGATAGGTATTCGCTCCAATTACAGAGTTCTCTCCAACCACCACAAACTCTCCTACTGTAACTCCAAAACCGAGCTTAGCAGTCGGATGAACGGAAGCGGTGGAAGAAATTTTTCCAGAAGGAACGTAAGAGGGATAAAGAACGTTAAGAACTTCCGCAAGACTTAGTTCCGGATTAGAAACCACAAGACAAGGAATAGACAACCCCCTTGCAAGTTCTTCGGTGGTTAATATCACGCTCGAAAGGGTTTTCTTGGCTTCGGTTAACATTTTTTTATTGGAAAGAAAACTTACAGAGTTTTTTGCCCCGGGAGAAATAGAGACGATTTTTTCTAGGATGATCGTATCCGGTGTCTGAGTGTTTATAATTTTAGATCCGCTTACTTTTTTTGTTAATTCTGATAATTTGATCTGGGACATGTTTCCTCGTTTTATTTCGTTATTACACGGAGAAATGAACAATTCCGATCGTCACGCAAAAAAGAAGAAAGACCGCATACAGAAAATTATCAATTTATAAGAATTACTATTCAACCGGAAATACGATATAAATATCCCGTTTGACGAAATGGTCTGTCTGAAAACTATGTAGGAAATTTAAAAAATTTTTCATTTTTAGGAATTGTGCCCGCTCATGAAACCGATTAGAGAACCCCAGATTAACTTATTCAAAAAATCCAATCCCTACAAAACTAAAGTAATCAGTAACGTTCTATTAACTCCAGAAACCGGAACCGGAAAAAGACCCAAAAAAGAAGGAGAAGCGCTCGTCCATAGGATAACTTTAGCGCTCGACCATTCCGTTTATCCGTACTTAATCGGACAAAGTGGTGGAGTGATTCCTCCGGGCGAAGATCCTGAAAAGAAAGCGAAAGGTTTAGCCGATGCGAGTTACACCGTAAGACTTTATTCCATCGCCTCTCCAAGTTATTCCTTTGGAATGAAAGAGGACAATATCGAATTCATTATCAAAAGAGATAACGTATACGATGAAAATGGGAACCTTCAATTCAAAGGTGTTTGTTCAAATTATATGTGTGATCTGAAACCAGGCGACGAAGTCATAATGACTGGACCTTCTGGAAAGAAATTTCTTCTTCCTAGCACAGACTTCGACAAAGATATTATGTTTCTTGCAACAGGAACCGGAATCGCTCCTTTTATTGGAATGAGTGAGGAACTTTTAGAACATAAACTTATCAAATTCACCGGAAATATCACTCTCGTTTACGGAGCCCCTTACTCCGATGAACTTGTAATGATGGATTACCTTAGAGCTTTGGAATCCAAACATAAAAGCTTTAAACTTATTACCGCAATTTCCAGAGAAGAAAAGAATCCTTTTGACGGCGGAAGAATGTATATCTCCCACCGAGTTCGCGAACAAGCGGAAATAGTAAAAAAGATTTTAAGCGGCGGCGGACGTTTCTACATTTGCGGCGGACCGAAAGGAATGGAAAAAGGTGTGATTGAAGAAATCCAAAAGATTGCCGGAAACACAGGAACTTACGAAGAGTTTAAACATCACCTGGAAGGCGCTCACCAGTTATTCGTCGAAACATACTGATTGTTTTCAATTCAAAAAAGCCGAGAAAATTCGATTTCTTTCGGCTTTTTCATTTTAGAATCTCGAAGAATATTATAAAAAACAATTCGATGAAATTCATATCCCCTATTTATATTGGTAGAAGAATTAGCTCCATAGGAGACATTGTTCTGAACTTAGCAAGAGGATAGTTTAGTTTTACAATTTCGGGTCCCATTGTATAGAAGCGTTGGGATAACTATAAATTTTACTAGGAGAATTAAATATGGGAATCATTATTCGTGACGTAGATAAAGGCAGAGGCGAAGTGATTCGAGTGGAAGTTTCAGAATATAAAGGGATTAAGTACCTCAATCTCCGAGTTTGGTATACCGATAAAGACGGAGAAAAAAAGCCGACTCAGAAAGGGATTGCAATCCCACCAGAACTCTACGACGAAATCAAAAAAGCAGTCATCGAAGCCGAAAATGAAGTAAAAAGCTAAAATTCATTTTTATGTTTGATATAAGTTTTTTCATCCAATCCAACCTTGTCATGGAACAGTAGCGCCTTTTAACTTTCCAAATAAAGTAAAACGAATAAAAGATAACAGACACTTTGAGTCATTAGACTGAAATTCAATCGTATATATGTCTATGCAAGTGAAATGAAAATATATTAACAAGAAAAACAAAACCATCACCTTAGGACAGTATTACCAATCTTTTAAAAAAGCGAACGCCGGTTTTTTTCGGCGACACTTTCTCCGATACAAAGCCTAAAGTTGGAATCCCCTTTAAAATCACCGACACTTTTTAGATTTTCGGAAGCTTTTACGAGTTTTTCTTCCCAAGATTTTCGTACAGTTTCTGCGACCGCATAATCTTCTTTTACCATAGCGGTGTTCATCGTGTCCATGTCGCGAGTGGAGTCGTTCAAGATATCCATAATCTTATTGTTATACGAAACCGGATCTTGAGAATTACATCCGTAAGTCAAAAGAAGAATACCACCGATTATCATAAAAACTATTGTCAGTTTTTGTATTTTCATGCGCACAGGGTTCCAATTTAGAATTACAACTTTATTTTAATGAAGAACCTTTGAATCGATTTTAAAAATTATAAATAGAAATCACTTGTTATCAATAAAAAAGATTATAGTTTGTCATTCGATTTCCAGTTGTATAAGCTTAATTCGTTAAGTGTCATTACCGGCTTTGGGTTTCTTACAGATAAGCAATGGAACAGACCGGTCATCAAGGGAAAGCCGATTCGTAGAAGAAATTTTCGTGCGATTGAGGAAAAAATTTATAGCCTGTCTTAAAAACCTTAAAAGAAATCAGTCACAATGATTCAATAAGTTCGTAATAAAATATAGAAGTTCCACAAATTAAATCCCTTTGGTAGTTTACGAGCTTTCGAGCATATTTTATAATTGTTAAGTTCTCGTCGAGGTTTTGATTTTATTGGATTCATAATCGCATAGAAACAAACGAAAGTTTATTGTTTTCAAATCTTTGCAAAGAATTCGGAATCAGTCGTAAGACAGATTAGAAGCATTTAAGATAATACGAATGAAAAAATCAGTTCTTAATCTAAAAATCCCAAAAAACATCCACACGAGACTCTGGAAAACGTTGTAATTCTTCATAATGCAAACAAGAGAAAAGTATTCTACTTGGAGTCGAAAATTTAAGGTCAATTGGAACGTCCGGGGTTTTAAAAGACGGAAGCAAAGGATCGAAAAATTAACATTAGGAAACCTCTATAAAATGAATTTTTCATTTAGAGATTGGTAACAAAATGATGATTTTATGAAGCAATTTAATTTTAGGATTGTTATCTTTTTGATTTACAGAGGCTCTTTTTATGCACGAATCTTTAAACGATAGGATTCTCTCCGACTTTTTAAAAAGTATGAAAGATTTACTTTTAAAAGAAAAAGAAGAAATCCCTAGTTTTACGAGAATCTATCAAAGAGAAAAATTAATTAACGAAACGTTTAACGAAGTTGAAAAAAATTCAGATTCTTCCTTTCACAGTGAGATTCTTTGCATTCGCGATGCGAAAAAAAAATTAAAAACTCGCTATCTCACAGATTGTATTCTCATTACCTCTTTAGAGCCTTGTCTCATGTGCACGGGCACAATTCTTCTTTCAAGAATTCCGAAAGTAATCTATCTTTTACCTGCGCGACAAGGAGAAGGAATTTCATCTCTCAGCATAGAGACGATCTATTCACGAAATTTTTTTCCCGAACTGATTTGCATTCCTACTGAAATTTCTAAAAACGCATTCAAATCGTTTTTCAAAATCAGAAGAAAGAAATTCAATTGACATACAACCTCTAGACGGAATTTCTGAAAGCTACAGGAGAAGTGTCAGAGTGGTCTATTGTGCATGCTTGGAAAGCATGTGTGCCAAAAGCACCCCGGGTTCGAATCCCGGCTTCTCCGACTCCGTATTATGGCAGGAACTCACGAAGTCCTTTCTCGGAAATACCGCCCGCAAATATTTCGGGACGTAATTCATCAAGACCTTGCCATAGGCGCTCTTCAAAACGCACTTAAATCCGGAAAAATCGGTCACGCATATATTTTTTTCGGTCCTAGAGGAGTCGGTAAAACGACAATCGCGAGAATTCTTGCAAAACGATTAAACTGCCAAAATCCGATCGATAACGAACCTTGCAACAAATGTAGTTCTTGTACCGAAATCACGAAAGGAATTTCAAGCGACGTTCTTGAAATCGATGCCGCGAGCAATCGGGGAATCGAAAATATTCGCGAACTCAGAGATAATGTTAAATTCGCTCCTATGGGCGGGAAATATAAGGTTTATATAATAGACGAAGTCCACATGTTGACGGATCAGTCCTTCAATGCTCTTCTAAAAACTTTGGAAGAGCCTCCGGCTCATATCGTTTTTATTTTGGCCACAACCGAATTTCATAAAATTCCAGAGACCATTCTTTCTAGATGTCAGGATTTTATCTTTAAAAAAGTTCCTTTGTCTGTTCTACAAGATTATTCCGAAAAACTTTGTAAGATCGAAAATGTTCAATACGATCAAGAAGGACTTTTCTGGGTCGCGAAAAAAGGAGACGGTTCCGTAAGAGATATGCTTTCCTTTATGGAACAAGCAATCGTATTTACGGATTCCAAATTATTAGGAACCGGAATCCGAAAGATGATCGGTTATCACGGAATTGAATTTCTAACTTCGTTTATCAAAAGTCTTATCGATCCCGACAATCACTCAAAAAGTTTGGAAATTCTTGAATCCCTCTACCAAGAAGGTCAGGATATCTACAAATTTTTATGGGATTCCATAGAATTTACTCACACTCTTAACTTGATCCGCGATTCCCTTGCCGATCCCGAATCCGTTAATTTCCCCAAAGAAGATCTGGCGAAAATGAAATCTGATTTTGAAAATGTGGATTCTTCAAAATTGAATTTTCTTTCTGGAAAACTTTTCGAAATTTACGAAAGAATTAAAACGATTCGCTTGAGAAATTCTTTTGAGATTAAGGTATTCGCGGAAATTCAAATCAAAAAACTCGTGGAAGAACTTACTTATCCGAGTTTGGCCGGTTTGGTCGATCGAATCAATCATTTGATTCTTATGATGCAAGGTTCTAAAAACTCCACTCTCGACATAGAACACAGTAAACCACTCCCTATACTTAGAGATGCGGCACAAGCAGAACCTTCTAAAAAAAAAGATAATCCATTTTCCGATGTTTCTTTAGAATCCCACTTCGAGTCTAATCAACAGGACTCTTCTTTAGGAAACGATTCTTTGGAAATAAAGTCGACCATAACTTCCGAACCGAATTCACAAAAGTTCGATACGAGCACCGAGATAAAGAAAAAATTTCTTGGGACCGAAGTAGATCAAAGTAAAATCCCTAAATTGGATTCTTAACATTATGCTTGGTAAAATAAAAAACCTATCAGAACTTCTCTCCAACATGGGGGCCTTCCGAGAAAAAATGGAAGATGTAAAAAAGCGCATCGCCCTAATACGAGTAGTAGGAGACGCAGGTGCGGGAATGGTAACCGTTACGGCTACAGGGGAAGGACAAATTATTAACGTGTTCATCAATAAACAACTCTTCGATTCAGATGATAATAAAATGTTAGAAGATCTTGTTATGGCCGCGACAAACGACGCCCTCAAAAAAGCGAAAGAAGCAACTGCTTATGAGTTTCAATCTGTATCCGGGGGTTTGGACTTTTCCGAAATTTCCAAAATGTTCGGCGGAAATTTTGGCTAATCACCTTCTTGAAGAAATGGTAGATGTTCTTTCTTCGCTTCCGGGAATCGGAAGAAAGAGCGCTTTTAGAATCAGCTTTCATCTTTTAAGACTTGAACAGGGTCTTTTCAATCATTTCATTCATCAACTCACGAATACGAAAAACAAAATTAAATTTTGTAAACGATGCGGTTCTTATGCGGAAACGGAAATTTGCGACATCTGCACTTCGGAAAAAAGAGATACTCACACATTCTGTGTTGTGGAACAACCGGAGGATATTTTTTTTATTGAGAACACAAGAGAATTTCACGGCAAATATCACGTGTTAAATGGAGTAATTTCCCCTTTGGAGGGAATCGGGCCGAGAGATCTTAGAATCAAAGAACTTTTGGAAAGAATCGAACCGGAACAAGTAAAAGAAGTTTTAGTCGCCACGAACCCAACTCTTGAAGGAGATGCAACTGCAGATTATTTAGCAAATCAGTTAAAGCCTCTTTCCGTAAACGTAACCCGAATCGCCTACGGGATTACGGTCGGAGGTTCGATTGAGCTTGCAGACCAATACACTTTAGGAAGAGCCATTCGTTCCCGTCTTCAACTTTAATTTTAGAATCTATGCTCTGCAGTTACAAAAAATTCCCTAAGAATTTTTCCGTAAGTCGTATCCAAATAAGCCTTCAATCCATCTCCCGCTACAAAATAACCGGATCTCATCAAAATTTGCATATCTCGAAATGCATTCCATCTTAAGTTGATATTAACTTCGTGTCCAAAGAAAGTGTTTGTTCTGTATCCGTTATCAAAATTGAAGTAACGATTATTTTCGACATAAGGCGACTTTGTTCCATACAATCGATAATATCCTAACGTCAGGAGCAAGGGACCGTAAACGACAAAGTCTCCATTAACTCCGTATTCGTACAAACCACTCGAATCTTTTCCGGAAAAAAGCGCATAACCTCCCGTAAAGTCGTGCCCAATGTTCGATATGGAGTAACCGGGCATCAAAGTTTTATAACCTCCACCTCGAAGATTCGCTTTTGTCCCATCTTTATCAAATCCGGGGCGTCCCGTAGTGCCAACTCCTATTAAGTTAAAGGTTAGATTTTCGCTATAACGGTAGGAAAACTGAAGATCCGCCATTCCACCAGATATATTATGCTTACTAAATTGATTATATAAAACATTTCCGGCATTATCCCGATACGGTTCCAAAACATGAACGGTTCCGTGATTATAAATTCCATGAACTACAAATCCAAAGTTTGATAGATTGATCTCGTTCATAAAACCGTGCCAAAACAATTGACCGAATTCACTATCCAAAGCGATTACCGTTCCTCTCGCGTTAGTTGTCTTTTCTATAGATTTAATCGTATCGTCTAAGAAGTAAGAATAGAGTTCGTGTTTTACATTGTTGAAGAAACTCGTTTTGACTTTGTAAAAATAAATATTTGTTCCGACATAATTCTTATCTGCGTAAGAGTTTTTATCTAAGTCGAGCTGAGCGTTTTGTCGCGCTACAAACCAACCAGATTCAATTGTAGTATTCCACAACCGAAAGTCTTTGTTAATCGTAATTCCGGTACCCGAAGCAAAGATCACTCTCCCTCTCGGGGAAAAAAAGAGTTGCTGACCAACTCTCAAACTAAAAGCATCCTCCGGAAGTTTAAAATTCAAATATAAAAATGTAGTCTGTATATTTACCGGAGAAGTAGAATTCGCTTCTCCACCTTGACCCGGACCGGTTGTAGAATTTTGACCGAAACCTTTTCCGCCAAAAGTAATATCGCCAACTTGAACGCCCCAAAGCGCTTCGAAATATTTCGAAGTACTAAAGTTCATGTTAATCGTCATTCTCGTATCAAAATATGAAATGTCTTCTTTTTGGGGAGACAAGGTGCTGGGATTACCTTTCAATTTTTCCGTAATTTCAGTTTCGGCTATATTCTGATTTCGTTGTTGTTGTTCGGTTTTAAATGCGTCTTTATCGTAAGGAGTTGCGGAAGTTTGGCGAGACGTGTATATATCTCTTGCAAGATTGAATCCACGCACCCTATAATTTCCTTGAAAATCGAGTTTAGTTTTCTCTTCAACTTCTTGGGAAAAAACCAAAGATGGAAATAAAATCATCGCAAGACAATAGAAGCCATAAGCCTTTTTTAAAAGGTTATTGAACACGAATCACTTTACCCAGCTATTTTGATTAAAGTATCGGTTTTTCAATTCTTCTAAAAGACCAGTTCGCTTCAATTCCTTGATGAAGAAATTTAAATTATCCGCAAAAATCAAATCATTCAATGGAAGAGCGGCGCTGATATTTTCCTCCTGAACTGTGCCCAAAAGAGGAAGATAATTTGCCTTCAAAGAAGGATTTTTTTGAAGTAAAGTAAGAATAAAAAAACTGTCCGCTACAAAACAAGTAACATTGTTACTGATAAGATTATCGATCGCGATCGAATCCGAAAGATAACTATAAATCGGCAATTTAGAGAATTTCTTTTGAAGATAAATGTGATTTGTGGTATTGGATCTTACCGAAAAACTCACAAGACCACTCAAATTTGCAAGATCTGAAAGGCTCATAAATCTCCTGGAAATAACTATATTTCCTTCCGGTTCCGGCGGAAGAATTTTTTTGCTGACAAGTCCTGCAGGAGTCGTAACAAGATAAGGATCAGAAAAAGTGACTTGTTTACCTCGATTTAAGTCGGTGGATATTCCAGCAAATGCAAGATCTATTTTTCCAACACGAATATCTTCCGCAAACTGTCTGAAAGTTTTAAGGGGTACGAGCTTTAAGGATACTCCAAGATAATCCGCATAGAGTTTAGCCAATTCTGCATCGATACCTGGATATCCATCTTTCGGGTTTTCGATATAAAAGGGTTCGTAGTGTTTATTTACACCGACAACGAGTTCTTTCTTAGAAAGAATTCTTTCTAATCTGGAACCAGCATATTCCGACTGAGAAAATAGTGCCGCCGGAAAAACCAAAAACAAACATAGAATTCTTATCACGAACATGAAACAAATGGTAGATTAATCCTTATTTTTTTCCAGAGCATTTTAAACGAAAAAAATAATTTCTAAGGATTCACAATCTGAAATTCGGTTCTTCTATTTTTATAATCTGTTTTCGGATTTTTTTGAGGAACGATCGGTTCCGAACTTCCCTTTCCATCAGTCACGATTCTACCCGAATCGATTCCCTTTTTAACTAGATAATCCTTTACTGAATTTGCACGATTATGGCTAAGAATTATATTATCTTGGTAATCCCCATTGAGATCCGTATGTCCTATGATTTTAATTTTCACGTCTGGATTTTCTTTCAAATAAGAATTCAAATTTTCTAAAATTGAAAAAGAACTTTCGAGGATTTCATAAGATCCCAAAGCAAAATGAATACTGTCCAAAGAAATCGATTTACCTTTTTCTAATTCTTGAAATGGATTAGAAACAATGGAATAAACATCGTAATCATGTCCACTTTTTCTACAGAAATAAAAAGTCAATCCATCACCAGCTTCCAAATAAAAAGCCTCATCACCAGTCGTATTAATATCGGGTCCAAGATTGATTGGTTCTGAAAAATCTCCATTTGCAAGCAAAGTGGACTTGTACAAATCATAACCGCCAAAACCTCCAGGTCGGTTAGAAGAAAAATAAATCGTCTTACCGTCTTTGCTAATCGTCGCCGCAATTTCTGAATAAACCGTATTGATCGGATCAGGGAGACTCGTCGCCTTTTCCCAAATTTTGTTTTTATAAACCGAAACGAAGATATCCGCTTCGGAAACTTGTCCAAATGGATAGCGAGTAAAATACAATTGATTGTTAAATAAAAACGGATTTTCTTCGATCTCTTCCGTGTTTACTGTTCTAGGAAGAGCCACAGGCTTGATCCAAGAAGAATTTACTTTTTTAGAAAAATACAAATCTCTAGAAACTCCAATCTTTCCATTAGAAAGTTGAAACTCAATTGATCCATCCCGATTGGATGAAAAAATAATTCCTTCTTCTTGGTTTAAAATAAAAGGACTTTGATCATCATAGTTCGAATTGAGATTTCCAACTTCCTCTCCTTGTTGCCATTTATCTCCGATACGGATCGATTTATAAAGATCGGTATAAATCGAATTTTCCCTTTTAGAATAAAAATAGAGGATATTTCCGCTGTCCGTAAGGCTGATTCCAAACTCATTTAAATTTGTATTGATAGAACCTTTTAATTTTTCTGGTTTTTGATTTTTAGAGCTCTTAGTTTCATTCAACTCCTGAGAGCCAACGGAAAATATCGGCAATAAAATTAAAAAAGTTGCATATATTAATAAAAGAATAAATTGACTCGAAAATAATTTGACAATATTTTTTTTCGAACTCGGTGTAACATTCTTAGCGAGTTTTATTACGAAACAAGACGGTAAATTTTTGTCATACTCCGGTATTTTGTCAAAGATATCAACATTCCATCTTTTTCGATAAGTAAATTCAGATCTATGAAAGGCGGGAAGACACAATAATTCCTTTATAATGCGAAAACCTGAAAAGAGTTTAACAGCTATCCAAAAAAAGGAACGAAGATCAACACAAATGAATATGGAGTTAAATTTTTTAACTCCATATTTTTGATATAAGAAACGCAAATTTTTAAACATGTCATTAGAAGTTAGAAAAAAAGAATACATAACAACCTATGTTTATTATCCGTTTTTTTGATAAAAACCTGAGTTCAAAAATCAGAAAAATGAAAAAATTAATTTAGAGTCTGTCTCAAAACCTGAAGAGAAACCAGTACAATCATTCAGTAAGTTCGTAATAAAATACAGGAGTTCCAGAGATTACGTCCCTTTGGTAGTTTACGAGCTTTTTAACAGACTTTACTGTTATTAAACTCCTGTAGAACAATCTGAAGTTTTGGGGCAGATTCTTAATATTTTCGGATTAAAAACTCGATACTATTAAGCTATTAAATGCCACTTTTCTAAAAAACTACAAATCCAATATCGTTGTTTTATTGCAGATAAACTTTATGAAATTAACATTAAAATAAGTTCAAAATGAATACAATATATTCAATTATACTAATATACTTGAAAAATGACAAATCGATCTAAAAATAGGATTTTAATACTTCCGGAATATGAACTGTTCCGTTCGCATCCTGGAAATTTTCCAAAATTGCTGCATAGGTTCTTCCCAAAGCAAGTCCTGAACCATTGATAGTATGTACAAGCTGATTTTTTCCATCTTTGGATTTATAACGAATTTTTCCTCTTCTCGCTTGAAAGTCCCTGAAATTCGATACGGACGAAATTTCCATATATCGATTCAAACCCGGCATCCAAACCTCGATATCATAGGTAATCGAAGAGTTTGCGGAAATATCTCCCGAACAAAGAATGATAACTCGATATGGAAGTTCCAACTTTTTGAGAATATTTTCCGCATGAGAAAGCATTTTTTTATGTTCTTCCTCCGAATCTTCAGGCTTACAAAACTTTACAAGCTCCACCTTTTGGAACTGATGCACCCGAACAAGTCCGCGAGTATCTTTTCCATAAGATCCGGCCTCTCTTCTAAAGCAGGAAGTATGCGCTGTTACGGAAATCGGTAGTTGATCCTCCGGAATGATCTCGTCCCGATATAAATTCGTAAGAGGAACTTCCGCAGTTGGAATCAAGTTAAGTTCGTCTTTTTCGATTCTATAAAATTCATCTTTAAATTTAGGATATTGCCCCGTCGCCGTCATCGATTCGTCGTTCACCATAGAAGGAACCCAAACTTCGGTATAACCGTGTTCTTTCGTATGAATATCCAACATAAAATTCATCAAAGCTCTTTCTAATTTCGCTCCATCTTTCCAGTATGTATAAGCTCTTGCTCCGGAAAGTTTTACTCCTTTTTCAAAATTAATCCAATTCAGAGTCTCACCGATTTCGAAATGAGGCTTTGGAAGAAAAGAAAAGGAAGGAATTTTTCCAACTTCGTATTGAACCACGTTGTCGTGTTCGGATTTTCCATCGGGAACCTTAGGATCAAGAATATTAGGAAGTCCTAAATTAATATTGATGAGAGCGTTTTCTTCCTGTTCAAGCTTGGTTTCTATTTCCTTGATTTTTTCTCCTACAAGTTTTACGGATGCAGATATTTCGGTAATGTCCCCGCCGGATTGTTTGATCCTTCCCACTTCTTTGCTAACTTTGTTTCTCTCTTCCCTAAGAACGTCCGCTTCCCTTTGAAGCTCACGTTTTCTTTGAATGATCAACTTCAGTTCATCTATAATTCCGACTTCTTTAAATCCTCTGAGTTCTAAAACTTTTTTCAAGTCTTCTGTGTTTTCAGTGATATAACGCAAATCAAGCATTGTGATGGTACGCCTTACGATTCATAAATTTTATACTATTCTCAAAAAGTTTATTTTCCACTTCGATGTTGGATTCTTGTCTGAGCGAAAACATCTTATCTAAAATAAATCTCATATAAGAAGGTTCGTTCCTTTTTCCTCGAAAAGGGGGAGGAGCCAAAAATGGAGCATCCGTTTCAATCAATATACATTCAAGGGGAAGTTTTTGAGCCGCCTCTTGAATTTCCGTTGCGTTCTTAAAAGCGACAATTCCAGAAAAAGAAATATAATAACCGATATCAATCAACGCTTTGGCCGTCGGATAATCATAAGTAAAACAATGAATCACACCGAAAGCTCGATCACGAAAATTTCTTAAAATAGAAACAGTATCTTCTTTCGCATCGCGTGAGTGAATGACAACCGGCAATCCAGTTTTAAAGGAACATTCTAAAAACGATTCCAGAATTTCTTCCTGTTGTTTTTTAGTATCTGCGGTGTGATAATAATCTAACCCTATTTCTCCGATTGCGGAGAGCTTAGGATCATCTAAATTTTTATAGATGAATTCTAGAATTTCATCTTTATTCGGGAATTCGTGAGTTTCCGTAGGATGACAACCGATCGAATATCGAATCTCTAAAAAATCATTCGAATATTCGTTTGCAATGGATCGAGCCCTTAAAGAACTTTCGAGATCAATACCGATTTGGATGATTTTTTTTACGCCCGATTCGGCCGCATTCCTTAAAGAATCTGCAATTTTCAAACCTTCGGATTGTATAATATCAAGATGGCAATGTGTATCGACGATAGAAACCATTAGAAATCCGGTTTTAGTGAGTCACTTTTTGTGAATTCGATTGACTGAAAAGAGATTTTTTAAGATCTCTTCAGACAAGTAAAAGTATTCGGCTAAAGACCAAGTTTCGGGACATAAACCGTGGATATTAAAGCAACTTTCGCACTCATCTATTATAGACTTCGTTATAAGTATCAAGAATACAAGCTCAAATTGGATTTAAAACTTTCTGAGCTCAACAGAAAAGGAAAAGAAAGACTTACCGTGATGGTAATTCCTCATTCCGAACAAAAGACCATCAATTTTCACATTTCTTATAGAGCGATTTCAATTTTTATCGGGACTGTTTTTATTCTTCTTATTATTAGTTCGATCAATGTATTAAGTCATAGTGGTTCCGTTCATCAACTTACAGAACTTAATCTTTCCAATAAGGACTTTATTCGTCAATCGGCCAAAATGAAAGAAGAGATCAATTCTCTTCACGAGTACGTAGAATATTATTACGGAAGATTAGCTAGACTCTATATAAGATTAGGCGGTGATCCCGCAAAAGTTTCCAAAGGAATCGGCGGAGCGGAACAACTTTCCACGCAACCTCCTTCTATTATAGAACCGAAACCTATAAATTTTCAGACCGATGATCTTCCGGAAGGTGCAGCTGTTTTTAGACTGAAAGAAGATGTTCACAATTTAAAAATCAGCAACGAACTTACACAAGATATTATTTCGATACTTAAAAAGAGAAAAAATATTCTCAAACAAACTCCCTCTATTTGGCCCGTAAAAGGTTATGTTCTTTATCCTTACGGTTCCTATTTTAATCCAATTTCCGGAAGAAGAGAATATAACAATGGAGTTGATATCGGATCTTTTGCTGGTTCGGAAGTTCTCGCGACCGCGCCCGGAACCATATATGAAATCGGTTATACAAAAAACACAGGTCATTTTGTAAAAGTTTCTCATAAATACGGATGGAAGACGATTTATTCGAACATGGATCGTTTGAAAGTGAAACAAGGCCAACAGGTTTCCAAGACCGAAGTTATCGGTTTTGTCGGAAAAACAGAAGCTTCTCCGAACTATATGCTTCATTACGAAATCCACGTTGGGACAAGAGCAATTAATCCGTTTGCTTTCCTCAATCAAATTCAGGACTGAATGGCAACAACAGAAGAACACTTAATCGTAAATAGTATCATTGGCGAAGGCGCCGAATTCAGCGGAGATTTTAAACTCACCGGGCTCTTGAGAATCGATGGAATTTTTCGCGGTTCCATAAAAACCGAAGGAAAAGTCCTAATCGGTAAATCTGGAATCGTCGATACCGATATCAAAGCCCGAATTGTCGTCGCTGGCGGTGAAATCAATGGGAATATTTACGCGAGCGAACGAGTTACTCTACTTGCTTCTTGTAGAATGAAAGGAGATATCGTATCTCCTAGAATCGTAATGGAAGAAGGGGTACAATTCGAAGGCAATTGTAAAATCAACCCAGTTGCACATTGAAAGTACTTATACCTCCTTATCAACCACCTAGAAAAGAAACAGAGACCAGACAAACTTCCAAAGGCAAGAAGAATGAAATCTCTTCCTTGAATGGAAGTAATTTTTCAAATCAAACCGAAGCAATTGAACCGGCGACCTCATCCTCTTTTTTAGATATTTTAGAAGAAATCGTTCCTTCCGGATCCGAAACGACAAAAGATTTAAACGCTCTTTGGAAGGAACTTCCCGACATTGAAAAAAGATTTTTGGATCTGCCT
This sequence comes from Leptospira mayottensis 200901116, assembly GCF_000306675.2. Taxonomy (NCBI): domain Bacteria; kingdom Pseudomonadati; phylum Spirochaetota; class Leptospiria; order Leptospirales; family Leptospiraceae; genus Leptospira; species Leptospira mayottensis. The sequence goes on from NZ_CP024871.1 coordinate 3,803,428, forward strand.
TCCATTGAAAATTTAGAAGCATATCAAAAACATATTCAAGCCATTACAAAAGCCGTGATCGATCAGAATATGAGAGTGGAAACTCTTTCTAGAAGGATGAAAGGAGAAGCCAAGAAGATCTATCACGTCGTGAAGATCATCGATGAAAAAATTCAAATTCTCGCCGAACTCATTATGAACGAGGGAAACTCTGCTTTTAAACTTCTAAAATCACTGACGGATATCCGGGGGCTTTTGTTGGATATTCAGGAATAGTCAAAAACCTATAACATTTTTCCCGGGAATAAAAGCCAAGTTAAACCGGTACAAATCCAAGCAAGTATCAAAAAAATGGAAAATTTAACTTTCACCGATCGCTCAACGAATTCAAAATATACGATAAACAATATGGTTAAAATAAGACCGAGAAATGGCGCAGAGAGCATTCCTAAAATCATCTGACGATCATATATCTCTATCAAACCAAGATACATTACAATAGGCATTATAATTAATAGTGATATTTCAAATGTATAATTGAAGATTGAAAAGACTTTTTTATCCCTCATTTTCCTGAATATCGAATATAAAACGATTAAAGGTATAATTCCTAAAAGAGATGAAATAAAGAGGCATAAAAGCCACTCCGCAGTTACGTGTGTTCTCTGAATTATTGGCTGATCTTATTTTTTTATTTTTCAACGTCAACGGGTTATCAAAATCACTTGAATACTAGATTACTTTCTTACTCTAACTCATGAGGATATAGATGGATTTAAAATTTTATTCTTCAAACGATGAAATAAAAAAAATTTATTCAGGAAACCCTGGTATTGGGTTTCACATTATTTTTAGAGGTTATCTCAAAAACTCCTAATAACGACCATGATACATGCGAGTATCAGAATTCCATAAAAGTTTTGATCGTTTCGTTCGTATCGAGTTGCAAATCTTCTGAAGTTCTGTAGCCAAGAAAAAGTTCGTTCAATTTTCCATCTTCCGCGATATTTCCGCAGCTTACGTCCATCCTGTGTCTTTTTCTTTTTTCGATTTGATTTGTGTGGAGCGATCAAATTTACTTTATATTTCTTTTTAAGATATTCATCTAAAGGATCAGAATCGTAAGCAAGATCTCCGACTAAATCTTTGATTTTGCTTTTGACTTTTTTGCGGATGATTGGGCCTTCTGAGAGCTTGCTTTCATGCGGCGAAGCACTTTCAATCCCGGCGGAGATAGGAATACCATTTTTGTCGACGATAACCATGACTTTTGTACCCTTTCCCCGTTTAGTTTTGCCAATACGTGGGCCCTTTTTTTCCAGGAGCAAAAGTCCCGTCAATGAAACACGTGCTTAAATCCATCTTGCCTCTTATTTCTAAATCATGAAGAAGCGCTTCTAAAATTTTATCCAGGCTTCCATTTTTGCGCCATTCTTGAAATCTTCGATGGCATGTTTGATATGCGGGATATCTATTATATAATATTCTTACAAACCCAAAGCGTTCAAAATCTTTTCCATCGCTTCGAGATTGGGATAAGTGATCGTCATTTTACCTTTGCCGGAACTTTGATTATGACCAATTTCGATTTTCATAGAATACTTTTTTCTAAACTTGTTTTCCAATTCAACGATGTTGACGTCTTTTCTTGACTTCTTTTTTTCCGGAACAGATTTTTCTTCCGTGAGATTAGAAACCAAATCTTCCACTTGTCTTGCTGTCAGTCCTTTTTCAGCAATTTGATAGGCAAGTTGTTCAATTTTCTTTTTATCAGCCAAAGACAAAAGAGGTCTTGCATGACCTTCGGAAATTCTTCCATTCTTGATTAAGTCTTGAACGGAATCAGGCAGCTGAAGAAGACGAATTAAATTCGAGATCGTAGAGCGATTTTTACCAACGCGCGCGGAAATATCGGTGATCTTTAAATTCAATTTTTCGGAAAGAGTTTTGTAAGCGATCGCTTCTTCAATCGGATTTAAATCTTCTCTTTGAATGTTCTCAATAATCGCCATCTCCATGGATTGATTTTCGGAAACATTTTTAACGATAGCCGGAATTTTGACAAAACCTGCAAGTTTACAGGCCCTATAACGACGTTCGCCCGAAATAATTTCGTAACCGACATCTAACTGTTTTACTACAATCGGCTGGATCACACCGTGAGCTTTGATCGTTTCCGAAAGTTCCTTCAGGGATTCTTCCGAAAAAGTTTTTCTAGGCTGACTTGGATTCGGACGAATTTCACCGATCCGTATTTCTCGAAGTGCCCCTTCTGCAGAAGAGTTCATTGGGGCTTTATTTTCGTTAACCGGAATTAAATTTCCAAGACCTCTTCCGAGGGCTTTGGGTTTGATTGCCATTTTTAATTCTTCCCTGCAACTTCCAAAGCAAGACTTCTGTAACTCTGAGCTCCTACTCCTTCTGGATCGTAACTCATAATCGTCTGCCCGAAAGAAGGGGCTTCGCTTAGCTTAACATTTCTAGGAATGATCGTAGTATAAACTTTATCTTTAAAATAAGATTTAACGTCTTCGGCAACTTGATTTGCAAGATTGGTTCTCTTATCAAACATAGTCAAAAGAACGCCTTCCAATTCCAAAGAAGGATTTAATTGATTTTGAACGAGAGAAATGATTTTCATTAACTGAGTCAAACCCTCCAAAGCGAAATATTCAGTTTGAAGAGTAATCATCACGCTGTCAGCAGCACAGAGTGCATTGATCGTTAAAATTCCCAATGAAGGGGGGCAATCGATTAAAATATAATCGTATTCAGCACGAAGTTCAGAGACCGCATTTTTTAATCTATATTCTCTTTGATCTTCCGCAAGAAGATCCGCCTCCGCACCGCTCAAATTGATATTAGAAGGAATAATATGAAGATTGGAAACATTTGTTCTTTGAATACATTCGTTCGTGGAAGATTCTCCTAAAAGTAATTCATAAGAAGTTTTTCCAAGAGTATTGATTTCAATCCCAAGACCAGACCCAGAATTTCCCTGAGGATCCATATCAATGATCAAAACCTTTTTTCCGATTGAAGCAAGATTGGCCGCAAGATTGATAGAAGTTGTCGTTTTACCGACACCGCCCTTTTGATTACTAATCGATACGATCTTTCCCATTACCGCTCTTACTCTCCTTACTGATATCCTTCCAAGCTCTTGGATAACCATGCCTTGGACTAGAAATCTTTTTCAAGAATTTAATATGTCGCATGCCTAAAAATTCAAGAGAAGATAAATCTTCGGAAGATTCCAAACGAAAACCAGAATAAGAAAGTACTTTCTCTTCTAATTTTGTATCAATATCATGTTTTCCTAAAAATGGGACATAAGTTCCTCCGACTTTTATAAGATTAGAAACTGCTTCCACACTGTAAGGATATGGAATAAAACCTCGTGATACGACATAATTTAAAGACAATTTGGATTCTTCTGTACGGATAAATTGAAACTTTAAGTCAGTAATTCGATTTGAACGAACAAAACCTTCTGTATGAGAAAGTTTTCTTTTTTGTGAATCGATTAAAACAACAACCGGATGTTCTTTAAGGCAACGAAAGAAAAATCCTGGAATCCCCGGCCCGGTTCCTGCATCTCCTAATTGCATTTCCTTTTGAAATCCGATTTTTTTCGCGATATGATAAACATGATAAATGGATTCCAAAACGTGACGATCTAAAATTTCTTCCGAATCCCTTTTGGAAAAGAATCCGCCAGCTTCATTTTTTTCTCTTAAGAATAACGTAAACTTACAAACCAAATCCCAATCAAAGAAATAAATAATTTCGTCCACTTCCTTCGGAAATCTTTCTCCCAATCTTTCCGTTATTGATTCAATTGAGAATTTTTTGGGATCTTGCATGATGCTAAAATAGAATTTTTATCCGTCTTGTCGTCACAGATTCTTTTCAAGAATTGGAAATTTAAAAAGTACAATTTCGGATTTATTTTTCGATTCAGAAAATTTTTTTTAAACTCGGGGTTTCTATTTTTGAGCAAATCGGTTTTGTTTTTTAGGAAGAAATTAAAATTCCAAGAGTTGTTTCAAAAATGGTTTCTATCATTGTACAGGGTTTTTTAAAAGCAAATAGAACGTTTTGAGATAACTTCTAGAAATATTTTGATCCTCTTAACTAAACTTACATCAAACTAGAAAAATATTTTTGAAAAGTAAGTTCATAAAATGAAAACTCCCGTACTTTATAAATTTATAAAAAAAATTTTCACAAATAATATAAATCCAATAAAATCAAACCAGAACCTGTTCCAAAACCCCGGAATATAAGAACCTAGACGAGAACTGAACAATTATAAAATATGCTCGAAAACTTGTTAACTACCAAAAGAACTTAATTTGTAAGAACTTCTATATTTTATTACGAACTTATTGAATGATTGTAACTGATTTTTTTAAGATTTTTAAGACAAGTTCTTAGTAAAAATCAAGGAAATAAATTAAACTTTTACAATTCAATTCCAGTTTTTAGAATTATGAGAAATCGAAACGAAAACAAGTTATCACTTTTGAATTTAAAATTGCATCTTAATTTTGAATTTCGTATAATATCCTGGCTATAAACTAAAAGCCGACCGAGGGTTTTCTAAAATTTTTTTAAGCGACGCTTTAAAGAACGTGTTCCAAAAAATAATTTTTTAAAAACGATTTTCTTTGTTTTTCAAACTGTATAATTTTATTTTTACTGTGGATACTTTTAAATAAAATACCTACAGTAAAAATTTTCGCTTTCAGCTTGAACTTTTAAAATTCAATCAGAAACGTTATTAAATTCGATAATTGTTTTGTGAAGAATTTCTATCCCGGTTTTCAAGTGCTCGACTGTAATACTTTCGTTCTTACCATGAATTCCATCAATCTCTTCCGAACTCATCAACGCAGGAATCAAACCATAACATTTGAAACCAATCATTCTCAAATAGGAGGAATCCGTCGTTCCGGGGGATAAAAAAGGAGTAACTATCGCTCCCGGAACAACTTGTTGAACAACACTCGATAGAATCTTAAAATATTTTGAATCCACTGGTGAAATCGTTCCCGCTTCAAGATGTCTTGCAACAACTCTGACATTATATTTTTCTCCGAGCTTTTTTACTTTTTCAAAGATTTCGTTTTTGTTGAAACCGGGGAGAATTCTAATATCAACCGTTCCATCCACTTTTGATGTAATCACGTTAATACCTGTGCGATGAGTATCAATTCCAGTGATGCTAACCGAGTTACTCGTCATCGCTCTTAAATGTTTATTCGAGCGAATCACTCCGTTTAAAATCATAGCTAACAATGGGTTTCGGGATCTTTTTAAAACGAATGAATTTGGAAAAGGACTCACTTCTCCCATCTGATAAAAAAAGGAAGCCGTTTCATCTTTTATGATTACGACTTCGTTCATCTTCTTTAGATCGGTAAGAAAGTCGATGAGATTTAAAGCAGCGTATTGAATCGGCGGAGTACTGCCGTGACCAGAGATATCTTCCGATTCCAAGTCCAACCAGATCGCGCCTTTTTCCGCATGTTGAACATTAAAGATTTTACTTCCTTTTACGACTATATCTTTGGTCCCGACACCACCTTCGTTGTGAACGAACTCATATCCATTGAAGATGTCTCTATGTTTTGCGATTAAAAATCTCATCCCAAACTCGGAACGACTTTCTTCATCGGAGACCGCGAGATACATAAGATTTTTTTTGAGCTTTATCCCCGAATCATGGATTAAGAAAAAAGCATACAACTCCATGATGCCAAGACCTTTAACGTCTATCGCACCTCGACCATAAATACGATCTCCTTTTCTCACCCCTGAAAATGGATGCTCCACCCACTCGTTTGGATCCGCCTCGACAACATCGACATGGCTTGTAAGAATCAAACCGCCTTCGGAATCAATTCCTTTGATCTCAGCCATAATGCTGGCTCGCTCCGGTTTGCTCGGAACTTCAAAGATCGTAGTTTTGATTCCTCGCTTATCAAATAAACCTTTCAAAAACATTACAGCTTGCTTTTCATTTCCGCGAACCGTTTTGATCCTTAGATAAGCTTGTAAATCCTTCGAAGCGTCTTCCGCAAGTTTCTCATAGTTCCGCTCTTCGAATTTCGATTTAGGCTTTAAAGATTGGATTCCTTTTTCCGTAATAAAGATCGTATAAATCAAAAACAAAACGACGGCTCCTAAAAAGCCAAATGCAATCTTCTTCCAACTCATTTGTAATTCTCCTAGGTGCGGAAGAAAATAATGTGCTTCGATTTCCTTTCAAGGCATTTACACTGAAAAATCAAATGCTTTTTCAATCCTCATTTTCGATTTTCCAGTTAATCTTTTGAATCGGTTTCCGATGATTGTAGGGTAGAGGTTATAATATGATCCGAATTTCATTTTTTCTTTTGTTCTTTCCTGGAATACTCTTCGCAATAACTCCTGGCAAGTGGTCTCATATCGATAAATACATCTTTGGAAACAATATCAATGGCCCGGTAAAAGAAATCGTAAAGAACACAAAGGGCCAAGTTGTTTATACCGCGACGTATGAATATGACACTTCCGGAAAGTTGATTAAAGAGACCTACTTGGATGCGGATGGTAAAGCGGACGGTTCAACCGTATTTCGATACAGAGACGGCAAGGTTGTTCGTGAAGAACTCTTCGATAAAGAGAATGTTCTTCTGGAAACCAAAACATTTCGCTATAACCCGAAAGGCCAGATTGACCTCGTAGAAGTTTTTGATCGTGAAAATAAACTCCTTTTAAAATCCAATATCACTTCTTGGAACAAAGACTTCGTAAAATCAGGGCAAACCAATTGGTCAGACTCGAAAGAGATGGAAAAGTTCACCTTGGTTCAAGATACAAAGAATCCAAGAATGTTGATCCAAAACATTTATAACGAAGAAAAAAAACAGATCGCTTCGACTAAATTTGAATACGACGAAAAAGGGAATTTACTCACTCGCACCAACATTCAAGGCGAGCAGGAAAGAAAAAATCAACTGAGCTACGGCTCCAATAACCGACTCCAAAGTTTTACGTTTCACGTGAAACAAAACAATAAATGGGAACTTCAAAAGACCCACGAGTTAATTTATAAGTAATCCCCCGAGAGCCGCTTTAATTTTTGAGTGCGGCCTCTTCTTTGATTCGATCTTCTAAGACTTTTTTTCTATTCACAAATTTTAGAAACATCCCCGATAAGATAAAATTCACTTTCTATGTTTATCTCAAAGTTCTTCGATCAACGAGTAAAAAATCACATTTCAGATCATGACTTTCTTTACATAAACTTTTACATTTAAAGTTTTAGAACTGGTTAGTTTTAGTTTTTAACGAAAAAATTAAGAACTTTTCCTAAAACCTCGATAGAAATATCATTGGAACTCCTTCAGAAAACGAAGGAGTTCCCATAGACATCTCTGGGATAATTTATTCGCTTTTGAAAAACGTTTCATGTGAAACGCAAAAGGGAAATTGGAATCTTCGTCGGAATTCCGACCGGGACTTTTAGGAAAAATCTCCAATCGAAGTAGTAGTTCTTACAACTCCCGTCGTAAAAAACAAACAAAGATCAAGATGCTTCCGCCTCTTGTTTTCTTTTTCCTTTGATGTGATACAACAGCAAGTCGACGTCGCTCGGATCCACACCGGAAATCTGACCGGCCTTTTCCAAAGTCATCGGTTTATGAGTTTTCAATTTTTGAATCGCCTCTTTTTTGAGTCCGGCGATCGATTCGTAGTTGATATCTTCCGGAATCGCAAGATCCAAATATTTATTCTTCCATTGAATCGTTTCGAGTTCTCGTTTGATGTAACCTTCGTATTTAATTTCCATCTCGAGAATATTTTTCTCCGACTCCGACCAAGAACTTACTTCGGGAATCATAAACTCAACATCCGAGATTTTGATTTCAGGACGTTTCAAAAAAGAATCCAACTTCATCCCGAACTTGTAATTCGTGATCCCTTTTTGATCTAAAAGATTCTGAAATTCCTCCGAAGGTTTCAGCGGAATCTGATAAATTTTTTCACGAACCGAGTTTACTCTTTCGTAACGATCCTTCATCCGATCATAACTTTCCTGATCAACAAGACCAAGATCGTATCCGTATTTCATCAATCTTTGATCGGCGTTGTCTTGTCTAAGAAGAAGTCTGTGTTCCGCGCGGGAAGTAAACATTCTATACGGATCTTCAACGCCTTTGTGAACCAAGTCGTCGATCAACACACCGATATACGATTCACTTCTCTTGAACAAGAGAGGATCTAAATTCTTCAGAGAATGTAGGACACTGTAAGCAGCAACTAAACCTTGGGCGGCCGCTTCTTCATAGCCTGTGGTGCCGTTGATTTGTCCCGCGTGATAAAGACCTTTGATCTTTTTGGTTTCCAGTGTGGGCTTCAACTCGGTTGGATCTACGTAATCATATTCGATCGCGTAACCCGGACGAACGATCTCCGCATTCTCCAGACCTTTGAGAGAACGCACCAACTTCCATTGAACTTCTTCGGGAAGACTTGTGGAAACTCCGTTGAGATAGATCTCGGTTGTTTCATAACCTTCGGGTTCAAGAAAAACTTGATGGCGTTCGCGATCCGCAAATCGAACCACCTTGTCTTCGATCGAAGGACAATAACGAGGTCCGGTACTTTGAATTTGTCCCGAATACATCGGAGACAAACTTAGATTTTCATGAATAAGTTTGTGAGTCTCGGCGTTCGTGTATGTGATATAACATGGAATCTGTATGCGAGTAATCTTCTCCGTTGAAAAAGAAAAGGGAGATGGATTGGGATCGCCGTCTTGAATTGCAAGCACACTTAAGTCGATCGAGTTCTTATGAATGCGAGGCGGAGTTCCGGTCTTCAATCTTCCCAACTTCAAGTTGTATTTCGCCAAAGACTTAGAAAGACCTTTCACCGTCGGCTCGCACATTCTTCCGTTTTCATTTTGATAGGTTCCGATGTGAACGAGAGAAGATAAGAATGTTCCGGTGGTTAAGATTACGTGGTTCGTATAAATTTCAAAACCTCGGCCGGTCTTTACTCCGATCACTTGATTGTTTTCGATCAGAAGTTCTTCGACCGTGTCTTGACGCATCGAAAGATTCTTTTCCGCTTCGAGAGTATGTTTTACTTTGAGTTGATATTCTTTCTTTTCCGCTTGAGCGCGCGGCGCCCAAACGCTCGGACCTTTAGAAGTGTTGAGCATCTTAAATTGAATTCCTGTGTTATCGATCACCTTGCCCATGATGCCACCGAGTGCATCGACTTCTCTCACCATATGTCCTTTGGCAATACCGCCGATCGCAGGGTTGCAAGACATCTGACCGATCGTATCCAAGTTCATCGTGATAAGAAGAGTTTTCGCTCCTCCTTTCGAAGCGATGTAAGCTGCTTCCGAACCCGCATGACCTGCACCGACAACGACGCAATCAAAACGATTCGGGAAAAAAGATTGGTTCTTGGATTCGATCATCGAGATTCAACTTCCTGAAAATAAATTACTAATTTTAGAATGGGATGTTTCGCAAGTATTGGTCTTTGATTGTAAGATGAATCGACAACAGACCCGATACATTGATTCATGGAATTATATCACTTATCAGGTTCCTGTTCTATGGCAGAATCCATCAAGAAACTATCCTATTTCGAAGGAAAAATCCTTCCTGAATCAGAAGCAAAAATCAGTATTCAAACTCACGCGCTTCAATACGGAACCACTGTCTTCGGCGGGCTCCGTGGTTATTACGACAAGGATACAGATAACATCTATCTCTTTCGGATCTTAGACCATTATCAAAGGCTGATTAACTCGACTCGTATCATGCAGTTGAAGCTCGACAAAACAAAAGAAGAATTGAGAGACATAACCATCGACTTGATTCGTCAGTGCAGTTATAAAGAGAACATTTATCTTCGTCCTTTTGTTTATACGTCGGCGCTACAACTTTCACCACGCTTTCACGACGTCCCGACCGAACTCGCAATTTATATTCTTCAGTTGAACGACTACTTGGATACGAAGCGCGGATTAAAAACAATGGTATCCAGTTGGAGAAGATTCGATGACGCCGTAATTCCAACCTTGTCGAAAGTTTCTGGGGGATATGTAAACTCGGCACTTGCAAAATCGGAAGCGGTTCAAAACGGATTTGATGAAGCGATCTTTTTGGATTCGAGAGGGTTTGTAAGTGAAGGCTCCGCGGAAAATATTTTCTTGGTCCGTGACGGTAAGATCATCACACCGGGAATCAACTCTTCCCTGCTCGAAGGAATCACAAGAAGAAGCGTTCTTCAGATCGCAAAAGATAATGGAATCGAAGTGATCGAAAGGGACATTTCCAGAAGTGAACTTTACATTGCGGACGAGGTTTTCTTTTCGGGAACTGGAGTTCAAATCGCATGGGTTTCTGAAATCGATCACAGAAAAGTCGGGAACTCAGAGATGGGACCGATTACGAAAAAGATTCAAAGCCTCTTCTTCAATCTCGTAATCAACAAAGAAGAAAAATACAGACACTGGCTGACCCCGGTTTATTGAGAAAGAATGTTTCGCTCCGCGTTTCAACTTGACGATATTTTAGGACAAGAAGTCGCATTGACTTTCTTAAAAAGATACACGTCGAAACCGGAGACCATCCCGCCGCTTTTGATCTTTCACGGTCCAGATGGAACCGGAAAAGAATCAGCTTCGGAACGGTTTATTAAAAATATATTATGTTTTGAAGGAACCTCATGCGAGATTTGCGTTTCTTGCAAAGCTTTCATGCGAAATTCTCATCCGGATTATATACGTTTCCCGGAAGATCGTGGAAAAATTATAGCGATTGGAAGTGAAGATAATCCAGAAGAATTTACAATTCGTTGGTTGATTCGTTCCCGCTTAAACTATCGCCCTCATCTTTCAAAGTTCCGTTTTATCGTTTTTCCGGACGCGTCCTTAATCGGAAACGAAGCGGAAACAGCTCTGCTAAAATCCTTGGAAGAAGCTCCGTCGTTTTCAAAATTCATTTTCATTGTAAATAACATAGATACGCTTAAAGAGACAATCATAAGTCGGGCAATTTGTGTTCCATTCCAATATTTAAACCAAAATGATTTAAAAAAAATCAATACGAACTTAGGGCTTTCCACATTTCCATTTCAAGGAGGAAGCCTTTCATCTTCCGAATGTCCGAAAGAAGTGATTGATCTGGTTCAGGAAAAAATTAAGGATAAATTAGAAACTAAACTCGATCTTTTAAAACTAGAATCGTGGATTTCTTCTTACAAAAACGAACATCCGGAGTGGAAAGAAAATTTCTCCTACAAGGAATTCTTGGAGTTGGTAAGTCTTATACTAGTTTATGAGTATACGAGAAACGATTATGAAAATAATCTTTCAAAGATCGAAGCAATCTTTCAATTTAAGGCAGAACTTCATAAAAGAATCATCGGTATCGACACAATTGCACTTTCAAGACTATTTTTTCAACTTTCTCTTTAAATTATATTCTAAAAATTGAATATATCATTCCCTAAAAATACGTAATACACGTTAACAGAAATATTGGAATGATTTTGTTTTCATATTTGCGACATAATTAATTATTCAAAACATAAGTATCTTCTTTTTTTAAATGAGAATTTCGATTTTGGAATTTTCATTTGAGTACAAGGCTTTATCAAAAAACACTGTATTTTCATTCATAGGGCTTCTAGAATTTTGAATTGAAGTGGAAAATCGTTTTATTCAATCAAATTGGAAAATATTCTCAACTTGAATCCTTACGAATCATCTCTTTGAGAGGAATTTTAGCTTTTTTTATTTTTGGAGGATGTGTTGAGTCCAGTTTGGAATAAAATT
>NZ_CP024872.1:0-92500 GCF_000306675.2 Leptospira mayottensis 200901116
ATGACAGTTGAAAAAGAACTGATTGCAAAATACGATATCCCGGCACCTCGATACACGAGTTATCCTACCGTACCTTATTGGTCCGAGAATCCGACTACAGAGGAATGGTTGAATAAGGTGAGAAATCGTATTCGTTCGGAAAATTCTTCTCTTTCCTTGTACTTGCATATTCCTTTTTGCGAAACCCTTTGTTCTTTTTGCGGATGCAATACTTCGATTACGAAAAATCATTCCGTAGAAGATCCTTATGTCGAAACCATTTTATCGGAATATTCTAGTTATCTAAGGGAAGTGCCCGAAATCTCTCAAAGGGAGTTAAAAGAGATCCATCTAGGCGGAGGAACTCCAACGTATCTTTCGGAAAAGAATTTGGACGTTCTTCTCCGTTTTATATTAGAAAGAATGAATATTTCTTCTATGCCGGAATTTTCACTTGAAGTGGATCCTCGTAGGACCAGAGATACACAGTTAAAAATTCTCCATGATTTCGGTTTTAGAAGAATCAGTTTGGGAGTGCAAGACTTCGATCCGGAAGTGCAAAGGTTAGTGAATCGTACACAACCTTTCGAAATGACGGAAAGGATCACGGAACTTTCCAGAAAATTGGGATACACATCCGTAAATTTCGATCTCATTTACGGGCTTCCGAAGCAAAATCTGGAAAATATGAAACGGACCGTTGAAAAAACTTTGGAATTGCGTCCGGATCGGATTGCATTCTACAGTTACGCGCATGTACCTTGGCTCAAGGCAGCACAAAGATTGTTTACGGAGTCGGATCTTCCTTCCGGTCCTGAAAAACGCGAATTGTATGAAGTTTCCAGAGAAATGTTTTTGAAAGCGGGTTATCTTGAGATCGGAATGGATCATTTCGCCTTGGAATCGGATTCTCTTTCCCAGGCGGCAAAAAATGGAAATTTACATCGGAACTTTATGGGCTATACTTCTAAAACGACGGATCTACTTTTGGGTCTCGGAGTTTCTGCAATTTCGGATAGTTGGGATTGTTTCCACCAAAACGAGAAAATCGTCAAAAAATATCAAAAACGTATCCGCGGAGAAGGGTTTGCCACGTTAAGGGGACATAAGCTTGACGAGGAAGATTTGATACAAAGATCGTTGATTTTGCAATTATCGACGACGGGAACGGTTATAGTACCGAAGCAAATTTTGCAGGATGTGAAGCTGTATTTGGCTTCTATGGAAGACGATACTTTAATTAGATGGGAAGGAAATCTTCTCTCTTTGACCGAAAAGGGTCGACCTTTTCTTCGGAACGTTTGCACTGGTTTGGATCTCAGATTACGGAGAAAAAGCCCGGAATTGAGGGTCTTTTCCAGGTCGATCTGAAATGATCCGTTTGGTCAGAAAGTCGTCCAAAAAATTATGAATGGCAGTTTTAACAAGCGGTGCTGCTTATTCTGGGAAGGCCTATTTTGAAATTATCTTTGAAAAAACTTTTTTTAACCTTCGTTGTGTTCTTAATCGTCGTTTTTTCGATTTCAGCGGAAACCGTTCTTTTGCAAGAAGGCGGAAGTTATCGTGGTAAGGTGATCACTCAAAATCAAAAAACGATTACGATTCAAACTAAAGAAGGTAAGCGAGTTATTCCCAAACGGGAAGTTTTGAAGGTCATTTATAAAGATATCAATGAGGCGGAAGAAGAAAAGGTCCGTAACATCGAAATCCAAAAGTTGGAAGAAGAAAAACTTTCAAAACAAAAAGATCACGAATTGAAAAAACAGCAGATGGAAGAAGAGCGTCTTAGAAAAGAAAGAGAAGAAATGGAAAAAAATAACCCCTTCCCTCTCCCACCTTCTCTTCCCAAAGAACCCGAGATTTCCCGGGCCGGAGCGCTTGCAAGATCCGCGGTACTTCCGGGTTGGGGACAATGGGCGAGCGGAAGAAAATTTGCGGCGATTCTCTACCCTACTCTCTTTTTAGCGGCAGGTTATGCGGTTTATGAAAATAATCGCAAGTATGTAGTCGCCAAAAAAGAATATGAGAATTATGGAAACCCATATACGAAGAGTTCACTTACAATAGCCGCGTTAGGAATACCAAATCCGGATTTACCTCCAGTTATTTCCGATCCGGTTGCTCTTCATATTTACAATCAGAATTTTAGTCCCTATCAGGACAAGAGGGAAGCCGTGGATAAGGCCTATAAAAATCTTCAAACTAGCATTGGAGTGTTAGCCGGAGTTTATCTGATTAACTTGGCGGACGCTTTCCTCTTCGGCGGTCAAATTTCTTCCAAGGTTGGAATTTCAAACGGGGCGACCAAGGGGTTGATTTTCGATTACAATCCAATGGCTAATTCAGGAATCTCTAACGGTGGATTTACTTCCGCGGCGACTCTTGAATCCAAATACACGTTTGGATACCGGTATCAATTCTAGAATCGGTTTATTTTAAAACCAGCGGTTTTTAGAAAATAGGAAAAAGAATCCGTTTCGGTTTGCTGATTTACAATCTTTTGATTTCTGCAAAGATGGGCCGGTGAATACACAACCGCCGGATCATATAGTCGTCGGAACAGGTTTTACAGGGCTTCTTTATGCTACTCTTGCCGTTTTAAAGGGAGATTCTGTTCTTCTTTATGAAAAACAGAATCGTTCCGGGGGATTGATTGGGTCTGTTCCGACTCCTTTCGGGCTCGTGGAAACGGCGGCAAACGGAATCTTAAATTCCTATCAACTTGAAGAAATCGCCTCCGCACTCAATTTGGATATTATATCCACAAGAAAGAATTCGAAAAAAAGATTTATCTGGAAAGACGGAATTCCGAAAAGAATTCCGCTGTCCTTTTTAGAACTCTTACGCCTGTTATATGGAGCTTTGACAATACCTGCTGGGATTCGACAGGAGGAATCGGTTTATCAATGGGGGGTTCGTGTTCTGGGAAAAGGTACCGTGGAAAATTTATTGGAACCGGGCTTTGCAGGAGTATATGCGGGAAATTTAAAGAACATGTCGGCCGAGCTTGTGCTGAGAAGATGGATTTCTTCGGAAGAATCGCTGTTAAAAAATATTCGGGCGACGATTCAAAAGAAAAAAGCGGAACAAAAAGTACCGAAACAAAGAAGAGGGACCGTAAGTTTTCGAGGCGGCTTGGGAGAATTCCTAAACGTGATGGAAGCAAAAATCACATCATCTCCGAATTCCAGGATATTGTACTCGGAAGAATCCCCTACTCTGAGTTCGCTTAGAAAAAAATATCCGAAAGCAAAAATCGTCCTCGCCTGCGGTTTGGAATCTTCTCTGAAATTATTATCCACAAGTTTTCCCGTTTTTAAAAGATACGAAAAAATTTGCAAAACTCTTGGAATTGTGACGGTCACTCGATTTGGCAATCGGCCACTGCTTGGTAAAAAAACTGGATTTGGAATTCTTTTCCCTCCGGATTCAGGTATACGAGCCCGGGGAGTTTTACTGAATTCCTCCATCTTTCCGGGAAGAGTTTCCAAAGGACATTATTCAGAGACGTTTATTTTTGGAGGAGCCTTAGACGTAGACGTCGTGAAACTCAAAGAAGATGAAATTGTATCCATCTTGGAAGAAGATCGAAAAAAGATTACGGCCCAAAACGACGAACCCATCAATCACTACGTTACGATCTGGAAATCTGCACTTCCGGTGTACGACGCTGCACTTCTTGAATTCAACAAAGAGCTGGATCGTGGTTTGCCGCAAGGGATTTTTGTGGAAGGAAATTTTCGGTACGGGATCGGTCTAAGTTCGATTTTAGAAAGGGTTTGGAATATTATGCGAAATGGAAAGGAATTTTCGCTTAAGAGTTGATCGGACATTCTCCCGATTTTAAATTCGGAAAGTATCCCCCGAACTTTTTACAGATACATTCATTCTTCGGGGATTGAATGGATTCCAATCCGATTTTTGCCATTGCTTCGATGAATTTCGGATAAATTCCGGGAGCCGGGATTCGATGATATTCGACAATTCCGTTTTTATAGGCGATTTTTTTGAGTTGCTCTCCAATCTCTTCCAAGGTTTCCAAATGATCGCTTACGAAACTGATCGGATATACGGCGACTCTTTTGACTCCGTTCTTTCCTAATTGTTCAAGCATCGTAATCGTGTTTGGCTCCGTCCATTTCGAAGGCCCTACTCTACTTTGAAAGGAAGTATGACATTTTCCTCGAAATCCTTTTTCATAAAGAAGTCGTTTTAAATTTTCGACGTTGGAATTAATTTCTTCCCTGTATTGATCCCCTTTTTCTATCAAACGGATTGGTATGCCGTGAGCGCTGAAGATCAAGTCGATAGTTTCCCAATTCGATACATTTTGGAAGGAATCGGAGTGTAAAAAGTCCTTCCGGTTGAGTTTGTCTTGAAAAAAGTCCAAAATAAGATCTCGAATTGATTCCAAATAGACTTGTGAAGAATGGAATGGTGCGACCCAGCCTTCGTAACTCACGGGGCAGAATTTTGTCGTTTGTTCCACAAGTTTAGCCGTGCTCAAAACAGTGGATCTGGAAAAGTGCGGATATAAGGGAAATAGAATATTTCGTTTTGTAGGAACGAGAAAATCTCGGTTTAATTTTCTGATATCGGGATAACCGCAGGTCATCGTAATGTTGCCTTCCCATTCTTCTCCCGTAATTTTTTCGAGGGCTTTGGCAATTGCGGTCGCCTGTTTAGAGGTTTCTAAAACAAGAGGGGAACCACCTCCAAATCCCATAGACTTGTAGGTTTGAACGACTTTCGGGACTCTTTTTTTTGCGACCCATTTTCCTAGAGGTTTTCTAATCCATTCAGGGAGAGGAAGATCGAAAACAAGAGGGTCTTCGAAAAGGTCGATCAAAAATTTTTCGATTTCCGATGTATCCCGTGGACCGCCTAGATTGATTAATAAGATTCTATTTTTCAGAAGAAATACACCTCTAATATAAAAATCCAGTTAGGGATAATTCTACGTTCCATTCTTTTAGATTCATATAATTTTTATAATGACCGAAATATTGAGAGAGAATGTCGTTGTTATTTAGTCCACCTTTTGTCGAAAAATGGCCGTCCCCAAAAAGTCTGTGTTCATTGAGTTTTAGGAACGCTAGATAGTTCCCAAAAATTTTCCCCACTCCTAAGTTGAAATCGATTCCGAAACCGGAAAGATCTCCAATAAAGTTAAGGGACCTCTGATAATGGAAGTCTCGAAAGTGCCCCGTCCAGAAAATACCGGACAACGAAGTTTCAAAA
The DNA here is from genome assembly GCF_000306675.2 of Leptospira mayottensis 200901116. Lineage (NCBI taxonomy): Bacteria > Pseudomonadati > Spirochaetota > Leptospiria > Leptospirales > Leptospiraceae > Leptospira > Leptospira mayottensis. The sequence continues at coordinate 5,221 of NZ_CP024872.1, forward strand.
AGCCATTCCTTGTTCGAGTATCGATAGCCGAGACCTAACGGAAATTCATAAGTCGAATACGAAAGACTTAGACCCAAGCCGATTCTATTCAAAAAGATGGGGTTTGAGTCGAAGAATTGAAATACGTCGTAGAGAACATATTTCATAAACGTATACTGAAAACCACCCGTGAGATAAATCCCCTTCCCTTCTTTTCGAAAGTCCGAATCACTGTCCCCAAAGTATCTTCTCAAAATGAGAGATTGCCTGTTTTGTATCATCGATAGTCGGCCTTTTCCGTCTGCAAAATTGCGGGATCCAATGAATGTATAAGGAGTATCGTAGTATGAAAGTTCTCTGGTTGATATTTTGGTTCCTCTTTCGATCGTGGGATCGCCTAGGAAAAAATCCTCGTCTCTCCCCTCCCCCGCATTTACATAACGTCCTGTGGTTTTTAGGTTTAGATCGGCCTCCCATTTTTGCCAGCGAAGAGTAAATCCAAGTCCGCCATAGTTAAAATCCCTTGCATATGTGATTCTTGAACCTCCTCGTAGGCCGGAAAGGTTCGGGTATTTGGTGCCGGTTTCAAAAATATTATCCCCGCCGTTTCGGCCCGCGAGTATCGTAAGGGAAGATTGTTGGAGCAATTTTTTTAAAAATGTTTCCTCTGCTGTGCTCTGCTTTTCTTTTTCCTGAAATGTCTTCGGGGACTCTTCAGAGATTGGGAGGGATGCCTGTGCGTAGATCGAACCGATCTGTAAAAGGGGGGTGATAAGAATTAAGGAAATTTTGAGTATATGTTTTTGTATTTTCATGAACTTACTTTTGTTTTTTAGTTGGAAGCGGCTACAGGGGTGCAATCGTTTCACCCCGAATAGTACAAGAAGTCAAGACAGATTAACCGCCCTGCCCTACCTACGCAATTCAGTTTTTAACGTTGTAAAATCAATGAGACATAGTATTGATTTGACAACGTGCTTGTATTTGTGTGATCTTGGCCTTGAGACTTCTTTTTCATGAGTTCTAAAACTCTAACAACCCGGCAGATTTTAGAGGAGTTTGAAATTTTCTCTGAGGAAGAATTTTTGTCTAAGGTAAAGGAATGGAAGATTCCGGCTTCGGGGAAAGGGAAATTTGATCGTGAAGTAATAGAAAAATATTTTCAAAAAAACGATAAACACGTTTACGATTCCGCGATTATCGCAGTTTCCAACCAAAAAGGTGGAGAAGGTAAAACCACCGTTTCCGTTTGTTTGGCTGAGGCTCTTTCCAAATCGGCCCCTGTGCTTCTTGTGGATTGGGATGCACAAGCGAACATTACTCAACTGTTTTTCGGTTCTGTGGAAAGATCGGTTTTTCATTCCTTGGGTTACAGGGGTGAAGAGCCTATACCTGCAAAAGATCTATTGGTTCAACTCGCGCCGGGTTTGGATCTTTTGCCTTCTTCCATTCATCTCGCGAATTTTACGACTCCGTATGAAAGGGACGACTTCGAACTTTTAAAAGATGCGCTCAAGCCGGTTCGTTCCGCATATAAGTATATCATCATAGATTGTCCTCCGTCTCTCGGGTTAATTTTAGAGAATGCGCTGATCGCGGCCGATCACGTTCTGGTCCCGATTCAGACTCGCGCTTTTAGTGTTCAAGGTTTGAAGGATCTTCACTCCACGATTCTAAAAATAAAAAAGAAGGCGAATCCGTCTCTCAATCTTTTGGGGGCCGTTCTTAATCAATACGAAGACGCCCGCGCGTTAGCAGGGCTAGCGGATGCAATCCGAAAATATTTCGAAGTTTTCAATACCGTTGTCTATAGAAGAGAGTCGATTCCTCAGGCTCAGGCCAAGAAAAAACTTTTAGGGGAATACGATAGCAAGGTTATGCAGATGTTTTCTTCTTTGGCGGATGAATTGATGGAGAGGATTTCAAATGGCTAAACGCTCGGATTTTGCAGGTATGGATCTTCTTACCGCGTTCGGAGAAAAAGAATCCTCGAGGGCGGAGATACAGGTTTCGGATATAGTTCCGAATCCATCCCAGCCGCGCGTGTTCGGAAAAGAGGAAGTTTCCGATCTCGTAGAATCTATGAAACGTTTAGGTTTGATCGAACCTATCGTGGTTAAAAAGCAGGGAAAAAAATATCAGATTGTGGCCGGAGAAAGAAGGTATCAAGCGGCCAAGACTCTCAAGTGGAATACGATTGCCGCGATCGAAACTTCCGCATCGGAAGATAGATGTTTTGAAATGGCGCTTGCCGAAAACGAAAAACGTAAAAGCCTGAACCCTTGGGAAGTCGGGCGCGCGATTCAGTTTTTAAGAAAGGAAAAAAGAAAAACCGCCGAAGAGGTTTCCAAGGTTTTGGGTTTTACTGAAAGATATGTGAAGCAGTTGAGTTCGATTGCGAGGCTTGACCAAAAATCGGTGCAGGATTTGATTCGATCTGGGAAGGATCCTTCCGTAAAAAACTTGGAAGCACTTTTAAAACAAAAAGAAGGCAGGGGGGGTGAAATGATTTCATCCCGAAAATCGGCTCCAATGAAAATGACCATTCAGTTAGTAGGACTTACCCTCCAACAGAGAGAAAAATTTCTAAGGGAACTTTCTTCTCTGAAAAAGAAATATGGAATTAAAGACTGATACGGTTCTTTAAACGGAAAAAATAAACATATGAAACTCGTTATTATAGCAGGTCCACATCGTAAAGTTTCTCAGTCGGCCAAGGTCGCAAATTGGATGGGAAGTCGTCTTGAGGCGTTTGGCCACCAGGTTTGGATTCTCGATCTCGGTAAACATAAACTTCCGATATGGGACGATACTTTTTGGGATGGGGGAGATGATTGGGATCGGATTTGGAGACCGATCGAATCCGAACTTAAAAGTGCCGACGCTTTTATTTTTGTAACGCCGGAATATTCCGGAATGGCTTCTCCTGGATTGAAGAATTTTCTTCTTTATTGTAATTCGACTTTACTCGGTCATAAGCCAGTTTTAATCGGCGCCGTTTCCGCGGGCAGAGGTGGTGCGTATCCGATCGCCGAACTTAGAATGAGCAGTTATAAGAACACAAAACTCTGTTATATCCCGGAGCATATCATCGTTCGGGACGTCGAACACGTTCTTAACGGTCCTGAGTCCGCTAGTAAGGAGGATTCTTATATCCGAGATCGGATCGACTTTGCCCTTAAGATCCTCGTGAGCTACGGAGAGGCTTTAAAAACCGTGCGTGATTCCGGTGTGACGGTTAAAAAAGAATTTTTAAACGGAATGTGAGGATGATAGACACACCTTCGTGTTTGTTGTTTGTAAATTTGCTGTAGGAGTATGTCGGGTAGAAAACAGAATTATAGTCCGAGATATTTGTGGAACCTTAGTAAAAACGAATCCTAACTTTCTAAAGCGTCTGGTCGGTGTTTGAAGAGGAATTTGATCGTTTGATGATAAGACAAAATGGCGCCCCTTCTGGGCTTGAAAACCGTGGGTAAGATGCAAGCATATACCACAAAACAAGAAAACCAACAGAAGGAACGTAATGAAAAGAAAAGTATATGTAGGAATGGATGTCCACAAAGAAACGAACAGAATGCGAATTTAACGAGCAATACAAAGGAAATAGTAAAAGAACAGCAGATAAAACATAATGAGGTTCAGATCAAAAAGTTCGTCAATAAACTAAAATCAGAATGGAACGAGATACATAGTTGTTACGAGGCGGGAGTAACCGGTTATCCACTTTACAGATATCTAAAGTCTTTGGGAGTGAACTGTATCCTTGTAGCGCCAGGAAAGATACCAAGACAAAGTTCGGATAAGATCAAAACGGATAAGAGAGACGCGATCAAGTTAGCAAAATTATTACGAAGTGGAGAATTAGAATCGATTCATGTACCGAGTGAAGAGGACGAAGCGGTAAGAGATTATTTGAGATCCCGTGACAGCCTTCGTTTGGATTTAGGAAGGAATCGTCAGAGGTTGATGAAATTCTTATTAAGAAAGGGTATAACCTACTCAAAAACGAAGTATTGGACGGTGAGTCATAACAAATGGTTGAACAATCTACAGTTTAACAACGAGATCCTTCAAGAGACGTTTAACGACTATTATAGTCGGGTAAGAGTTCAAGAAGAGAATTTAAAAGCGATGGATAAGAGAATACAAGAGATAGCGGAAAGTGAACCGTATCGAGAGAAAGTAGGAATATTAAGATGTTTCCGAGGAGTGGATTATTTAACCGCAATGTTTTTACTTTGTGAGGTTTGTGACTTCAAACGATTCAAAACAGCCGGTTCGTTCATGAGTTTTCTTGGACTTGTTCCGGGAGAATATTCCAGCGGTTCCAAAAGAAAACAAACAGGGATAACAAAAACTGGAAGTCCCAGACTTCGAAGAATATTGACAGAAGCAGCTTGGCAACATCGTTTCCCTGGAACAGGAAGTAAGGTTGTAACCGCACGTAGATCGGGACAACCTGCGTTAGTTGTTGCTTTGGCGGAAAAAGCATCTCTCAGATTACACAAGAAGTTTCGTAATCTACAGCAAAGAGGGAAAACTCCTCAGGTAATAATAACGGCAGTTTCAAGAGAGTTATCCGGATTTCTTTGGGCGGCGATGAATCTGGTTGCATAGAGTTAGAGTAATGTTTCATCCAATAATTGAATTCGTTAGAGAAGATGTACGATAAAGGAGGAATACTTGTTGGCTCAGTGTTGAAGCAAATTTGAATTTCAAATTTGACCTTCGTTTTAAGACTAAGAACAGCTCCCGATGTATAGATTATCCTGCGGTATCCAACCCGCGAATATCAGTCTGATCAATCGTCGCGAATGCTTTTCTCTAACGAGTTAAATTATTGGGTGATTAAAAAAAAATGCGAAAAAATATTTACAGCTCCGGATGGGGCGCCATATCAGAGCTTATCCCAAAACCTTTAGAGAAATCAGCTGCAATCGTTCCAGAAGTTTATAATAAAACGTAGGTTCCCACAGATTCGCTCTTTGATTCTTTATGGATTTATAATATACTTTATTGTTGGAATACTCTTGTGGGAGTTCTTGCATACTAAGATTTTGGACAGACTTTAAATAACTCTTTTTAGTTTTCCGTTGAGGAAATCTCAAATCTGCCGTTTTTGTCATTGGCTTTCTTTTTCGGTTTTTAGAATCGAATGCGTTTATAGATACAACTTATCAATTTCGATACAAATGACCAAACTAAAAGGGGGATCGCGATATTAATAAATCCGACAATTAAGATAAGAGGCCAGGCGAAATTTGCCCCCCAATGAAAAGGGTTCCAGGCGTGCATCCAATGAATGAGGATTGGATGGAGTAAAAAAATTCCCATGCTGTTTTCTCCGACAAAAGCAAAAACGGAAATAAATCGTTTATGTCTCTTTTGTTCCTGAGCATCTTCTGCCCAAAGAAAAAGGCAAAGAAACATCGCGAGCGGATAAAAGATTAGGTGGTTGGAAGAGTCGAATTTCCAGAGGTATCCTACGATACCTAAGACGACTAAATACAGAAAAATTCCATATAAGAGGATTCTTTTGAAAGAGTAGGGGAAAAGAGAAGATTTAGTTTCTTCGGCAAGTTGCAAAAAACTTTTCGGTTCTTTGAGCCATTGTTCGGCTAACAACCCGAAGATGAAGAAAAAGAGGAATCCCGTTGGTAGGATGGGCTCGATCAATTTTACGAAGGGATTTTCGAAATAACGGAAAATATGGTTCGATAAAAAATTTAAGATAAGAGCCGAGAAAAAAAAGATTAAGGTTACCTTTTTGGAGTTGGACTTAAGTAGAATTCGTTTAAAGAAAGGAAACATCAGATAGAAGGAAACTAAGAGAGGAACGAAGTAATAGGGAGCGCACCAGGATCCGAGAAGAATTCCGTTTAAATATTCGGTTATACTGGGAAGAGTTTGTAGTTTTATGCAAGCGGCTAAAAAACTGACACCCAAGTATGGAATCAAAAGGGAAAAGATCTTAGGTCTCCAATAATCTGTCCAGTTCGTAAACTTTAAAAAAATTCCGGAAGAAAGAATGAAAGCCGGAACTCCGAATCGGAATAAATTCGAAAGAGCCAGCGTTAATGCGGAAGCGTTTTCTCTCGGACCAAAATACTGATAATACGAATTTACGTGAATGAAAACGATTCCGGTGATCGCGAGTCCTCGAATGAAATCTACAGATTTGCTTCTGGTTCCTGAAGTCTCTTTTTTGGGAGAAGAAAGAAGGATTTGAGAAGGTGTGTCGGAAAGGATGCAGACTAGAATTAGTATACAAAGTCCGAATATATCTATTATTAATGAAAGATTTGAAATCATAAAAAGAATGTGCTTTTTCGGTAGTGGAATTAATATTCATTCGTTTGTATGCGATTTTTTGAGAAAGAAGCAAATCTTTTTAGGTCGGTTTAAAAAATGAATACAATGGAGATCCCTGCCGGCGGAATCGTTTTTAAAGAAGGTGAGATGAATAACGCGATGTATGTAATTCTTTCCGGTTCTGTAGAAGTTTTTTTTACACGAAAAAATATCGTTCAGCGTCTTGCCGTGATGGAGAAAGGAGATTTTTTTGGAGAAATGGCGTTGTTTCGTGCAAAGCCGAGGACTGCGACTGCAAAAGCGATTTTGGATTGTCAGCTCGCAGTCATTGAGAGTAAACAACAGCTTGAAAAGTTCTTAATCAAAAATCCGGATTTTTCCGCCAAAATGGTTCGAATTCTTGCTGATCGTTTGGCAAACACAGATAAACTTCTCGGCTCAACATTGGAAGAATTTTGTAAGTAAGTGCACAAGATTTTGAAAATGCCATCGCCGTAAATTCGTATCCGTAAAGCACTGCGTATCAGTTGTTTTTATCGGGAATGCCGTTGAAATACTTTCATTTGTTGTTTTTTCTATTTCTGTAAAATGTAAAACGAAATGATCGTATAAATGAAAGAACGGAAGGAAATTAAAAGGAAAGTGAAGATGGACTTGAAATAAATTGGATTTTCCTTGAAATTAATGTTTGAAGTAAGTTATAATTTTGCATTAAATTGTCTCGTATGAAAAATGTGCTTATCACTGGTGCAAGTTCGGGTATTGGAAAAGAATTAGCGAGGCTTTATGCGGAGGCGGGAGCCAACGTAGCGTTGACCGCAAGAAGAAAGGATTCTCTTAAAAAAATCACCGACGAGCTGAAATCTTCCGGTGTAAAAGGTAAGATTTTATTTGCTTCTTTAGACGTTTCCGACACAGACCAGAATTTTAAAGTTATTCCCAAGTTGGTAAAGGAGCTTGGAGGTTTGGATTTGATCGTCTTAAATGCTGGTATCTCAACCACTGCTTCGTTTGGAGGCAGAAGTTTTGAAGCCGATCGTGCGGTGATTGAAACCAACTTGATCGGAGCGATGGCGGGTGTGGAAGCGGCTTTGCCTATTTTTCAAAAACAAAAATCGGGACAAATCGCTGCGATCTCTTCCGTAGCTTCTTTTAGAGGTCTTCCCGGTTCTGCAAGTTATTCTTCCTCGAAAGCGGGACTTTCCACTTATATGGAGGCTCTTCGAGGAGAGGTGAAACGATATGGAGTTTCGGTAACGGTGATTCATCCCGGATTTATAGATACTCCGATCAACAATCAAATGAAATCTCGTCCGTTTGTAATTTCGGTGGAAAGAGGTGCTCGGAAAATATATAAAAGAATTGAAAACAAAGTTTTATCGGCTACAGTTCCTTGGTTCCCATGGGTTTTCCTTGGCTATTTAATGAAACGAATTCCCGAGTTTTTATGGTTGAAGATCGGTCTGAAATAGAATTACCTTTTGAAAAACAAAACCGAAAAGGAAAACAGTCGATTCGTGTTTTGTTCGTTTGCCTCGGAAATATTTGTAGATCTCCTGCGGCAGAAGGAGCCTTTCTAGATTTGATCCAGAAAAGAAATTTGGAATCTTCCTTTTTCGTGGATTCTTGCGGAACGTCCAGGTATCATATCGGAGAACTTCCGGATCCTAGGACTAGACAAGCTGCACGTAAAAGAGGGATTGAGCTGACCCACAAGGCGAGACAGTTTCGAAAGGAGGATTTTAGGGATTTCGACTACATTCTTACAATGGATAAGTCGAATCAAAAAGATGTTTTGTATCTCGCTTCTTCGGACGAAGAAAGAAAAAAGGTACAATTGTTTCGGTTTTTTCAAAAAGATTCCAAAAAAGACTCCGAGGTTCCCGATCCATATTATGGTACTTTGAAGGACTTTGACGAAGTGCAAAATATTGTCTCCGATACCGCGGAAGACTTTCTTGATTTTCTTCTCTCTAAAAAACTGGATTTAAAAGCTTAATCTGGGAGGAAAATCCTCACAAATGAGTGAATCCAGGAAAAGAAAAATAGTAGTCATCGGTGCAGGATTTGGGGGTTTGCAAGTCATCAAAGAACTTTCCCAAAATAACAATCTTGATATCACGGTGATCGATAAAAAAAATCATCATCTATTTCAACCCCTTCTTTATCAGGTCGCAACCGCGGTTTTAAGTCCTGCGGATATTGCGATTCCAATTCGTTCTTTAGTAGGCGAAAAATTGAATGTGACCGTGGTTTTAGGAGAGGCAACCAAAGTTGATCTTGCGACAAAAACGGTTTATTATCAGAATACTTCAACAAATTATGATTATCTAATTTTGTCGGCGGGTGCTAAATCCAGTTATTTTGGAAACGATCACTGGGAGAAGTATACGATCGGTTTGAAAAATCTAAAGGACGCCTTAAAGATCCGTCATAAACTTTTAATCTCCTTCGAAAAGGCCGAACTTTCGGGAGACCCTGAGGTTGTTAAAGCCCTCTTAAACTATGTCATCATCGGGGGAGGACCAACCGGAGTGGAACTGGCAGGTTCCATCGCAGAGCTTTCCCATCAGATCATTCGGGACGAATTTCATACGATCGATCCCGCTTTGTCCAAAATTACTTTGATTGAGGCCGCTCCCAGACTGCTTATGACTTTCGACCCTTCTTTGGGGGAATTTACCAAAAAACGTTTGGAGAGTAGGGGAGTAGAAGTTTTGACTGGAACCAGAGTAATCGATATTAACGAACGCGGGGTTCAGCTCGAAGGAAAAATGATTACAACCCAGACTGTGATCTGGGCCGCGGGAGTTCAGGCTAATACGATTGCATCTACGTTAGGCGTAGTCTTGGATCGAGGCGGTAGAGTGATCGTGGATGAGTTCTGCAATATAGAAGGCCATTCGGAAGTTTTTGTCATCGGAGACATTGCTAATTATTCCAAAGGTATAGAGCGTCCTTTGCCCGGGGTTTCTCCTGTCGCGATGCAGCAGGGACGTTATGTGGCGGCTCTCATTCAAGGAGACTTGAAGAATAAAAAACGTAAATCTTTTCGTTACGTTGATAAAGGTTCTATGGCTACGATTGGTAGAACGGACGCCGTGGCACAAGTGGGAGTTCTAAAAATGAAAGGTCTATTCGGTTGGCTTGCCTGGCTTTTCGTTCATTTATTCTATCAAGTCGGGTTTAAAAATAAGGTGACGATTCTCATCACTTGGGTTTGGTCTTATATCGCTTTTCGCGCGGAAGCGAGAGTGATTCAGGACGAGATCAGCGCGGACAAGGATTGAATATGAGCCTTGCGGGCACCCGTTTCAAATTTCACTACATCTCAATCGAAACGGAAGGTTGTCAATTTTCAGTTTCACGCCGACTAAAACTTTCGGACAATAGAATCAAATTTTCTAATATTCTTTGCCGGGAAAAAGATTGTTAACCGATCAATTTGAGTTCCGTTATTTTTGCGATCTTGGAGAATATTTTATCTTCGGTGATAAGATGGCCGTTCAATTCCAGAGCGCATTGGCAGATGTGTGCGTCTGAGATCGAAACGGACAAACCTTTGGAATAAAGTTTGGATCGTAGTAGTCCCGTTTTAAACCAGGATTCGATTTCATTTCCGCAGAGAGGTAAATCTTTGAAAAAATCCTTCATCAGAAATTGGTGCGATTTGGAACGAATTCCGCTTAGAAGTTCTGCGGCAACGATCGGAGAAAGATACGCTCTTCCTTCTTTGATGGCGTCGTCTATGGTTTCATTTCCGACTTTGAAGTAACTGATAAAACTGGAAGTATCAACGACGAGCGCGCTCACGGCTCGTATCCAGATCGATTTGGATTTTGATTTTTCCTTTGAGTTTTTGGGCTTTGTCGTAAGCTCTGCTTCTTTTGAGTAGTTCAAGCCCCATCACGATCGTTTCGGTAATACCCTTTCCCGTGACGAGCCTGGCTTCTCTTAAGAGATTTTCAGGAAGATTAGCGGTGATCCGTTTGTCGTGCGTTTGAGCGATCATACTTAGATCTGTATCGGGATACAGACGAATGTCAATTAAAATCAAGTTTATAAAAACCGAAATGTTTGTTTGATAAGCAAAATCCTTCCCGATGTTCTTGTTTTACTTTTTTCGACAAAGACTCTATGTGGGAAGGACGTAACGGAATGTTCTTCTTTTCCCTTGAAAAAATTCTTGAATCCCTCTTTCTCATGTTGAGAATGCTCTGTAATATGAATCCTTCGTTCTGGACAGGCAAAACCGTCATAGTGACCGGAGGTTCTTCCGGTATTGGAGAAGCCGTTCTCGGCGCTCTTTCTCATATCCGTTGTAATCTTATCAATCTTTCCAGAACTCAACCTGAACTTTTAAAACGAAAAGGTAGTCTTCCTGCAAATCTGATTCATATTCCGACCGACTTAAGCTCGGAAAAGGAAATCGATAAGGCAGTCAAAAAGATTTCCAAGGACTATCGGGGTATAGACATTCTTTTTGCAAATGCGGGAGTTACCACACATTCTCGTTTTGACGGAACGAGAATCGAAACCTTTCGTAAGACGTTCGATGTCAATTTTTTCGGTCCTATCTATCTTATCCAACGGTTACTTCCGCAGATTAAATTGGCAAAGGGTTCTGTGATCGCAACTTCCACTGTGAGCGGTCTTTACGGAATTCCGGGAAGAAGCGCGTATTCTTCCTCTAAATCCGCGCTTCATGCAGCTTTGGAAGCAGCAAGAATAGAACTTTCGGAAGAAGGATTATCGTTTATCATTTTTTGTCCTCCCTATACAAAGACGAAACTTCGAGCATCCGGTTTGGACGGAGACGGTAACGTTTTGAACGAGGATCACTATTCCGGTAAGAAGATTAAATCTCCACAAGAGGTTGCGTCTAAGATGATTGATTCGGTGGAGGATCCAGAATCGAGATTGGTCATTATGGATAGTTCCGGATTTTTTTTGAAATGGTTGCGTAATATCGCTCCTGTCTTTTTGGAGCGAACTTTATTCAAAAAACTTTATAAAGATTTTCACTAAAAGGAAAGCATGGAAACTAGAAGCGTTGTAAAAGAATTTCAGTTCGACTATCCTCTGATGAGAGTTTGGAATGCAGTCACCGTGAACGAAGAGCTAATCCATTGGCTTGCAGATAAGGTCACTGGCCGTCCTAAGGAAGGCGCTAACTTTGCTTGGACGTGGAAACTTGGAATGGAAGGAGATCTAACGACAAACGGAATTTATAAAAAGATAGTTCCTTTGAAAGAATTAGTGTTGCTTTGGCAAGACCATCCTGCGGGCGATATTGAGTTGAAATTGGAATTTTGTTCTTTGAGCGAGAATTCTTCCAAGCTGATTGTAACGAATTCAGGTTATCCTGTAAGCGAGAAGTATGACGTGTGGGTCGAAGCCGCTTCGGAAGGATGGGATGAAGAAGGCAAACATTTGAAAGATTATCTTAAAAAATCTTGAACGTGTAAGGCCTCTAAAAAGGATGGTAAAATGAACCTATAGGAAAGGTGATTTTTACCTGTGCAACTACCTGAATTAGAGACTTACTTTCAAACCCTCGCAGACCTCACCGATGCGATAGCGGTCGTCAATTCTCCTTACGAATCGGACTTCAACCATGATATCGGACAGTTAGAACAATATTTCACAGACATCGCTTCTAGACCTTGGGAAGCTTCGGAGAGAGATTACTTTAATCTTTTTTCCAGTCACTTTACGTTTCACACGAAAATTGTAGAGGAAATCATTTTTGAAGCAAGGCGAGTTCTAATGCCTGAAAGAAGAGTCTATGTCAAACGTTTAGTCGCTTATCATAAACACGCGGAAGAATGGTTTGCGGAGTTACAAAGAAAACGTAGACAGTTCTCTCAAAAAGACATGGTAACAGCCTGATTTCATTTGACAACTTCCTGCTTCTCAAAGAACCTGAGTCGGTGTTTTTACCGACTCTTCTTCTTATCACGAATTCCGAAAATTAAATTCTCTCTTATGCGAACATTCGAAACTTTCATGTTGTTTTTGGTCTCTGTGGGAATCCCACAACAAATGACTTTTTACCTGCGAAAATATAGTTTATGGGATCGATTATTTTTCGAGGAAGATTGTTCTGCAATCGACGGCCCAAGTATTTGTGGGCTGTTTAGATTATGGTAGGAAGTGTTGTGTTAGAATTTAGATGAGATGTTTTGTAGCATGTGAGAGCTTCCGGATGATTACGTTTTATTGTAAAGCATACTCTTTGTCTTGCGGGTTCCTCGTTTTTGGAAAGGGCTTATTCGGTTTGGAGAATGCGGGAGTTTACACGTCGGAAAGAAGCCAGAATTTATGTTTAAACGATTTGTATAAATCGAAATTTGAATTGAGTATTGGGAGAATTTTTTGAAGTCCAAACCATTTCTCTGGTATCCGGTCCTTCTCTTTTTGGCGATATTTCTATTCGATAAAATTTTCTTTTTGGATAAAGTCAGGGATTACGTAAAGCAGGAATTTACTTACATCTATTACGATGTAAAAAAAGAACTTCTTCAAGAGATCATTTCCAAATACGGCGGAGAATATTCTAAAAATCCCGAAAAAAAGAAAAAGCTTATGATCCTTATGGGATCTTCTCGGATGCTCTACTTTCAAAACTCGGATCTTCAGGCCTTTTATCCGGATTGGGATATCTATAATCTTTCTTCCGCGGTTACAACTCCCGTCTATTATCTTTACTTTTTAGAGGGACTTGCAAACGGCGGAGTAAATCCAGACTTAATCGTGATCGAAAGTGATCCGTTTCAATTCAATAAAAATAGCACTACATTCAAAAAATCGAATTTAGCGAACAGCTTCGACCCGATTTTTATTCTGAAATATGCTTGGACTTTGGGAAAAGAGAACGTGAATTATTACTTTGCTAATTTTCTTTTTGGTGTAAGTTACAACAAACCTTATATCGGGAATGTTATCAAACGTTTGAAAAACGAGAATTTCGAGATCGGCGAATTGCTTAAGACGATGACGATCGCCACTTTGAAAACCGACAAGGGGAATGCCATTTCTCCTGCGGGAGCTTATGTGGAAAAGGACTTCGGCAAAATTCAAGAATCTGCCCATAAAACGGTCGATTGGATTTATCCTTCCTATGCTCCTTCGCCGATGCAGTATGAATTTTATCAAAAAATTCTAAACTTACTTCTGAAAAAAAGATGGAGAGCTTTGTTCGTAAAACCAAGCGCTTCGGTACCGATGGAAAAAGTGCTGAACGAACTGAATGTTCTTGAACCCTGGTTTCAAATCGTAAAACCGATGCACGAAAAAGCAGGTATTCCTTTGTTGGATATGAGTAAGGATTCTTATTACGCTTGCAATACTTTTGCGGATAGTGGTCATATTTCCTTGGATTGTTATCGTCCCTTCATTCGATTTATTATGCTTCACTACTATCTGGATCGAAAATAAATCAATATATTCATCACAAAAAAATCGGGCGCCTGCCTGCTTGAGGCTAAACTACATTTTTTGTTTCGATCAATAAATTGATAAGATCTTTTAAAAAAAGTCTCTTACGATTGATTCCGCTTTAATCGTTTTCGTGCCTTATATCAAAACGTTATAGTTGAGTGCGCAAACTCGCATTTGTTTGTGATTTCGGAATTTCTTGACTTTTAAATTCGGCTTCTTAACGTTTGTGGGAAGTTTGTTAACTTTCAAGGAATAATCATGAAACAACTTTGTTTAGCTCTTATCACGATTGCGGCCGTTTCTTGTTCTACGATTCCAGGCGTGGAAAATAAAGGAAAGGATCAGGAAATTCAAATTTTACCTCCTAATATCCGTGTGGAAAAATATAAGGAAACTTTTAATATGAAAGCCGAAGGTCCCGTAGTTACGGATTGTAGTGGTAAACCCTGTACTCCAGAACAACTCGATGGATTGAAGCCGGATCAGATCAAGAAATTTAAAAAGAACGGGGCTTGGAAGGAATATCAGGAGAAAGAGGATTCCTCTACGAAGAAGAAAGTCAGCATTCTCATTAGAACTGGAGACTACAAGGACGATAAAAGAGAAGGTTCTTGGAAAACTCTTTACGAAACCGGAGAAGTTCTACGTGACACTCCTTACGTAGCCGGTGTGAAAGAAGGTGAGGAAAAGAAATTTAAAAGAGATGGAACTCAGACCGAAAGTACTAGTTATAAAGCGGATAAAAAAAATGGGCCTTATTGGAAAAAAAACAATGAAGGTTTAATGGACGAGGAAGGTTCGTATAAGGACGATCAAAAAGATGGTCTTTGGACCGAATACTACGCAGAGCCTGGACAAAATGGGGCTAAGAAAAAAATTTCCAACTATTCCAACGGACAGAAACAAGGCGCTGAAACTTCCTATCATAAAGATGGACGTACGGTTCAAAGCGAAGGCTCTTACAAGGATGATCTGAAAACTGGAATCTGGAAGACCTATTACGACAATGGTGTCGTCCAAATGGAAGGCGGTTATAAACCGAAGTTGGAGCCGGGAACCGAAAAGGAAAAAGATCCGAAAGAGAAAAAAGCACTTCGTTCCGGTTACTGGAAAGAATATTATAAAAATGGAAATATCTTTGCCGAAGGTCAAAGGGAACATACCCGTAAAGGAATTTGGAAGTTCAACTGGAGCAACGGAAACCCCGCTTATAAGGGTGAGATGATGAACGAGTTTATGATGTCTTCTGCGGAAGCATATAACAAGGAAGGACAGCTGATCGGAAAGGGTAAGCTTCAGTTTTCAATTATGAACATAGACGAGGCGACAAACGAACTTAAGGCCAGTTATAAACCTGATATTCCTTTTACGTTTTACAAAAACGGTAAAAAACATTTCGAAATTTTGAGCGAATCAAAGGCGATAGAATACGATGACAACGGTTCTAAAATCGGAGAAGGTGCGATCATGGTTGGTACTAACCGAAAAGACGGTTGTTGGACGACCGCTTCTGGTAAAATGTTTTACATAAATGGAAACGAAAACAAAAGAATGGGAGAAATGCAGAGTCCACCTTGTAAGTAATTTAGAAAAAACAAATATAGATTTACATTCTATTTGGCATAAGGGGGCCTCTATAAAATTCGATTTTAAGATCGCGATTTTCGAATTTTATAGAGGCCTCCGTTTTAGCGACAGTCGATTCGTTTTATAAAGAGGTCTTTATCGTTGAAAACCGGTCCATTTATGAGACAGGAAGATATATTCAAATTATTTGATATATTGGAAATCTTGTTTTCGTTGGGAATGTTTTTGCAATATTGAATCCTTTGTTTTCCCGTCTCTGGCTTTTTATTTTCGAAGTAAGCCTTTTTTGAAATCCGCCGATAATGATTGTATGAGCATTGAAAATTCTTCCCGATCTTTTTGGAGACGGGATCTGACGATTTTTATCCCCACAGCGATTTTGTTTTTTATTCTCGGTTTTTTTCTGAGAACATGCGGTTCGAATATCCGAAGAACTGCAAAAGTAACTTATAACGGATCTTTTACGCAAGGTGTTCTTGTTTCCGTTGATTCAAAAGTTCTAAAGATCACGGATCAGGAGATTCCGACGGATCTGGTCGAAAAGATAGAGTTTTTACCGGAAGAAAAATCTTCCGACTCCGCGGAACTTTCCGCAAACGATAAACTTTTCGTGGGTACATTTCAGTTGAATGTAGGTCCTCATAAGGGGACTCTTCAATTTTTCGGTGGAAAGAATGGAAGGCTCTACGGAGTTTTAAGATTTTCAAATTGGGGAAAAGGGAAACCGGAATCTCTCAGTGGGGTTTTCACGAAAGGAAATCAAATCCAATTTGTCCGGTCTTGTGTCGGAATAAAATGTTCGGAGATCGGAAGTAACGTTCCGTTTTCTCAAAAATACATAGGCGTTTTAGAAGGTCGTTCCATCAGTGGAACATACCGAGGTAATAATAGTTCTGGAAATTGGGATGCAAAGCGATAACTTTGTCGTTCCATAAGATGCGTTTTTAGAAAGTGATAATATTTGTCCCGACAAATGCACGAAAGAAATGTTTTTCTGATTTATGGGAACTCCCTACGATTTCAAGAACCTGGATTTTTACGTGTTTTATACGTAAAAACTGGGAAAGTGTGGGCCCTTACTAAAGTATAGGAATTTCAAGTCCGGGTTAAGATAGATCAGTATTTTAGAATTACGTGTATGAGTTTTCACGATCAAGAGGCATTTTTTATCGCCTTTTTTAGAAAGGCTCGGATATGGGAAAGAAAAAGGGGATAGACTCAAGTAACCTTTTCTGGACTCGACGTGTGAACTTTCCTTTTATAGAAGTTCGGTGGAACTTTAGTTGGAAGATTTTGCTCCACTGTAGTTTGCGTTTTCTGTAATCACAAATTTTTTGGGCCCTGCTGCTCGTATCTCCGACAAACGATTGAGATCGGCTGCTTTAAGTCGTTATTAACGACTCCAACTCTTTTAGAAATGAAGGTCAAATCTTGATCAATAAGATCTTCTTGTCCGATTGATTCTGAATTCGCTTGAAGCGAATCGTAGGCTGTCGAATTCTTATCCTATGGAAAAAGATCCGCTTTCCGCAGAAGACGTCGAGTTTGCCAAAATCAAATTGGAAACTCTTAAAAAGGAATTGGAAAAAGAAATTACCGGACAAAACGAAGTTATCCAAAACGTTATAGTCTGTCTAATCTGTCAAGGTCACGTTCTTTTAGAGGGGATGCCCGGACTTGCAAAAACATTACTCGCAAGATCGCTTGCGAGGGCATTGGATTTGGATTTTAAAAGAATTCAGTTTACTCCCGATCTTTTACCGGCGGATCTTGTCGGAACAGTAGTATTCAATCCGAAAACCGCAGAGTTTGAGACCAGAAAGGGCCCGGTATTCACCGGAGTTCTTCTTGCAGACGAGATCAACAGGGCGCCCGCAAAGGTTCAATCTGCTCTTCTTGAAAGTATGGAGGAAAAGACGATCACGATCGGAGACAAAACGTACAAACTCGATAAACCGTTTTTAGTGATCGCGACTCAGAATCCGATTGATCAAGACGGGACCTATCCCTTGCCGGAAGCGCAGATGGATCGATTTTTTATGAAAGTTAACGTTCATTATCCTGCTCTGGAAGAGGAAGTTTCCATTTTGGATCAGCACGGTAAACTGAGCACGACAAACGGAAAGATCAAAAAAGCGATCACTTCTGCTGAAATCCTGCGATTGTCATCTATGCTTGACGAAGTATTTATCGAAGAAAAAATCAAGTCCTACATTGTTCGATTGGTTCGGAATACAAGACCGGAAGAACGAACCATTCCAGAATTGATTCCGTATATCCGCCATGGGGCTTCTCCGAGAGCTTCCTTAAGTATATTAAAAAGTTCTAAAGCAAATGCGCTTCTGAACGGAAGAACATACGTGATTCCGGAGGATGTAAAGGTTTCGCTCGTGGAAATTTTAAGGCACAGAATCCTTCTCACGTTCGAAGCGATTTCGGAGGAATTGGATGTAGAATCTCTGATCCGGACTGTTGTGGAGGCGACTCCAGTTCCTTAGTTTTTATGATCCGTAAAGAATTCTTATCGGTTCTTTCAAGCCTTGAATTGGGACGTAAATCCCGATCCTTTAAGGAAAAAATCGGGAGTGCAGAAAGTTCTAAACGTGGAAGAGGGCTCGATTTCAAAGATGTCCGGCTCTACAGTTTCGGAGACGACACTCGGCTGATTGATTGGAACGTGACCTCTCGTTTCGGAGAATTGTATGTGCGGGAGTTTTACGAAGAAAAGGAAAGGCAGGCAATTTTATTTTATGATATATCCTCCTCAATGGAGTGGGGTTCCGGGGAATGTTCCCGAGCTGAAAATGCTTTCCAGGTTCTTGCACTCATTTCCTTACTCTATGTACAAAAAGGGAACAGAGTCAAGATCATTCTTTATTGTGACAAGGTGGAATGGGAAACCGACTTTTTAAAATCTCGTAATGAATTGCTTCCGGTGTTGCGTAAAATTTCGGATAAAAAACTAGTACCAAGGAGATCGGAGCCTTTGTTCCCCTTTCAATATCTAAAGAATCGGGTCCATAGGCATGCGGAGGTCTTTTTATTAAGCGACTTTATCGGAATCCGTAACTTGAAGAAATACTCCAGTTTAAAAAAACATTATTCTTTACACGCGATACGATTCAGAGATCCCCTGGAAATGAATCCGCCTAAATCTTTATTGTCCTTTTTTTACACACGCGATCCGGAAGAGTCCGGCGGAGGATTATTCGGTAAGAGTCTTTCTCCCGAATTTGAATTAAAATCTTTACGTTCCTTTTTTCAGTCTTCTTTGCTGGACCTGACCGAACACGAGTTGAAAACCAAGGACTTGATGCGGTACTTTTCAAAATGAAAAAAAGTATTCGAATTATTATATATTCTTGGATTCTAATATTATCTGTGGATTTAAGCGCGAAAACGATTGAGTTTCTTGCTCCAGAAAAAGTGCTGATTGCCGAAAAAATCCGGTACGAATTAAAATGGGATGCCGAAGAAATCGAAGACATCCAATTTCCGGAAACAAAGCTTTATTTTTTGGAAGATTCTCCGGATATCCCTTGGTTCGAAATTTTGTATTCCGAAAAGAAAAAAAACTCTCTTACGGTGGACTTCGTTTTTTATGTTACGGGGGAATATCCGGTTCCGATTTCTTGGACGGATAAAAACGGTAAAAAGGAATTTTCCGGAAAACGATTTCTAATCGAGTCTTCGATTCCCGATTCGGATACGGGCCCCGCTGATATCATTCCACCTTTGGCGTTTTCGGGCCCTTATTTAAGAAATTTATTCGTGTTTTTTATTCTTGTCGTGTTATTACTCGTTTTCGGAATTTATATTTATCGTATCTACACACGTAAAAGTTCGCCTCTGGACGCGATCATCCAATCGGAGTCGGTTCCGGAAAGAATGGAAATCTATGAAATTCGATTGAACGAACTTTTGAAACAGACGTCGGTCCCTGCGCGTGATTTCGCTCGGTTATTATCCGGTTATATCCGTGAAAAGTCGGCAAGCCTTTCTGGAAAAAAAACTTCTGCTTTTACTGAGGCGGAACTTTTTCGTTTTTTGTACGATCAGTTTCCGTTTGAAGAACAAGAACTTCAGTTTTGGAGATTGTATTTAACCGAAAAAAAATTTAGACCCGAAAACACGTTTTTATCTAAGGAAGAGGCGGAAAAAAAGTTTCTACACTGGCGAGGGGTTTGGGATAAGAAATGAGTTTTGAATATCCTTACGCATTTCTTCTTTGTATTCCTGTTTGGGTTTGGGCGTTTATATATTACAAAAACAAAATGTACTTAAAAAAAATGGAGGTTCGACTTCCCGGTAGAAGGGAAGGGGTGCTTTCTAAGTTCGAGGATTTCGGAAGGTTCTTGCCTATACTTCGCCCGATTGCGATCAGTTTGGTGGTTGTTGCGCTTGCTGGACCCGGTAAAAAAACGACTTTTCTTCCCGATGAAAAGGAGGGAGTCGATGTCATGATCGCCCTGGATGTTTCGGGTTCCATGTCCCGAAGTCGAGATTTTCTTCCGGAGACAAGACTTGGCGTTTCCAAAAAATTACTTAGAAGATTTATCGACAAAAGAAAAAACGATCGTTTAGGGTTGGTCGTTTTTGCGGGTGCGGCGTATCTGCAAGCTCCTCTTACGGGCGACCGGGAATCCCTGAACGAAATTTTAGGAACGATCGAAGAGGAGACGGTAGCGGAGCAAGGGACTGCGATCGGGGATGCGATCATACTTTCCACGTATCGATTGAGAGCTTCTCAAGCTCGCTCTAAAGTGATCGTGCTGATCACGGACGGCGTTTCCAATACGGGTAAAATTGATCCTGTAACTGCGACGGATCTTGCGGAACATATCGGCGTAAAAATCTATTCTGTTGGAATCGGAAAAGAAGATGGTTCTTACGAAATCAATTTTGAGATTCTACGAGAACTTTCTGCAAGCACAGGCGGTAAGTTTTTTCGGGCGGAAGATCCGGAGGAAATGAAAGCGGTTCTTGCTTCGATTGATTCTCTTGAAAAAGATCCTTTGCAGGCTCCCCCTCGGGAAATTCGGGAAACCGAGTATGAGATTTGGCTTTACCGAGCCCTTGCCGTTTTACTTTTGGATCTGATGTTACGGGCTTTTTTTCTCAGGTATTACGTATGAATTACGAGTTTTCCCCTTATTTAAAAAATCTATTTATAGCTCTCGTATTCGTGTGGATCATATATTCCATACTTAGAATATTCCTGATTTATAAAATAAAAGAATGGAGAGTTTTTTATCCTGGTTTGGAGAGGACTTCCTCTTTTCCTGATACTCGTTTTGTGTTTGTAAGAATTCTGTTGATTTTTGCGACCTTGGTATGTTTCTTTTTTAGTGGTCTGAAAACTGAAACCAGGGACGAAAAAGAAGAGGAATCTTTCAAAGGAGTCGATATACTTTTCCTAGTGGACGTAAGCCTTTCCATGCAAGCCATTGATAGTCCTCCGACCCGATTGGCAAGGTTCAAAGAAGTGTTATTGCGTATGTTGCCTGCTCTTTCCGGAAATCGGTTCGGGATGATCGTCTTTGCCGGAAATCCGTTTTTATATTGTCCGATGACTTCGGACGTTTCCGCCTTTTCGGATTACGTGCGCGGTTTGGATGTGGACATGGTCGGGGACCGGGGGACGGATTTGAATCGGGCGTTCTTGAAAGCGGATGCATTGCTTGGATCCGAAAAAGTTTTCCGGAATCGAATTTTGATTTTGGTAACGGACGGAGAAGATCAGAACGATCCCGATCCCGTTTCTTTTCCGGCCAGTTTTCAAGTGTGGGCGGCCGGGACGCAGGCGGGTGGTCCGATCGCTTATAACGACGAAAATTCTGGTTTAAAAGGTTTTCTTTTGAAAGATGGAACTCTGACGCCAGACTTAAATTCCCCCGGAATCATACATTCCAAGATGAATCGGACCTTTTTAAAGGAACTTGCGAGTAAAAACGACGGAACTTTTTATTCTTTGGATTCAAATCCTCCAGACGTAACGTCTTTTCAAAAGCAAATTTTTTCTTTGGAAGAGAATCTGTATTCCAGAAGTAAGGAATTGAAACGTGCGGAAGGTTCCGGTAAATTTTTGTTTATGGCCATTTTTTTTCTATTATTGGATTGGATTTTGGTGGAATTTTTCCTGTTTTCTATACGGAAATCGGAAGTTAGAATATGAAACAAATTCGTACATTAGAATATTTGGTAATTATAATTTGTTTTATTTTTGTCGACTCCTTGCTCGCGATCGAATTGGATCCGGGAGGAAATCGGATCGCCGAAGGACTGGAATACTACAATCAGGGGGAATATCTCGACTCTTTGAAGATGTATCAGGAAGCGGAGTCTTATTTTCCGGAAGATTCTAGATTAGAATTCAATCGTGGTGCGGCGGAATTCAAGTCTGGTAACATAGATAAGGCGATTCGTCATTTCGAAAAAGCCGCTAATTCTCCCTCTCCCGAAGTTCAATGGAAGTCCAGATTCAATTTAGGAAATGGTTATATGCTTGCTGGAGACCGCAAAAAAGCGGCGGAAGAATTTATCAAAGCTTTGAAGCTGAAGCCCGATTTAAAAGAAGCAAGAAAAAATTTAGAATACCTCCGTAAAATGCCGCCTCAGAATTCCCCCGATTCTAATTCCCAGAGCCAACCTAAGAACTCGAAGGACTTTTCCTCTCAAAACCAATCTCAAAATCGCAAGGATAACTCGAAGAGTGGAAATTCGCCAATCGAAAAGGGTCAAAAGGAAGGATCTGCGGGTAGTCGTCTCACTGAAGAGGAAACAAAAAGGATCTTGGATTCTTTGGATCTGAATAAGGTTCGTAGAAAGAGCGGGAAAAGCCGGGATAGAGAGGTTTTTTGGTGAAGAGATTCTGGGTTTTATCTTTTTTGTTTTGGGCCGGATCTCTTGCGGCGGAAGAAACAAAATTCTACGTTACGCGAAACACGTTTCATCTCGGAGAGGAATCCTATGTGGTTTTCGAAATGAACATGGGCTCCAGGGTTTCGATTCCTCAGAATTCTTTTTCCAGCGGAGATATTTCCGTCTTTTATGCGGGCTCGGAAGAAAACACTACGATCATCAACTTTCAAGTTTTTAGAAAAAGACTTTTAAAGTTCAGGATTAAGGCTTCAAGACAAGGAGTTTTTACACTTCCCCGCGTGAGTATAGAGGTGAATGGTAAAAAGTTTGTTTCCGACCCTTTTCAGATTCAAGTGCTTGAAAGATCTAAAACTGCAAGGAGGGGAGGGACTTTTTTCGATCGTTTCTTTCAGTTTGAAGAAGAGGATTTGCCCGAAAACGCGGATTTAAAAGTGATTTTTCAAACGAGTAAAAAAGAAGCCTGGATCGGAGAGCCGATCATCGGTTATTTTACGTTGTATTATAGGGATGTGCGTAAGCCTTACTTTGATCGAAATCCAGCCGATTCGATTCAGTTTCCCTACTTCCGGAGCGAAGTCCTTTCTGGTGTCGCTGTAAAAGTTCCCGATCAAGTTTTATATGAAAGAAACATTTACGACGTCGCCGTATATAACAAAGAAATCTATTCCTTGGTTCCTCTCCGTGCGGGAGAATTTCATCTAGGCAAGACCACGTTTTCTTTGGAAGGTCAACTTCAATCTTACTTTGATATGAAAACCGTTACCACGACACCGAGTCGGATTCGTGTAAAGGAACTTCCGAAATTCGAAGGGAATTTCAGCGGAGGTGTCGGAGAATTCAAAGCTCGTGTAAAAATTGAAAATGACCTTAATACGATCGAAACGGGAAGCACTTTATATCTGAGCGTTGTCATCGAAGGAGAAGGTAATCTTTCCTCCGTTACGGAGCCTCTTTCTACTTGCAAAGAAGAAAAGAATTGCTCTTCGAAATTTACGTTATATGACACATCTAAGTCTTGGAAATTTACCGAACTGAAAAATGGCGGTTACGGTTTTTATTCCATTGCTCGTTTTGAATACGGAATTCCGATGGAAACGGTTGGAGTCTGGAAACAAGAGCCGAGGGACTTCGTTTTTTTCAATCCGGATTCAGGAAGTTACAAAACTATTTCTCTTCAGATTCCATCGGTAAACGTTGCTCGGGCGAAAAAGGAATCTAAAGGTGCGGAATCTTCAAGTTCGATTTCCGAAGAGAGAAAAATACGAGTTTTGTTTTTCGCTTTCGGATTTTTACTGGTTGCGATCGTTGCAATTTGGTTTCGTGTTCAAAAATCGGATTCAACTTTTCTCATATCGCTTCCGGTTCTTTTCCCGATCTTCGGGGCTCCGATTTTAAAAGAACTTGACTTACAAATGGGATCTAAAAGAGGCTTTGTATTAAGACAGTTTCTGCTTTCCAAGGGGATCCCCGAAACGGATGTTTCCTTCCTCGTAGAAATTTCCGGAGCCGAGCTTGGTTATTCGGAATTTGCACTTCGGTTGAACCTCAAGGACAAAACGACACTGCTTCGTATTGCAAATCGTATTTTAAAACATATAAAGGAGAGAACTCTATGAGCGAAGAAATCAAAGGAAAAATTTCCGTGGAGACGGAAAACATCTTTCCGATCATTAAAAAATGGCTTTATTCCGAAAAAGATATTTTTATCCGAGAACTGGTGTCCAACTCAAACGACGCGATCACTAAGTTAAAAAAAATAGCGTTCTCCGAGGAATTTGAAGGAGGTACCGATTATAGAATCGATCTTGAATTCGATCAGGAAAAAAGAATTCTCACGATCGAAGACAATGGAATCGGAATGAGTTCCGAAGAGGTTCAAAAGTACATCAATCAAATCGCGTTTTCCAGTGCGGAAGAGTTCGTAAAAAAATTTCAAGGGGAAGGGACTAAACCCGAAATTATCGGACATTTCGGACTCGGTTTTTATTCCTGCTTTATGGTTTCCACGAAGGTAATTATAGAAACCAAGTCGTATAAAAAAGATTCTACTGGAGTAATTTGGGAAAGCGAGTCCGGAACCGAGTTTTCTTTGCGTTCTTCGGATAAAACTGCAAGAGGCACTAAAATCACCCTCTATCTCGACGGAGATTCTGGAGAATATTTGGATCAATGGAAACTCAAGGAACTGATCCGTAAATACTGCGATTTTTTACCCGTTCCAATTTACGTAAAAAACGAGCAAGCCAACAAACAAACTCCTCTTTGGTCCGAAACACCTTCTTCTGTAACTAAGGAAAAATACGAGGAATTTTATAACTATCTCTTCCCTTTTTCGGGAGAACCTCTCTTTCACGTTCATTTAAACGTGGATTATCCGTTCCGTCTACAGGGGATATTATATTTTCCTAAATTAAAACACGAACTGGATGTGAATCAATCCGGAATCAAACTCTACTGTAATCACGTATTTGTAAGCGATGATGCCAACGACTTGGTTCCTAAGTTTTTAACTGTACTCAAAGGAACAATTGATATTCCCGATCTGCCTCTGAACGTTTCCCGTTCGTATCTACAAAGCGATCCTTTGGTGAAAAAAATCTCCGCGCATATCGTGAAAAAAGTTGCCGATCGTTTGAACGAGGAGTTTAAAAAGAGCGAGGAGGAATTTAGAAAGAACTGGGACGAAATTTCCATTTTCGTAAAATACGGAATGTTGACCGACGACAAGTTCTATGACGCAGCAAAGGATCTTGTGTTTTTTAAGACTTCGAACGGGGAAATCATTCGTCTTGAAGATTATTGGAATAAAAACAAGGAAAAAAACAACGGGAAGGTATTTTACGCCTTAGAAACTTCCTCCGTATATATGGATCTGCTTAAATCTCAAGGGCTTGAGGCGATTTTAGTCGATTCTAGAATCGATTCTCATTTTATTCAATTTTTGGAATCTAAAAATCCGGACATGAAATTTCAAAGGGTGGATTCGGAACTTGCGGACGGGGTTGTGGATCAGGAACATTCTTCTTCGATTGTTGACTCGGATAACAAGACCGAGGCGGACCGGATCAAAGAATTTTTCGAGAAAATTCTAAAGCGGGACGGACTTGAAATTAAGGCGGAGCCTCTCAAAGCGGAAGGCGTTCCGGCGGTTGTTCTTCTTCCAGAACATCTCCGCAGATTGAGCGAGATGAATATGATGGGTGGTCAAAATCCACTTGATCTTTTAAAGAATCATACTCTTGTAATCAATACTCGTTCCGCTCTCGTGAAGAATATTTTAGGGTTATCCAAAGGAATTCGTTCGGCTAAGGCGGATAAGTTGGCCCGAACCGTATACGATATGGCTCTTCTTTCTTCTAAA
The DNA here is from genome assembly GCF_000306675.2 of Leptospira mayottensis 200901116. Classification (NCBI taxonomy): domain Bacteria; kingdom Pseudomonadati; phylum Spirochaetota; class Leptospiria; order Leptospirales; family Leptospiraceae; genus Leptospira; species Leptospira mayottensis. The sequence goes on from NZ_CP024872.1 coordinate 30,788, forward strand.
ATATTTGGGGAAGCCGAATTTTCCGAATATTTAAAACGAACTACGGAAACTTTGGAAGAGTTAAGCGCTTCTTGAAAAACCCGGAAAAAAGACTTGGAATTTCGAAGTCGGTCCGATACATATAGTGTGCGTTTTATGGATCGGCTTCGGATACAACTACTCTTGGTTCTCTTGCTTTTTGGCAAAAATGTATTATTCGCTCAAAATGCACAATCTTCCATCTCCGGACCGGTTTTGGAGGAAAGTGAAGATATTCATAAAAAAAACGCCGCCGCTCTCGATAAGGAATATTATGAATATTACTTCCGCACCATCCCAGACGTAGATGCCCTTGAAAAAGCGAAGCTGGAATATAACTTAATCCGTTCTTTTAAGCTCGAACTTAGGAGAAGGGAGCCTTCTCTGTCACCTGATTATTTCAAACAGATCAAAGCGACGAATATTCGCTATGAGAGAGTTTGGGCGGATTCTATTTGGATGCGCGGGATCCGAAATCAGATGCAACATATTCGATTTCAAGAATATATGTATATCGTAATTTATGATAAGTATTTCTTATATATCTCGTACGAAATGAATCCTTCACGGTACGTCATGGAACCGTATCAGATACAGTTGATCTTTCAAAAAGAAAACCCTTTTTTTATCAAGCTACCCGATCCTTGAAAATACGATAATAAAGTCCGGTTGCGAGTAGAATTCCTGAAAAACAAAGTCCTATCATTGAGAACATTTCTAAAAAGTCGAAATCATTTATAAAAAGAGAATTCTTTTTAATTCTCGCCAGAACTTGAATTTTTCCGAAAGTTTCGAAAGTTTGTCTACGTACTTCTATGCTATCTCCGACCCGAAGTCTTTTATGTAGATTCTCATCCACTTGTTCTGTGATTTCGTATAACTTTCCGAATTCGTCGGGAACCCTATACGAAACGAGGTAAGCTCTTCTTCCCGGCTTTTCTATACGAATCGATTCTGTAAGGGTTCCAAAAACAGTCGGACCGGGTTCTCTCAAACTTCGATAAACTTGGTCCAGGTGTTTGTTTTCGCTGGAGACGATGAGATAAAATGGAAAAAAGAATGAGATCGAGCCGAATCCGATCGCGAAAAGTATTTTATAAAACGGAGTGGAATTAAAAGTAAAATTCATAGAAACAAAAATGGAGTTCTATCCGGATAGTTTCTGATTTCATCGGATTATTACAACCAGATAAAAGAACGTGAATTCGGTATAAAGGTTGAGAGTTAAAAATTCTTCAAGATCGGTTTTTTTGGTAAAAATTACTGTTTAGTTCGTTTGCTTCGAGAAGTGAAGAAAGAGTATTCAATTTATGGAGCAAGAATTGTTCGAACGAAACTCGAAAATATTTACTCAGCAACAAAATTCGAAAAATCAATAGCAGAAGGTGGATTATTTTTGAATAATCAATACGGAAAAGTGGATTCAATTTCGTTTTTATATTTTGCTTTGTATTGATAAACGAAACAATGAGGAATTCGATTTTGAATATGAATGGCCTAGGGGTCTTTTGGAAGTTTTTGACTGTATTCCGTTACATTCTCGGAAATTCAGGATAGCGATCTTTTTTAATTCTGAAAAGTTCGACGTATGAATCTGTCCAGATCTCAATTCTTGCAGTATTTAGGGAAGGGCGCGTCCGCGTTGGCGATTGCAAAATCCGGAATTCTTTCAGCTGCTCCGAAATCGAAGTCTTCTCTTCGTTCCAAACCGAATGAGCGATTTCAACCGATTTCTCCGAGCGAGCAAGATTCGTTGATCTTACCTCCCGGTTATCGGTATAACACAATCGCTCTTTACGGAGATAGAATGAATCCTCAAGGGGATACGTTCGGTTTCAATTCTGACTTCAATTGTTTTTTCCCTTTTGAGGATAAGAAGGATGTAGGACTTCTCTGGAATAACCACGAGACTCTCGGAGTTTTGGAATACTATGTGAACGGATACGACAGCCAGAAACAAGGACCCAACGAGAGAACGGACAAACAGATCGAACAATATTTGTATGCGTTGGGTGGTTCCGTAATTCGAATCGCAAAAAAAAATGGGGACTGGACTCTTTTTCCCGATTCTTCTTACGGAAGAAGAATCAATGGACTTACAGAGTTTCGTCTAACGGGTCCCGCGGCCGGAAGTAGAGCGGTGGGAAATACGAACAAGGTTTTCGGTACGTTTTCGAACTGCGCGGGAGGTGTTACTTTTTGGAATACCGTTCTTTCATGTGAAGAGAATGTGGAATGGGTTATAGAACCCTGCAAACTTCCGCACGAAACCCATTACGGCTGGGTGATCGAGGTGGATCCGTTCGATCCCAAATCCGTTCCGGTCAAACATACCGCCTTGGGACGATTTGCCCACGAGAACGCGGCGCTTGTCTTGTCTCCCTCCGGTAAAATCGTGGTTTATATGGGGGACGACACTCGTGATGAATGTGTCTATAAGTTTGTATCCAAGAATTCTTACGTTCCGTCTCTGGGAGCGGCAAATTCCTCCTTACTCGAAGCGGGAATTTTGTATGCGGCGGACTTCGATAAGGGCATTTGGATTCCTCTGGATTTGGAATTGAACGAAACATTAAGAAATTATAAAAAAGAAAACGGTGATAGATGCTTTGAAACCCAAGCGGACGTTCTCGTTCATTGTAGGAGCGCCGCTAAAATTTGCGGTGCGACTCCAATGGATCGTCCAGAGGACATAGAGATTCATCCCTTGGACGGCACGGTTTTTATCGCGATGACCAACAATGACAGACACGGAAATTTATTCGGACAAATTCTCCGCATCCGGGAAAAGTCTGGGGACCACGCGGGCCTGGAATTCGATTTTGAAGTGTTTGTTGCGGGGGGAGCGGGTTCGGGATTTGCTGCTCCCGACAATCTTGCGTTTGATAAAAAAGGAAATCTCTGGATCGTGACCGATATTTCCGATAAGAACTTAAACAGATCCGTATATAAGAAATTTGGAAACAACGGATTGTTTGTAATTCGGACCCAAGGCCCAGATGCCGGTAGGGCGCTTCAATTCGCTTCTTCTCCGATCGGAGCGGAGCTTACAGGACTCTGGTTCGCTCCGGATCAAAAGGAGTTATTTCTTTCCGTTCAACATCCGGGAGAAACCACGAAGGATTATCGAAATCCCACGAGCCGTTGGCCTCACGGAGGAAACTCCATGCCAAGATCCGGAGTAGTTGCAATTTATTTAAAGTGATCGATTACTTGGCCGCTGCGATCGCTTCTGTTTCCGTGATAAAGTGAGTGAAAGGTTTCCAAAGCCCTAAAAGATTGAAGATCTGAATTACTTTGTCGGAAGCTTCCGTCAAAAATAGTTTTTTACCGTCGTTTAAAAGTTTGTATCTCAGTTCGAAGATAGAACGTATACCCGAACTAGAAATGTATTTGAGTTCGCTTAAGTTCAGAATCACAGCGTTCGGATGTGGAGGGTCGATGACCTCACTTTTAAAATCAGTGAAACTATTTTCATCCAATCTACCGTCGAGCATATAAACGAAAATTTCGGACGAGATCTCTTTCTTTTTGATGTTCAATTGACTCATAATTTACGAACCACTACGTGTAATTTTTTTTTAGAGAGACTAAATTCAGCTTTTGCACCCGGCGGAAAATCGTAAATCGTTTCCGCAAGAGAATCGATCGAAATTCCTCCTTTCATTTCCGAAATTAGACTGAAACTATCGGCGACCATAAAATGGTCCAGAGTATACTGAGTATGTTCCTTTTTTCTAAGTTCTCTGCAGTAGACTTTGAAAAAAGGAGATTGTTTGTCGAAACTTGTGTCCGTATTTTCACAGGACATAACCCAGCCGGTAGAGCCCGCTCCCGTATAAACTAGAAGTCCCGAACATTTTTGTTCTTCCATTTTGTTGCCGTGGCAGATCAGAAATCTGCTGGTTAAATCGGGGCTATTATTTCGGATCGAAATTTCGCTGATTCCTTGTAGAGTGCTGACATTCCTTCCGTTCGGATAGTATATTTTGACTTCAATCAAGGGCCACTTTTCAATGATCGCATCCTCCCAATTTGTCTCAAGGGCTTTTTTAATATCTTCTACATGAAAAGAAAGAAGTGCTCCGACAGATGTAGGGGGATCTGAATTACATCCCAAAACGAGCGTATCCACGGCATGGTGCGCGACGAACGTGAAATGATTGTCTCCGCCCAAAGCGATCACGAGATCATAATCGGAAGGAGGATTGCGATCCATATCTTTTCGGAAGATAAAGGTGCTGTTTGGAAAGAGACGTTTGAGAGTTTCTCGATTGGAAAGTTGTCTTAAGTGGGATTCGTGGATCCTTGCAAAAGAATCGTTTTGGATCTTGTAAATTTTTTGGATCTTTTGGAGTGATCCCCATTCTTCCAAGTCCAACTCGAACTTGGTTCGTTTGCCTAAAATGAGGACTCGTTTGGTTGCCTTTAATTTTTCTAGGGACATGAAAATGATCCAAATACAAGAAATGAATTTGGTTTCAAATGATCGAGATTTTTTCAAAGAAAGCTCGGGATTGAAGATACTCATTTTGTTTTTTCCATACCAAAGCCGAATTATCACTTGAACCTATAACATTAAAGGTTAGTCTAGAAATCTGCCGGTTTGACAATCGGAAACGTGAAAATTTCGTTATGTTAATAAAAGGTTTTGTGCCCCTGGAAAAACAACAAATCCAAAAATCGGATCGAGAAAAAGGAAAATTCGAACGGCTCATAGAAAGTACGGTTTGTTTTGTATTATGCCAGAGTTTTTCTAGAAAAAATCGTGGGGAATGATATCTTGAAAAAACCACCTGTTACTTTTCTATCAATTACGAAAAAGAATCGATTCTTTTCGGTTACAGTAACGGTCGTAGCTTCCAAAGAAATCAAATTAAAACCCTAATGAAAAAATCCGAATTTTATTTTTTTCACAAAGACGAATATTACAAAGTCGTGTTCTGTTTTTTCGAACTTACAAAAAAAGCCACGTTTTCAAAATTCGAAAACTTTTCTGAAAAAGTTTGTAAACAATTGGAGATCGAAAAAGAATGAGTTCGGATGTAAATTCCGGATTCCCTTTTTATCCCTTTCGGGATTTTTTACTGGGAGAAGTATTCTTAAAAACTCTCTTAGAAAGTGGTGTTTCTTCTCAAACCGCAGAAGAAGCGATCTTGTCGCATCTTCCTTCGGGTCGTAATCATTTCGTATTCACTCCTAACGCGAAAAAACAAACCTTGCTCAATCTTTATCCGGAAAAAATCCGGAATCTTTTGAGAGAGAATCAGGAAGAAGAAATCAAACAAGAATTTCGTAATATGATCAAAATCGAAGAAAGAATGGATCTTGCGCTGGAGCTTCTAGAGTGGTTGTTCGTCGGTTTTGACGAAAGAGAATTGTTAAACGACTTGTTCTCCCTTATCCTCAACGATAAGATTCCGTTGGGGGACGGGTTTCTGGATCGTCTGAAAAAAAATTACGAAGAGGAAATTCTCAAAGACCTGAAAGGTTTGAAATAAACTGCTCTTGAAAGTATCCTTTTGAGTTTTCAAAGATTTCTGTTTTGGCTCCGACTTTTGTATTGTAAATTCGATCTCAAGCCGTGGAAAATCGAAAAATTTTGGCACTTTAAAGACCGTACGATCGTTTGCTAAGTGATTGTATTCGGTCTGGAGTGCTTGTTATGAAGATAAGATTTGTTTTCTTTTTTTTGATTTTAATTTCATTAGTTGCTTGTAACGAGAAAAAGAATGAAATCGACCCCGATCTTTTACTCTCGGTAGCCTTGTTGCAACCTCCCGATCGAGCGGAGAACTACGATCGTGATGTACAAATCATTACCCATACGCTACAGGGATTTCCGGTTGATTGTGATCTGAGTTATTCCGACGAAGACGTTAATTTTTTTGTGGAAAGATTAAAAAGAGAAATTGCCAGGTATCCGAGGGGATATTGGATCAAAGCGGGTGCGGAAAGCATAGTTCTCTGTAGAAACTTAACAATTTTGGGTAACCTTCAGGCTGGAGCGGTCAATCCTATGTTACCATTTATTTTTTTAAGCGTATGGGATGGAATTGCATCCAATGCCAACCGACAAGTATTCAATGGTAGTACCTACGTAAATTATTTTGATTATTATTACAATTATGATCCTCGGCGGGTGATCAGCCACGAACTGACACATTCAGTGGATCGTCGTAACTCATGGCATATCTTGTCTGATCCGGAATGGGAGAGGTTGAATCATCCGGGATTTCAATACGGAAATCACAACTACAATCCGCAAGATAGTATTCTTCGTATTTCGAATCCTATTCGGGGTTTTGTGTCCTATTACGCGACTCTAAATCATTTAGAGGATCGAGCGGAAATCGGAATGGTAATCATGGGGCCACAAGCCGCTAACAATCAATTGGTTCAAATCTGTCAAAACGATGCGATCGTTGCTGCAAAGGTTCGTAAGACGGTCTCGGAATGGAAACAATTTTGGCCGTTTGCGGGCGCGGAGAATACGGAGTGGAAGGTCAGAATGTCTCAAGCTGAACGGGATTGCAGCTGAGCAAAAAAAGCCCACGCACCTGGGGTTTGCCGCGGGCTTTGTCTTAGGACTGTTCGCTTACGCTTAGGCTGCTACGGATGTCGATTCGATAGGAACGTCGGATCCGCGAAGCACTTTTTTTCCTTTTGCGGTCCAAATTGCTCTTTGGATTTTGATGATTTTTAATAAATGAAGGACCTTCATTACTTGATATGTAAGATCCAGTTCGAACCAGCGGAACGCAAAGTTCGGAGAATTAGGATGAGCATGGTGATTGTTTTGATACAATTCGCCTGCTATCATAAAGTCCACAAACAGAGTGTTCTTTGAATTGTCCGGATTTTTTTTATGGTTTCTATAACCGTACATATGCCCGCACCAGTTTACGATTGCACCGTGAAGAGGTCCCATCACCCAGTGGATTGGAAGTAGCAGATACCATCCGTACTGTCCTTCAGGAACAAAATAAAGATAGAATAACGTGTAAAGGGTTCCACAAAACAATCTGAAAGTCCAGGAATCACTGAGTCTATCGATTGCCGGCCACTCGGGGTAGTTACCTCTAAATTCTTTTTCTACATTCGCTTTTTTGTCTAAGATTGCTTCATAATTGAGTGCGGTTTTCCACATCATGTCCAAAAAACCTTTAGAGGCCACCGGAGAATGGGGATCTTTTCCGGTATCGCTGTATGCATGGTGTTGTCTATGCATGATTGCATAAGCGCGCGGATTTAAGAACGAGGAGCCTTGAGCCACACAAGTGAAAATGTGAAAAAACTTTTCCCAAAACTTATTCATCTTAAACATTGCGTGGGCCGCGTATCTGTGTAGAAAGAACGATTGGACAAAAGCCGATAAGAACCAATGCCCGATAAAAAAAGATAGAATAATCACCATTTGGTATTAACTCCTGTTGAATACTATGAGTGGTTTGCACTGTGCAGGTTGCAGGAAAGTTGCGAATTATTTTGAAAAAAGAGAAATTTTCTGATCTTTTGGGTCTGTTTTTCGGGAAATGAGCAACCAAATTCCAGGTTTTAATTTGAGGGTGTTGCCCTCTCTGAGGTTTTTTCTCTAAAAATGCGGGACTCACTTTGCAAAATTGAGAGTCTGTCTTAAAAACCTCGGAATATAAATTTGTTCCAAAATTAGAAAGCACCTACTAAATCTATACGCAATAAGTGTCTTTAGTTTTAAGGCAAGTCCGCTGTTTAGGCATTTTATTGTACAGAGCTTTATGATGTAACGGTGGAAAGACGATTTAAAAACTTATAAACTTCCAAGGAGACGTAATTTGTAGGAACTACTACGTTTTATTACTGGCGCTTACAATGGAGTGATGTCAGCTTTAGCACAATTCCTGTTATACACTGGGTTATATTTGCCTGGTTGTCTGACTATCAGTAATAACTATATAATGGCTTTTCAGACTTTGGCTAAATTTTTAGTGATTTGTTTTTTTGGGAATGGTTCTTCCGACAAAATATCGGCACAAAAAAGAACTTGAAACTTTTCCGATATACGATTAAAAGCAACAGTTTTTATCACCACAATATATATATTTTATTGTATAGTTTTAGAATCAACTTTGAGTTTTAAGGTGTTTTGTTAAAAACCTGTTTGATTTTTACCGAGAAAATGGAATCGAAAAAAATAAAAAAGGAAAACTTATGAAAGGGAAAAAAATCGGAATTTTAGGTTCCGGCGTAGTAGGACAAACTCTCGCAAACGGATTTTTGAAATACGGGGCCGAAGTGAAAATTGGTACAAGGGATTCCGGAAAACTCAAAGATTGGTTATCCAAGGCAGGGGCAAGTGCGTCGATTGGGTCGTTTGCGGACGCTGCAAACTTCGGAGAAATTCTTGTGTTAGCTGCAAAAGGAAATGCCGCGTCCGAAGTATTAAAGTTAGCTGGAATAGATTCTTTGAATGGTAAAACGATCATCGATACGACCAATCCGATTGGGGAAGAATCTCCACAAAACGGAGTTTTGAAATTTTTTACGACATATAATGAATCTCTAATGGAGCAATTCCAGAAGCAGGTTCCCAAGGCAAACTTCGTAAAATGTTTTAATTCAGTCGGAAACGGTTTGATGGTAAATCCTCATTTAAAAGACGGAAAGCCGAGCATGTTCATCTGTGGAAATGACGAATCCGCTAAAAAACAAGTAAAGGAAATTTTGAATCTTTTCGATTGGGAAATCGAAGACATGGGAAAAGCGGAAGCTGCGAGAGCGATCGAGCCTCTTTGTATTCTCTGGTGTATTCCGGGGTTTCTATCTCAATCCTGGACGCACGCGTTTAAACTTCTGAAATGATCGTATATAAGATTGGAGATAATCAGAACTTTATCTCCCCTGTTGACCAGAGGCCAAGATTGCAAATTCGAGAAGACAACGATTTTAAAACTGTAGATTTTTCCGAATTTCTCGGAGGGCGATTCCTTCCAGAGTTTCAAAACTTGAAGGGTCGGGGTGGGGAAGGGTTTCAAGAATTTTTAGGCCGAAATTGCCGTATTCGTTCTTGATCCATTTCTTGAGCTGAAGGTCCGTTTCTTTGGAACGATCGACGGCGGGTTTTGCCTTACGGATAAATTCTAGAAGATCGTCGATTCCATATTTGGTTTTCGTGGAAGTTTTAAAAACGGGAGGAAGGTTCTTCCCTGGCATGACGTCTTTTAAGAATTCCAGAGTAGTAATTAACATATGATAACTGGAATTCGCAAGAACCTCTTCGTCGCATTTGTTGAGAATAAAAGAATCCGGAACCTCCATGATTCCGCTTTTCATAAACTGGATCTGATCTCCGCCTAATGGTTGTAAAACGAGAAAGGAAAGATCCGTAAGTTTGGAGACTTCGATTTCGTTTTGGCCGATTCCGACGGTTTCGATAAACACGTAACGAAAAAAACAGCGAAGCAATCGGATCACGTGGTACGTGTACGGATTAACTCCCCCTAATTCCAATTGACTTGGCTGGGAACGGAAGTAGATCCTTTTCTCTCTTGCGGGAAGAGAAAGGCGGGTTCTATCGCCGAGTAAAGAACCTCCGGAGATATGGCTGGAAGGATCGATCGCAACGATCGCCATTGTTTCTCCATCGTCGACTTTTAGAAATTGAATCGCTAATTCCCCGAGTAAGGAAGATTTTCCAGCCCCGGGAGTTCCGGTAAAACCCACGGTGAGAGAATTTTGACCTGTGAGACCTTGGGAAGCGAGAGACTCGAAGAGATTCTTTCTAAACTCGAAAGAATCCGGTCTTTCAACGCCGGAGATGAGTTTCGCGATAGGAAATTTTTCCCCTTCGCGCGCCCCTTCGATGAGTTTTGCGAGATCTTCTTTGCGATGTTTCACGGCATGCCCGTCGACCGCGTTATGCGGCTTTTACAGTCTGAGAGATGATGTCGATGATTCTTTCCATCACGTCCATTAGATCGTAGTCTTTCGGAGTAAAGATTGCCTTGACTCCGAGTTTTAAAAGGGCGTCAAAATCGTTTGGAGGAATGATTCCTCCGAAAACCACCGGAATATCCGCTTTGTAGTGTTTTAGTTCGTTGAAAATCTGTTCCGCAAGTTCCAGATGGGAACCGGAAAGAATCGAAACTCCGATCACGTCCGCGTTTTCTTCCACCGCAGTTTGGACAATCTCCTCAGGTGTTAAACGAATTCCGGAATAGATCACGTCAAAACCCGCGTGTTTTGCCGAAACGGCTATCATTTCCGCTCCGTTGGAATGTCCGTCTAACCCTGGTTTGCCGACTACGATTTTAGGTCTGGAACCGTTTGTTTTGAGGAACGCTTCCACTTTTCCTCTTACTCGAATCACTTTTTCGGTTTCAAGATTGAGTTTTTGTCCTTCTACGCCGGTTGCAGGTCTATATTCTCCGAAGACGGATCTGAGAACGTCCGCCCATTCTCCCGTGGAGATTCCTACTTTTGCACATTCGATGGAAGCGTGCATTAGATTTTTACCTGCTTTAGCGTCCGCTTCAAGTTGTGAAAGAGCTTCTTTGACTTTGTTTGCGTCTCTTGTTGATTTTACTTTTGCAAGTACTTCCAAAGTTTCTTCTGCGGACTTAGGGTCCACTTTAAAAACCCCTCCGTCTTGATCAGTCATAAGTGGAGAAGGAGTTCCTTCAGTCCATTTGTTCTTACCTACGATGATGAGTTCGTTGTTGTTGATTTTTGCGAGACGTTCCGCTTGGGATTTCACGAGCTGGGATTTCATGTAACCGTTCTCGATCGCCTTGATTGCACCGCCCATATCGAGAATTTTCTGAATCTCTTTATAGGCTTCTTCTTTGAGTTCTTTTACTTTACTTTCGACTACTTTAGAACCTTCGAATAGATCCGGATATTCGAGAAGGTCGGTTTCATACGCGAGCACTTGTTGAAGCCTCAAGGACCACTGCTGATCCCAAGGTCTTGGAAGGGAAAGCGCTTCGTTCCAAGCTGGAAGCTGAAGCGCTCTGCAGCGTGCGTCGCGGCTCATGGTGACGCCTAACGCTTCGATGAGAATTCTCCACGCGTTGTTTTCAGGTTGTTCTTCGGTGAGACCGAGAGAATTCACCTGAACTCCGTAACGGAAACGACGGTATTTTTCCTGCTTTACTTGATAACGATCTCTCGTGATTTCGTCCCACATATCGGTGAAGGCGCGCATCTTGCACATCTCTTCCACAAAACGGATTCCCGCGTTGACGAAGAAGGAAATTCTCCCCACGCACTGTTCAAACTCGTCCGCGGTGAAACAATTTCTTTCCTTAATTGCATCGAGAATCGCCATTGCGGTTGCGAGCGCAAAAGCGAGTTCCTGCACAGGAGTCGCTCCGGCTTCTTGCAAGTGATACGAACAGATGTTAGACGGGTTCCACTTTGGAATATTTTTGAGGCAATATTCGTACATGTCCACGATGACTCGGATCGATTGGGTAGGAGGGAAGATGTAGGTTCCTCTCGCGAGATATTCTTTGATGATGTCGTTCTGAGTGGTTCCTTGGAGAAGGGAGATATCGACTCCTCTTTCTTGGGCGAGGGCGACGTAAAGGGACAAAAGATACATTGAGGTTCCGTTGATCGTCATCGAAGTATTCATCTCTTCGATCGGGATTTGGTTAAAAAGGATTCTGAAATCTTCCAAGGTATTGATCGGAACACCGACCTTCCCGATTTCCGGTCTTGCAATCGAATGATCGGAACTATAACCGCACTGGGTTGCCAAATCGAAAGCGATGGAAAGACCGGTTTGTCCTTTGGATAGATTTTTTCTAAAAAGTTCGTTTGATTCTCTCGCGTTTGTGTGTCCTGCGTACGTTCTGAAAATCCAAGCAGGTTCTTTGGAGGGTTTGCCGGATTTGTCGTATAGGATATGATTTTTATTTTCCATGAATTTTGTCCCGATTCGAGGTTCTCATTGATACTTCAAAATGTGTTGGTAGAATTTCACCCAAATTTTTATCCTTGCTCTGATTTCCGCAAAAACCCTACGAGCTCCAATGGACTTAGAAAGAAGTAATAAAGCCAACCTAATCTTCCTTTTCCTATCTGTGATCGGCCTTGCAGTCGTTCTTTCTGTACTTTACAACTGGTTCGGAGAACCCTTGAATCCGGAGGCAATGGAAATACTCGCCAATCTCCGTTCTTTAACCGAAGAAGGAAAGTTTTTCTCCGACCAACCTCCTCTTCCGTTTTTGGTTCTGAATCTTTGGAAATCGGTGACAGGACTCAACTATACCACGGCTTTGTTTACACTTTCCGCATTTATTTTTTCTTTGGGAATACATTTGATCGGATTGATTCTTCAGAGAGAAAAATGGAAACCGAATCATTATATTCTCTGTTATTTATCTGCGATCACTCCTCTGACTTATTCTATACCTCTGGTCTTGTATCCGGAATGTCTGAGTTTATTTTTTCTTTTGATTTTGTTTCTTGCATTTAGGATGGAGACTTTGGGTGACATATTCATTCTCATCGTTTGTATCCTTGGAAGTTTTTCCTCTCACTTTACGATCTTTTTAGTTGGTTTTACGATTTTCGTAGTGAAGGCGGGAACGTTAGGAATCCGTGAAAGAAAAAAACATCAATCCGTTTTTTTTAAGAGAAGGAATATTCCTCAATTAGTCCTGCTTGTGTATATGGGAATTTTCCTTACGTTGTTGACTGTTTTGGTCGTCACGAATTTCTACGGCGTAAATTCTTTCGAAATGTTCTACAAATTACTCTGGAGTTATCTTTCCAATTTTGGGCCTTTGTTTTTGATTTTATATACTGGAAACTTTCTTTTAAAATCCGAAAAAGAACTCAACACCGTGGCGGCGAGTGCGGTCTTGATCGTGATCCTTCTTGTGTCTGTTTATTTTTCAGTTAAACCGACATCTGGACTTAACGCGGCCAAACTTGGAGCATTTACGAAGGATCTTGTGAGTTTAAAAAATAGGGGAGTGATTCAGACGGACGAAAGAGTTTATACAAGTCCTTCCGTTTCGTCTTACGTGTATTTTCATTCTAAACAAAGATTACAATCGATTCGACCGAAAGAATGGAAAAATCGGGATTATCTGTTTCTTGAGGAAATCTGGCTTGCGGATAAAAGAGAGATGCTCAAACGATATAAGTTTAAAAATCCCCAATTCGTATTTTTGTCGGGAGAACAGATTTTAATTACCGGATTTCTGACGAAAGTTATCTCCGGTGAAAAGGAAAATACACAGATTAAGATTCAAGTTGAAAAAGCAAAAACTCAGCTTTCTTTGAAAACCGGGGAGAAGAAGCTTAACCGTTTTCTGACGGAAATATTTTCTACCTCTGTGTTAAGTCCGGAATTGAATCCTTGAAGTCGATCTGGAAAAAAAAATCGGCTGTAAAAAATAAGAACTCCGTTTCTAAAGGAAAGAATCCGGTGATATCCTTACCCTTCTATAAAGAAAAATTAAACTTCAAGTCGAATGGGAAACGGGAAGAGTCTTTAGAAAACGAAGATTTGGCCTTGGGGGCCAACGGCCTACCGTTTGAGGCTGCGTATTGGAGAGATATTTACGGTTCGGGGACAGACGTAGATGCCACGTTCAATGCAAAGGAACATGCACGTTATGCGAAATCCATTCTAAATTTGATGGAAATAAACGTGAATTCGGTGGCGGACTTCGGGTTCGGTAAAGGGATACTCTTAAAAGAAATGGTGAAAATCTTCAAGCCCGGAAGGGTCCTTGCTATCGATCCTTCCGAGCAGATGCTCGACGAACTTCTCGCTCAGAAATGGATTCGTGCATGGAATGTGTCCGTGTTGAACACAACTGTCCAGGAGTTGGATCTTACGTATTTTATTCATCTTCCATTTGATCTCGGTATCTGCAACTCCGTGGTTCAATACATCAAAGGTGATCTGAGACCTGTATTTGAAAAACTTCATAAAATTGTTAAGTATCTTTATTTCTCTGTTCCTACAAAGGAAGATTATATTCGAATGAAAAAAGATATCTACTTTGAAGATCCTTACGCTTACGTGAGAACCAAAAAACAATATCTCAAGGTCATCGAACCGTATTTTCGAAGAGTCGGTTTTAATTTTCTGGAAAGTAGATTGGTCGGGGATTCAAGATTTACGGATGAATTGTTTAAGGACGAGTGAGGTGTTGTATCCCTTCCCGCCATTCCTCACCGTAGTAGAGTAGTGGATTCCATCATATTTCTTAGAATTTTCTCCTGCTTCACCACTCCCCAGAGCTTCCAAGCCGATTACGTTCGCATTCTTCAAGAAACTGAATTCATCTAAATACAACTGACTGAATTCGGGTCGAATGTATCCGTAAGCGGAGAAAGCGGCCTTGACCAATCGATGATTTCCTTCTGCGACCTGATTGTGAACTCCATCCTTGCACCAACGATTCTTCGCTAACCTGTATCGATTGTCTTTTGACTTCGCGCTGTAGAGAACTGCCGAATCAGCACAAACATAGGGTTTCTGAGCCATTCTGCGAGTAAGCTTAGAATCAGAGTTAGGATCTAATCGAAAGTCTTGGAACTGCTTTTCTGAGATTTTGTAAGTGAGATCTCTGTAGATCGGTAAGAGATCGGAGCAAAGTAATTGGAATCTTCTCTTCAGTAAAGAATGCGGGGAGGATTCTTAAAGCACGTTTGATATAGAATTTCTTAAATTCAATTTTAGAATTTGCCTGCCATTCTTCCCAGAGTCCTTTCGAAATTAAGAATCCACTTAGAACAAAAAAGAGATCCACGCCCGTCCAAAGATTAAAATAAATTAAAGTCATTGAAAAGGGAAGATTTAGGATATCTTTCAAGCCGATTGCAAAATGGTTCAAAGGACGAAGCAAATTGCTAATGCCCTAATTCCATTTAAGGGTTTAATTTCTTGACTCTTGTCTTTGAAAAGTTCTTTGAAGAAAATTAACTTTTGTATTAGGTTTATCGGGTAAGTGTGGGATTGGTTTTCTGTCTGCATTGACTATGTAAAATGCTATTCGCTCTCCTAACTGAAGAGTGTTCGATTTACGTTAGTTTATTGCAGGAAGTTGATTAAATTTAAAAAATTGCAGTGTTGAAATACAAATGAGAGAAAATATTAATGCTAGATCAAAAAAGAACGGATTTTTCCGAAATATATGGGCTTCTTTATCATCTTTCAGCACTGCGCTATCTTAACGGTTCGGGCTTTATTTCTCAGGATGGAAATAACTATTTTCCAATGAAATGGGAATTAACATTACTTGCTGATGGTAATCATGATCTGCGATTGCATGTAGACGGAATTTTAAATATCGAGTATAATCCGAATGGTTTTTTTCGGGAATTAAAGCTAAGTGGGACTACTAGTGATAATAACTTTCATATTGCTTCAGACTCAATAGTAATACATGAGGTTCAGTCTAGAGTCTATCTTGCTTCGAGTAGAAGTGATCTTATCATTAAAAAGAATATTTTTTCTATAAAAAGTATTCGGGCTCATCTATTAAATTTCGACCCATTACTAATCCCGGATGATGTTGAGTTCAACGGTAAAAGTTTTCACTTTCGAAGACAGGAAAAATATATAGAGACTCTTTCAGCATTGAATGCGCGCCAGCTCCATCAGGGTTGTTTATATATTCTCGAATCAAGCGTTGGGGATAGTGGTTATGATGCATATCTCGATGATATTGAAAGTTTGAGTTGGATTTTATCTTTAACCCAACTTCAATCTATTGCGCCAATTTTAATCGAAGGGGTGGATAGTGAAGAGGCAACCTGTCTTTGTATTATATCTTCATTCGATGGTTTTAGGTATCATAAGCGCGATCTTTTGCGTCAAAAAAAGAATTCTATATCGGAATTTATTCGAGCAGTTGAAGCGAGAATAAAAAATTTTCCTAGAGAGCCTTTTCGTAAATCTATACATTGGATAACTAAAGCTGCTCAGAATGATCTTGTGGAAGTAAAATGGAGTAATTTAATTCTCGCTTTTGAGTATTTTCTCGGTTTTTATCTTGAAGTATCTTGCGGTTTAACATCTGAAGAGGTTCGAAAAATTAGATCTATCGAACAAAAATTAAAAAAGGCAAATGGTTGGCTTCGTTTTATTCCGGAAATTTATCTAAATGAAAAGCTACGAAAGGAAATTCGAAACCCACTCTTCCATTCAGGCGAAATATTTTCAATACCAATCGATGAATTAGCTGATCTATATTATAAATTTTTGGATCTATTGGTGCGAATTGTATTTAGAAGCCTGGGATATACTGGGAAATATTCATCGCCTTCGAGACAATTTAGAACATTCGATGTCTAAGCAGAAATATACTTGATACAGAGGTTTTCAATTTATTTTTCTTAAGATTCAATTCAGTAATATTTACTTTCTATAATAAAGCCACTAGAGAGCAAAACAAAAAGAATCCCGTAAAAGGATCTCTGGGTTTCTGAGAACATGCACGAGGAAAGATTATATTTCGAAGATTTAAATTTCGAAATATCCATGGAAAAATCTATGTGCTTTTCCTTTTTCTTACTTACTTCATTATAAAGAGCTCTGTATTTTCGTTCGTAACGAAGATATAAACTATCTAATATCCACAATGAAATCAATGGGGCAAGTATGAAAAAATATAGCACAGTCTTTGAATTTTTTGAAGAGAAAACGAATATCCCAGAAAGAATCGCTATTGTCCATGCTTTAATTAAAAAAGAATTGTTGTTCATTCGGGTGATAGTATTTTGAATGAATTCTAAGTGTTTGTGTTTATTCATTTTTGATAAATCAACAGTTGAGTCAAATTTTTTCAACTATATTTAGAGTCCGTCCCAAAACCATTCGATTTTATCAGAATCTCTGGTGATCGGTGTGATCGTTTTGGGACAGACTCTTAGTTTCTTTTTTATCATTCGATGTACGGATGAGTTTTTATCACCATTTTTTCTATATTGGTTGGGTTAATTAGGAGTATATAAATTATTTTAATAGATTATTTCGATAAATGAAAGAATTCTAAAATAGAGAATTCATTTATAAAGTTGCGTATAGATCAAATTGATTTAGTAATGCTTAGTATTATAATAAGCTCTTATTTAATATTCATCCATGGAGTCATTTGTGTATCCTTCCAAAATTGCCTCGTTATTCATTTGCTACAGTTTTGATCAAATTGATTGGACCAGAAAAATTGGAACCGAAATTAATACAATTTTTGATGGCAAGATTAATGCGTGGTGGGATGAAAGAAAGTCGACAGGAGACTATTGGGATAATGTTATAAAGGAGAAATTGTCTGAGGCTGATGCCTTTTTATTAATTCTTTCTTCAGGTTTTTTCAAATCGGATTATATTCAAAATACAGAATTGCCTATTATAATTAGAAGGCATGAATCCGAAAAAATCAGAATCATTCCTATTATTGCAACAAAGATTAATTTTGAACGATTCAATGAATTATGGTTAAACGAGATTGATGTTTTCCCGCATCGTGGCTTGCGAACAATTAGCGAAATACTTTCCGATGAAATAGATAATTGGATTAAAAACCTCTCCATTGAACCAGTGTGGCGAAGAATGGAAATAGAATTTAGGCGAATTAGCATAAGAGCTCTTGGTCGTCCATTTCAGTATGATCTGAGGCTACCGAATGGTTCTGGTTATATTATAGAGCGAAATGAAATTGAAGAATTAGAAAACTGGAACGTAAAGGAAAATGATCAAAAAATTGCTTTCTTGATTGGTGAGGCTGGCTCAGGTAAAAGTTCAATTCTTTATCGATATGCTTCAAGAAATGTCGAAACTGGAAGAATTTTGTATGTAGATGCGAGAGAGCATAGTAATACTAAAAATTATTCTGATTTTATTCAGGTGCTTGAAATTTTTTATGAAGAAGAAAATTTTTTCAAACAAATTGAAAAACTAGATTTTTTAACTATTTGTATAGATTCCTTAGACGTGGTTTGTTGGAATCCTAAAACTTTTAATTTTTTCCTACAATTGATCTATCGCCTATATTCGTTTTCGAATATTCGATTCGTTCTTGCCTGTAGAATTTTTGATTTAAAAAATAACGGAGATCTTTTAATTCTCAAGGATCAGTCCAAAGTTTTTCATTTGGAGAAGCTACCTCATGAAGTAACGGAGAGTATTTTACTCAAAGCTGGTTTTTCATTTCCTAATAAAGAAAATGAAAAGAATGAAATTCTTGAATTTTTTAGTCTGCCTCTCTATCTAAAAATGCTGTTTATGCTTAATGCATCAGAATTCTCTTCTCTGCTGAATCTTTCCAAGGAGACGACCTTATACGAAAGGATTTGGAATGATAAGGTAAATGGAAAAAATAAACATATAGACGAACGCTCATCACCACAGGAGAGGTCTATTTTTTGCTATCGACTTTCAGAACAATCACTAAATCAAAGGCAATTAGATATTCCTTTGTCCATTCTAAAAGATAGTGAAGGTTATACTATAGACGCCGATGAAGTTTTAAAAAGCGAAGGCTTCATCCAAGGGGAATTCGCACGAGGCTTTTTTCATCAAACTGTACTCGATCATGTAACAGTATACAGAATTCGTGAGAATGGGGAAGATCCTTATCAATTTGTTAAGAGCTATTTGAATGACTTTTTTTCGCAACCAATCTTGCGAGTCTATCTATCTTATCTACATCTTGAAATCATCCCAAGAATTCGAAAGGAATACATTCAAAGTATTGAGAAAATACTTATAGATAAAAATATTTTAAGAATTTGGAAATTAAATGTGATTCGGTTTTTAGCTGAATTAAGCATGCCCGTTCAAGATGAAATTGATTTATTGGATAGATTACTCATACCAGATTCTATATTCGAAATTTATTTTATTCAATATTTTCATCCGAATTGGCTGCCGGTTCTTCTAAATCTCAAATATACAGATCGATTACTATCATCAAAAGGTGGTATGGCTCATTTTCGTTTGTTAAAGGCCTTAACTAAAATAGCCGAGTCAAATAATGAATTGGACTATATTGTTTTATTAACAAAAGAATTATTTAAACATTTTCAGCTGAATTCGGCTCGTGATATTCACCTGCTTCTTCTATGGTTAAAAAAAGAAGATCAAATTAAGCTTTTTCCTCAATACGTAAATTATCTATCACATTCTGAAGCTGTTAAAGATGAATACGTTCGAATTTTAAGTAAAGATCACTGGGAACTTTTTCAGTCAGTTTTAACGGTATTTCCGGATTTAGTATTAAATTCAATTCTCAATGCGGAATTCGATTTTATTTCACATGAGAATAAGTTCGAAGACTTAATTCAAGGAATACTTGAAACTAATCCGAGCCTGATAGAGTCAATTTTAACTCATTTCGTAAATCTCCTCGTAAAAGAAAAGAAGATTTATTATAATTCTATAAGTTCTGAAGATGATTATATCACATATTCAAATTCTGAAGATGTGATAGGTGATAATAACTTGGAACTTCCCTACGAATCGGATATGGTTTGTGTTTACTATTATGATCAAAAGACCTTTTATCCCGAAACTACTGATCAAAATCAATATTGGGCAAAAGCAATTGAGTTATCTTGCATTTTGCAGGCAAAAAAAGGATCATCAGAATATCCTGTATTATATCGAAAATTATTAAACACCCCTTTTGAAACTCCTGTAAGGATTGCATTACTTTCCGCACTAGAATATAAAAATGAAAAGTTATATTTAAATTTTTATTTAAATCCAAATTACTTTAAACTTTCAAGTATAGGGCCAATACTTATTCAAAAATTATGCTATATTCGTGGTCGTTCATCTGATACTGAATGGTCTTCTATTGAGAATGCAATTCATTTGGTAGGCGCTTATCGTTCAACTCAATTCAGTAAGGATTCGGCGTCAAATTTTTATCTTGAGGTCAGAACTAGCTTACGAGATATTTCAGTTTCTCGAAAGATGCAAAGAAAATTCTTATGGGCCGAAGCGATATATAAAAAACGAATTAATAATTGGAATAAAGAAAATATCGATGATCCAGTAATAATTCCTGAAGTCATTGAATTGGAAGCAAAACCAGGTGGGATAAGCGATGTTGTAATTGCAGGAGCCGCTTTCTCTAAAGAGGATTATTTAAGTAAACCGTTACAAGAACGTTTGCAATTATTGATTGATCACGGACCTGGAAGCAAGAGCGATCGTTCTTTAGGTTCTTGGTGGGTTGAGAGTGGTCGTGTTATAGAGGGGCTTTATCTTAAAGATCCATTTTCTTTGCAGGAAGATCTCTGTCGTATAGCTGAACAAACGGAACTTCTACCTTACAGATGTTTTTTAATTAGAGCAATTACTACTTACATTCAGAAAAATTTCACAACTCGTTCGACTCATGATGAAAATTCGAAAAATAGAAGTGTAAGAGCATCTCGGGCAATTGAGGAAATGACTAAGAACGTTCTTTTGTTAACTGAAAAAGATCGATCCGATTTAGGAAGGGACTATTCGGTACCAATTTCAGATTTTCTACACTTTATTTGTGTTTCTTATGAGATTCTTTCGCCGGAAATTCGGAAATTGATTCGAGATCGATTTCATAATCATCTTCCAAATATTGTGGAGATAGAAGAACATCTTAAATCTGTTAAAGATGAGGATAGAGGATGGAATGCTTTGAATACTAGCGTAAATACGCGAATGGGTAAGGCTATCGAAGCGGCATCGATTATTCTTTATTTTGAAAAAGAGGCTCCGATTGAATTAGACTTGATACTAAGAATGTCAAAATCGAAAGAAATCTCAAATAGGGTGGGAGTAGCAGCCCGATTATTAAATCTTAAAAATGATTATCGTCAAACTGCTGAGCAAATCCTTCAGGAGTGGGATAAAGCTAAAGATTTAACATCACTTCAATTCGGGATTGGGTATTTTCAATATTTTCATCCTTCGGAAATTCCTAAAATCTTAGATTATTTGAATCGTTGGATTCAGTACGTTGTAGATGAAATTCAAAATGAAGGTGATAAGAAAAAACTTCCACACTATTCACTTAGTGCTGTATCTGTTAGATTATTATTGCGTCTTGCATCATCAGAAGAAAATGCGAGAGAGGTTCTGGAATTTATTTTTAATAATAAAATTTCTGAAACATATTTATTACGAATTATTGCAATACATTATATTTTAGATCATTGTATTGATCCTATAACAGAATATTATTTACAGCTTTTGGAACGGATGTCAATAGATCCTATTCCTGAAGTCCGAGTAAATATAATTCGAAGCATTTGGCAGAGTAAAGATCATTCGCAGGAAAGAGAGCGAAATAAAATCCATAATTATCCGGAATTAGCTCGAAAGTTATTTTTGAACGCAGTTGAAACAGGTGCCCTAAAGGACGGTTTTTTATCACATGTAATCTCTGAACATATTTCGCAAACATGGAAAGAGTCTCCCGAGTGGGCAGTTAAGCTTATGGAATTGATTATCCTGGAAAATAAAGTTGTTTATTATGAACATGATCTTTCTAATTTCGCGCAAACTATAAAAGCAATTTATCTATTTGAAAAAGAGCTTCAAACTAGATGTTCCGAATTATTAAATCATTGTATAGATAAAGGGTGGGATGGATTGGATGATTTATTTGGATTAGGTAGAGGCTGAAAGATAGAAAGATATATTTTGCTTTCACTGCACAAAACTTCTCCAAAGGTGCAGTTGAAAAGAATTTTCTTAATTAAAAGAAATTTGGATGAAAGTATTCACACAACTGTATATTGACTTGTTGAGTTAAATTCATATTAACAAATTAAGTTAGGGAAAATTCTTGCAGAGTATAATAGATTTAAATAGACAATTTAAGATTATTTCCAGGGATCAAAAAAACATCGATGATCAATTCGATTATTTTGATTTCACATCTTCTTTCATATTATGGTCAGATGTTCTGCAAAAGAGAAGAGTTATTGTTCTCGCCGAAGCTGGAACAGGGAAAACTGCAGAATTCAAAAACGTTGCAAAAAAATTAAGCATCGAAGGAAAATTTTCCTTTTTTCTAAGAATAGAGGATCTTTCAAAGAATTTTGAAAGTTCTTTTGAAATAGGTAGTCTTAGGCAATTTGAAGAATGGCTGTTATCAAAAGAAGATGCGTGGATTTTTTTAGATTCAATTGACGAAGCTCGATTGGAAAGCCCGAGAAACTTCGAATCCTCAATTCGAAATTTTGCTAACAGAATCTCTATAGGACTTAATCGTTCATACATATATATTTCAGGGAGAGTTAGCGAGTGGCGAGGAGACTCTGATTACAATTTAATAATTGAGAATCTTCCGAGTGGAAAAAATGAACTACTTGAAAGCAAAAACTTATCAAATACTGAAGGTCTTTCAAAAGAAAAAAATAATGAAGATTTAGAAATCCTTACTTTGCAATCATTAGATTGGGACAGGATCAATCAATTTATCGAAAAGAGCAATGTAGGGAACGGAACCGAGTTGTTCAATGCAATACAAGAAAATAGACTTTTTATATTTGCTTCAAGAATTTTAGATTTGAGCTTATTGATTATATTTTGGGAAAAATATAATCGCGTTGGAAACTATTCAGAACTTATCAATTTTTATTTAGAATTAAGTTTATTAAATGAACAAGACCCCACTAGGGATTCTTTCCTTCCTTTAACGCCTGAACAAGCTCAAAAGGGAGCAGAAATTGTTGCAGCTTCTTTAATTCTAACGAATAATTTTCGAATTCAAATTCCAGATTCAAAAATTCAAACGAATGGTATAAATTTAAGAATGCTATTATTTAATTGGGAGGAAAACCATAGACGCGCATTACTGAATCGACCAATATTCGATGACGCGACATACGGAACAGTCAGAATTCATCACCGAATATTTAGAGAGTATTTAGCGGCCAAGTGGTTTCTGAGGATTCTTAAAAACGGAAAACTTGAGCAGGAAATTATAAATGCATTTTTTAAAGAAAAATACGGTATTATGGTACTTAATCCTAAACTGAAATCGGTTATACCGTGGATTGCATCGGAAAATGAGAAAATTCTAAAATTAGTTCTTCAGGTATCACCTGAGATTATGATAAATGAAGGTGATTCAAGCATTTTAACAATGGAGCTACGACAAACTGTAATTGAACGTGTATGCTCGAATTTATCGAAAATTGAATATTCTACTCCTTCATTTGATATCCACACTTTGCAAAACTTTTCTCATTCGAATTTAGGAGCTAAAATTGTAGAATTATATGAAATACATAACAATAATATTGAAATTAAAAATTTATTATTAAGATTAGTATGGCAAGGACGTCTTTCAGATTGTTTAATATTAGAAAAAAATGTTGCAATTGATATTTCTCAAAATGATTATACACGAGTTATAAGTATTCGGGCTCTCGCTGAAATAGGAAGTGAAAACGATATTCGAGAAATTGTCAGTTATTTTACGAATCAAGAAGAAGAAAATAATGCGGAAGTAATTGGTTCTTTAATTGGTGAATTTGGATCGAAATATATTAGTATTCCTGATTTAATTCTGTTAATCAAAAAGTTCCCTAAGCCATCTAATAAAGAATTTCTTAATTTAAGTCATCGTATTAAGGATTTCATTGCAAAGTGCAATGCCAGTGAGGTTCCAAGTTTCATTTTATTTATTTCGAGACTATTAAAATTAGAATTAATTCAAGATAAATACAATAGAAAGGAAACTACAGATTATTATTGGTTATTAGATATTGGAAAATTAAGTTGCCTACGACTAATAAAAATTAAGGATATGAATTTAATTTCAGAACCTGTAATTGGATTCTTATCTTTAGTTGCAAACTTTCATCCTTCGCACTATTATTCTATGTTTCATTTAGAAAGTCTCTATGAGATAAATTCAATTTGGTCTGAACTAAATTTGAAATTATTTTTGTATGATATAGAAAAATCTAAAGAGCTATTAAAAAACTCTAATCCGCAACAATTGAATTATTGGACACAAGTAATATTAGGTAGAAAATATTGGAAATTTGGTATTGATGATTTTGATTTTCTCTTTCATCAATTAATATATCAAAAGAATCTTGAATACAAATTGGTCATATTTTCTTTACTGATTCATTTAGCCGATTCGAGCGGGAAACCCGATGCTTTGATTTTTAAATTGAAAAATGTCACAAACAATATTTATGAATTGGAGGTGATGTTAAGTGGATTTTTAAACCCAATCATAAATGAAGAAACAAGACTTTCAATTCAAGAAATTCAGAGAATTAATCATGAAATCGAGCAGGAACGAATTGAGCAAGAAATTAATGAAACAAAATATAAGCAAAAAATATTAGAGCAAGTAGATGTGCTAAGAACAATCAATTATGAATCTAATAATGCATTTTGGAAAGTTGTATATTATTTTTTTAAAAAATTGAGAGCTTATGATTCGATTGGTCGTCGTGAAGATATCAGCTCAATTGAAAAACTGAAATTAGAATTTGGAGAAAGCGTTACTCAATTATATATCGATTCAGCCATTAATTATTGGAGAAACGGAAAACTTTATCTTAATTTTGAAAAAAATACAAGATATACTTTAGATATTGAATTTGGATTCAGTGGGATCGAATATGAGGTAAATAAAAATCCCGATTTTCCAAATTATTTAAGCTTAGAAGAGGCCACAGTGGCATTTCGATTTGCCTTTAAAAAAATGGAATATTTTCCAGATTGGTGTGCAAAAATATTTATAAGATTTAAAAATGAAATTCAAAATTTGATTTTGATGGAGCTAAATTGGGCTCTTTCAAATGAAACTGATTATGCTTTAAATATTGTATATAAAATAGCAGATTTATGTAAGGAAGATGAACGGATAAGAGATGATTTATCTCGACCATTATTTGAACTTTTTATAAAAGGATCACCGAACTCTATTCAAATTGAGAAAGAATTTATGAAAATATTTCTATCTTCACAATTAATAAATAACGTTGAATTATTTAATATATCAAAAGGGAAATTAAATCAGAATCAAGAATTGAATATGTTAGAAGAAGCTTATTGGCTTGCAATAATGTTTGCAACCGACGGTATCAAATCATTTGAAGTTCTAGAAAATAAGCTTAACGGATTGAATATATTAAGTATGTCACAAGCTACTGAATATTCTATGAGATTTATAGAATATTTAATCGGAAATTCAGGCGTTGGGCATAATATTATGAGACGCGAATTTCGAACGGTCGAAGGATTGAATCGACTGTATTTACTTCTAAGAGAATATATAAAACCGGAAGAGGATATGGATAGAAGTAAAGATGGTATTTATACGCCAACATTAAGAGATGATGCTCAGAATGCGAGAGGAAGACTTATCGAGTATTTAGAAGAAATTCCCGGAAAAGAAACATTTATTGCCTTAAAGAACCTCGCCGAAAAAGAAACTAATTTTGAATTAAAGGCATATTTATATAAATCATCATCAAAAAGAGCTACATTGGATGCTGATTTTCATCACTGGAGTTTAGAGGAAATCAGGGAATTGGGAAATTACGAAAATTTCTGTCCGAAAAATCATTTTGAACTTTTTGAACGGATCGTTTCAATAATCGAAGAGATAAAGTTGGAAATTGAAGATGGTGATTTTAGTGATGCCGAATTGCTTTTGCAGGCTGAAAATGAAAGAACAATTCGTCAATATATTTCAAGAAGATTAAATGAACGATCAAACCAATTTTTCAAAATTACTCAAGAAGATGAATTGCCAGATTCAAAACGTCCCGATATTCGGATACATGGAATAGGAATAGTCGGGCCCGTTCCAATAGAATTAAAAATTGCTAATTCGTGGTCAGGTCCAAATTTAATTGAACGTTTAGAAAATCAACTTTGTGGTGATTATCTTCGAGATCAAAATTCAAATTGCGGAATTTATCTTTTGACCAATACAATTAAAAGTAAATCGGAGGAAAAAAAATGGAAATATCAAGACCAAACTATAAGCTTTCAGAAATTAATTTTTAATCTTCAAGACCATGCTGATAAATATATTCAACATAAAAACAATATAGAAAAAATTAAAGTAATTGGAATTGATTTCACTATCCGAAAGAAATAATATTTGTTTTATTGAATTAATAAATATTTAGAAACCTAAATAAATTTAAGCTACTGCAGGATGATATAGTACTGTTTGATTCGCTTATATCTAATATCACTCAATGGTTGTAAATAGTAGATAGAAAATTCGGTAATCATACTTGTCGGTTGTTAGAGTTGGAAATATTATACGAACAACTAATATCATTTTCATAGAAGAGTGTTGACTTTCTCTTGAATCGATTATAACTGAAAGATTATCTAATTGCATGAAAATTATTAAAGCTCTTGTTCTTGCGGTGCAGCTTGGTAAGATATTTACTTTCTCTCGCTCTGATATTAGAAAAATATCTACAGCGCCATCGACTTACCTGCAGAAATTTGTTAACAAGTTTGAATCTGTGTTAAATTCAAATTTAGTAAACGGAAATTTGAATATAGAGATTAAGGCTGAAATAATTCAAATTTTAGAAAACATTTCATACACAGATCTCAAAAAGAGTATTGCAGTAGAGCATCGAAGATTACGAATAAATTTTAGGACAAATGGAAGAGTTAAGATTTTGTATTCCTTAATAAAGAAGGCGGAGCGGCAGAATTCCTCTTTATTACTGGAAGTTTTAGATCAATCGTTCGAAGACTATCAAAATAATAGTATGCAAGTATTTACTTGTGTCGAGCAAATTCAAAAACTTGAAAAAGATATAAAAGAAGAAGTGGCCCGGGGAGCGATTTCTGTTGTTTCTGAAATTGCCGAACCGGCTTATAAAAATTATTTAATATCGATCTCAAAGCTATTTTCTTTGGCGACTGAAACTAAATTCGTAAATTTAACAGGTTCTTTAGGGACTTTGGAAAGGAATATTAAAATTCAACTACCTGTTGATCATCATATCTTATTATCTTCAGATATTAGCTTAATTAGAAATGCGAAGGCGCATAGTAGCTGGAGTTATGATGCTAAGAATGAAGTCGTTATAGTTCGTAATAAGCTTAAAGCGAAAGAGGCTGAGTATTCTTCTTCTGATTTAAAAATAATCGCGGAAGAACTGATTTTTAACGTTGTTCATTTAATTCCTGCTACTTTAAGTTTAATATTTTTAGAACGGTATTCGTTCGATCCAAGTTTAAGTCGAGAGACTGTTTTAAGCATATTGGAAGAATTGAGGAAAAATACTTGAAATACCTTCTTAAATACAAACTTTTTCATAAAGTAGGCGCGACTCTCTATTTCTAAACGAAAATGACTGCTGAAGAAAGATCTACACTTGAGCTAATTTTAAAAAGCACGCTTTCGGCTTGTGAAAAATCTATTAACAATGTAAAGTATGATAAAGACGATCGTTATCAGTTTACAGTTGCCCTTTTGTTGTTAAGAGTATATGAACAGACCCATTCGGTTTTGACACTTTTGATCTCTGGGTTAGATTCTTCTATTCCGGTCATTTTTCGAGTAATTTTATAAGCGAGTATCGATCTTATCTGTCTTCCGAAAGGGAAGCTCGAACCAGTTGTTGAATCAGATGTATTCTGAAGAATCTTTAAAAATTGCATTTGCAGATTTAGAGAAACTTTCTTCTATCATTCCGAAGAATACTTCAGATTACAGAATCATTGAGAACTTTAAAAAAGCAGGTTATCGTGAAGAATATGATTTTTACTATCGTCTTCTTAGTTCTTTTACTCATAATAATTTAATTGGTCTTGTGGATCGCCACGTAATTTATGAAGATGATCAATTAACAATATTTAAACCTTTGCGATTTGACTTAGCAAATATGATGGTCGATTCTCTTTGTGGTTTGTTCATTTATTCGTTTGTCGAAGGATTTAAGGCCTTGGATTTAGCGATTCCAAACGATTTAAAAGAAGCAGCAGAAAGTTTGGTAAAGCATAGGATGACCAGCGGAGAAGAAAAAATCTGAAGTTTAAGTTAAATGACAGTTGAGCTTGAGGTTCGCAGAATAAAGCTTGTTTACATATCTCCGCTTATGTAAACATTCGTTTGATTTTGGCCTGAAGACACTATCAAAAATATTGATTAACTATATGTCCTTATAAACTTGGGTTTAATGAGAAATTACCGCTTTGTAAGAAATATTTTAATCTTATCTTTATTTCTTCTTATTGAATGTAACTGTGATAAGCCATCCGAGAGCTCATCTACATTCGAACGCATACCTGAAAGCAATAAACTTGAAAAAGTTGATGATGATATTGGAATCATTATCGAAAAGTCTGGTTTAATTATGAAGACTGATTCGGATATGTCTTCCAAGACGATCATAAAAATTCCGTTTGGCAAGCAAGTAAAGATACTTGGAAAGTTGGATAAGTATATTAAATTATCCAGTACATCAACAGGCGCATGGTATAAAATTGAATATTTAGATAAGATTGGTTGGTTATTAGGTTCATTCGAAAGTCTTGGGCTCACCGAACACGCAAGCTATGATTTGTTTGTTGTTGCAGCGTCCGGTTTAAATATTTATGAATTCCCAAACGAGAAAAGTATTGTAATTTGTAAGGCAATAAATGGAGACGTTCTAAAATTGTCGTCAACGGGTTTTCATGCTGATAAAGAGAACGGTTATAACTGGAATTTTACGACGATTAATGGGAAGATCGGCTACTTTCTTGAGAATAATTTAAATACGATAAGTTATTCTTTAGAAGAAATTGCAAAAGCATCATTCATTGGAATGAATTATAGAGGCAATGTTCCTGGCTGTAAAAGCAACTCCGGTGCAATTCTTGAAGATTCAAGAATTCCGAAAGAAAAAGCCTATTCCGTTAGCTTAGAAGAGTGTAAAGGTGTTAAAAAGATCTTTATAGAAAAGCAAATTAAATATATCGGAAGAAGTTCAGTCTCTGAAATAGTGGAAATAATTGATATAAAAGAAAGCCTGAAAAGTAAAGGGGATCAGTTCGCTGTATTGGATTTTGCGGAGTACGTATGTGTTAAGGGTGATTCGTTTATTCCTGTAGCTATAATAAATTTGGAAAAACACAGAAAACCTGAGGATAAAAACGAAACAAATTATCGTAACGTAATAAAGGTATCTTGGGAATACAATTCGAATTCAGGGAGTATAAAAAAAAATAGATTCGAGCCAGGGATATTGCTATAAAAGACCTGAAGATCAATACTGATAGCAGCTTAAAAAATTTCCTTTAAAGTCATTGAATAAGAATCCATTCAACTGCACAAAAATTCCTGGGAAAATGCAGTTGAAAACGTGTTTGCTGCAAATTTAAGAATTGAGCGAGTATTCTATATTTGGAGTTCTCTATCTAAACAATAATTGCAATACTTTGGTGACTTCTATGTACTTTAAACCACGAATATTTATTATTTATGCTTCGAATCTAAACCTAATTAGAGGTAATGAAAGTATTTCTGAGCTTATAGGATCTCTTGGAGCGGATGTTGTTACAAATGAAAATAATATGTCTTTATTTGCCTATCAACAGGGGATGAAAAAGGCCGATTTTATTCTATTTGTCGCTGATAGATCTAACTTCATTTCTTCAAATACAAAGACTCTGAGTTTTCCTAAGGAGTGGATATTTGCAATGAAGCTTGATGTTCCTAAGTATATTTATATTAAAGATACGAATTTTATCAAATTGGAAGATTCTATTAAAGGATTAATGGGTAGTGATGATTTTGTTAATGATATTTCAATTTTTTTTTATGAAACTACCATTGAATTGGCAGAGAAAATCAAATCTCAAATATTTATGATTTACCATAGTATTACTGTTAATCAAATTAATGCTAAATATTTACCAAGAGAAAATATTCAAAAATTAATTTATGAATACGATAACACTCTTGCATTGGAGATAATGCCAGGCATGGATGAGTTGCGAGAATATGAATCAAAGGGCGATATTGACTTTGTTCGAACGGATATTTTAAGCCATTATTTATCCAGTTTCGATACTTTGCCGATAGTTGATTACGAAATGCAATATTTTATACAAAAAGAATGGAATAGCAGATTACGATATTTTTTGCAGGATTTTAAATTATTCAAGAAAATTCAAAATGAAAGTTTTGAAACTTATGGAGAACCAAAAACTTTGAAATTAGAGAGTATTCGAAAAATATTTAAATATCGAACATTAAAAACTAATCAGAATATACGGAAGGCGAAGAAGCATCTTAAGGATTCCTTTACGTGGTATGAGCATCTGAAAAGAGCTATTCTTTCTCAGTGAAGATAATGTAAGCCATTGCTAATTATTTTAAAGAAAATTGATTTAAGGTATTTATACGTCGAAAAAAAATGAGATCGCTTGTAAAGCCTGAGCATTATTTAATATTTATGAGATTAATTGGAATCATTTGTATATTTTGGGGAGTTGCTTCAATAGTCTTTGATAATTAAGAAGGGGATTATTTTCTTTTCCAAAGGAGAAATGTAAAAATAAAATTCAAAACAGAAAATAAAACTAAAATGAGGATCGAAGTCTCATAAAACTTTTCTTCAAAAGAAAAGTTGAAGCCTTCATTGTTGTGGCTTTGTGTTTGTAGATATATTTTATTCAATTATAATTTTAAGCAATTCAGATCAGGCCTTGCAACGGAATATTAGAGCAAAACAAGGTCCGATAAATTTCGAAATAGCATGTATACGTAAGCTAATGTATTATTAATTTTATTTCATTTAGTCTCAAACTCACAATTTATGTAAAATGCAGATTATGATTTTTGTTACTGCGGTATGTGTTTTACTCAGCCGCGGACTTAAGCGTCGCGATATCAATCTTCTGCATTTTGAGCATAGCCTGAGTAGCGCGTTCGGCCTTTGCTCGATCTTTATGAGTCACAAGTTGCAAAAGAATTTTAGGGGTCACCTGCCACCACATACCATATTTGTCCCGAAGCCAACCGCACATACTTTCTTTACCGCCCCCTGCGAGAAGAGCGTTCCAGTAATAATCGATTTCTTTTTGCGTGTCTACACTGATCATGAATGAGACACCCCAACTGAACTGAAAATCAGGGCCGCCATTGTAGGCAAAAAACTTTTGGCCGTTCAGAATAAAGTCGGCCTGCATTGAGTTTGCAGTGAGTATTTTGGATTTCTTGAATATTGATACATAGAATTTTGCTACTTCTTCGGTGTTCGCGTTGAACATGAGAAAGGGCGTGATGCTGTGAGAGGGGGCGCTCATGTATTCGATTTTCGTTCCGCCTGATTTTGGATTTGTCGGACTGCTTTTCTTCTTTGATACCGCCATGTTTTTTCTCCTTTTTGTCGAGTTTCATCTTTAAAATAGTATTCAGATATTGTGTTGATTTAAACGAAAATATCAAAGTATAAAAAAACTGGAAAGTTTTAATTTAGGGCCTGTCTAAAGCCTTGGAATATAGGAGCCTCGACGAGAACTTAACAGTTATAAAATATGTTCGAAAGCTACCAAAGGGACGTAATTTGTGGGAACTTCTATATTTTATTGCGAACTTGCGAATGATTGTAAACTGATTTCTTTTAAGATTTTGGGATATACTCTTATTAAAAAAGAGTCAGAAAATTAAACAATCAAAACTTGACGACATTTTGTAATAATACGAGTTTGTATATGTAAAATGCAGTTTCAAAGCAGATAGTTAACCGTAATTGATACGACGACTATTTTTCCCAAAACACATCGCGAGTAACTTTTTCATCACACCAAGAACAAGTGCAGATTGACATAGGAACAGAGCGCGTTCACATGCGAAAACTCCACCATGATTGAACAAAAAACCAACCGAGCATTCGCGCACGCAGTTTGTAAATCTTATAGTCTGAAATAGTTATTGCACCTCCCGGTAATAAAGAAGGAAGACCGGGCAACCAACCCATAACCGCCCAAAATTACTCTATACCTGCAAAATTTCCGTTAATGGGTCGTTCGATCACAAATATAGACAGAATTACCGAAAAAGGCATAAGCCTTAGAGGCGCATAATTTTCTTCATATTCCATTTGAATGACAACTAAAGATAAGTAAAATTATTGACACATTATTTATATAGCTATATGATTATATAAATATATACATGCATAATCTTGACGTCACCTTTGCGGCACTCGCTGACTCCACCCGTCGCGCCATCCTCATGCGCCTTGCGAAAGGCGAAATGACAGTCATGGAGTTGGCCAAACCTTTCAAAATGAGTCAACCCGCAATCTCTCGGCACCTTAAAGTTCTTGAGCAGGCAGGCCTCATTTCGACAACTATCCGAGCACAAGAGCGACCGCGTCGACTTGAGACCACGCCGCTTAAAAAAGCCGCCGATTGGATTGAGAAATACCGTCAGATGTGGGAAAAACGGTACCAGGCACTTGATGCGCTGCTTGTAGAATTACAAACAATACAAACTCAAGGAGATCAACAAAAATGAAAACGAATCAAAAAGAAGTAAAAATAGAACTTAGAGGTGAAACCGAAATTGTATTCACGCGCTATTTTGCCGCACGTCGTGAATTGGTATTCGACTGTCACACTAAACCCGAATTGATGCGCCGATGGCTAATGGGTCCTGAAGGTATGGTGCTTGATACTTGCGAGGTTGATCTTAAAGTTGGGGGTAAATACCTATTTGTTTATGCGGATGCAAAGGGAAATAGGTTTGGGATTTATGGGAAATTTCGGGAAGTGATTGTACCTGAAAAAGTAGTTAATACCGAGAATTATGCCATGGACATGTCGACTTTCAATTCGAATGCTGAAGAAGACCCGAACGCTATGGTAGAGGCGCGAACCTTCATAACTGAAGGCGATGAGACTTTGATGACACACACCTGCAAATATTCTTCAGCCGAAATGCGCACGATGGCACTGGAAACGAACATGGTTGATGGCATGGGAGCGTTTTACCAACCGCTGGATAAACTCTTATTAGAAATCGTGTAACCAAACCTCGCTAAAAATAATCGCCTAATGAATCATAGGGATCGATTCCCGAGAGTTTGGCACACTGAATTAACGAATAAAACCCTGCTGGCAGAAGTCCCTTCTGGATAATCGGAGAAGAGCCAATTTTTTCTACCGATCACAAAAGGACGAATATCGTTCTCGACGAGATTCGTATCAAGTTGCAACTCAAGCATGATTCAAGAAAATAAAAAACTTTTCCCACTAACCGGCAAGATACGAAAGAGCTTTCCCCATCGAAGACTTAGAACCGGTCTCAAAACTGCTTGTACTCTTAAAGTGTAAAAATATATCTGTGAAATGGACAAATATTATTCAGAGATTCCAGATGTTCTTTGGAAAAAGATATCGCCATTGATCCCTAAAGATAAGCCGAACCCGAAAGGAGGTCGGCATCGTGTATCAGCAAGAGTAGTAATGGCCGGATAATGTATCGAATGAAAACAGGATGTCAGTAGCGTGCAATTCCAAATGACTTTGGATCGGGTCAAACTTGTCATAGAAGATTTCAAGAATGGGAACGTGCAGGAGTATTCAAAAAGATCTATAAGTTCATTTTAAAATATTATGATGTGGAAAATAAAATAGCTTGGGATTGGGCCTCAATGGATTCCACGATGGTTAAAGCTATCAAAGGGGGAGTTTGACGGGAAAAAACCTACGGATTGTGCTAAATATGGGCTTAAGTTAAGCGGCATCTTCTTACAGATGGAAATGGGATTCCTCTGGCAATTACGTTGAGTGGAGCGAATGTTCATGACAAGCACAACGTAAAAGATACGTTGAATTCAATTCTAATATTTTCGGGAAAAAACCGAAAAATTTATGTTTAGATAAAGGTTATGATTTCAAAGATATAAAAGCATTAATCAAAAGTAGAGGCATTCGATTTCATATTCGGAAAAAAAGTGAGAAACCTCTCTCATCGGTAAATATAAAGGAAAGCCGAGATGCTGGGTAGTTGAAAGAACTAACAGTTGGTACAATCGATTCAGAACCATTTTAATTCGTTGGGAAAGAAAATCTGAAAATTATCTCTCATCCCTTTATCTTACAAGCTCTATCATTGTTTTTAAAAAGTTTACAGAATCCGCACTGAAAAGTTAAAAACTATTCTTGCCGTACGTCGCTGTTGAAATTATATGGAAATCCAAATTTAAACTTCGGCAAAGATTGAGTTTTGGGACAAATCGTTGATCAAAAAACAAAATTAGGACAATAGAATATGAATCCAATCATTCAAAATGTAATAGCGGTTATTGCAGGTGCGGTTTTCGGTAGTATTGTAAACATGGGCATCATCATGATCAGCGGTCATATTATACCTCCGCCGGATGGGGCCGATGTGACTACAATGGAAGGGCTGAAAGCATCCATGCATTTATTCCAGCCTAGACATTTTATTTTGCCCTTTTTAGCTCACGCTCTTGGAACATTTGCAGGAGCGTTTCTAACTGCAATGGTCAGTAAAAATCATAAGATTAAGTTTGCTTTAGTGGTAGGTATTCTTTTCTTAGCAGGAGGCATCGCAAATATTATAATGCTACCATCGCCGGTATGGTTTACCGTACTAGATTTGATAGGAGCCTATGTACCAACAAGTTATCTTGCAGGCAAGTTGTCACATAGATAAACTATCAATATAGAAGATCGGTATGTATTCTAAATTTAAAAATATACCTAAAATATTTCGTTTGCCTTTTTGGAATCCGGAAACGTCCATGGACTCGTTTCAAATTAGAATTTCTTGGATTGGAGAATTTATGAAAAAGATATCGATGATACTGATTGTCGTCTGTATAAGCGGGTTAGGCTCTTATTGTGGTAAAAATCAACCGAATCGAACAAAGGGAGTGATTGCGTTTATAAAAGGAGAAGTTTCCGTTCAAAGAGGAGAGCAAAATTTAAAAGCGACCGTTTCTCAGGAAATTTTAAACGGAGATATAGTCATAACGGGAGCTAAGTCAGTAGCTTCGCTTGTTTTCAGCGGGAATTCCTACTTGATTGAAATTCAATCGGATTCCCGATTTCAAGTAAAGGAAGAGGGTGATGAAAAAACCTTTTTTCAAGACAAAGGAAGTTCTTGGATCTTAACGAACAAGTTAGTGAAAGGAGAGAAAATGAGTCTTCATACGCCGACGACAACTGCGGGAGTGAGAGGAACGAAATTTTATACTTCGGTCTACGGAGATATGACGTTTACCTGTCATTGTGAGGGTCACATAGAATTGGAAAACAATCAAAATCATACTAAAAAAATCAACGATTCCGATTATTTATCCGTAACAAAAGGGAATAAAACGATTTATATCACTCCAAGTGATTTACAAAAATTGAATGTTCCTTATGTGCACAATCACAGTGAAATCGAGGATTCTCCGGTAGGCGGGCAAAACAAAATGACTCTCGAACAGTTTCAGGCTATAAACGAGTTGGTAAAAAAGAAACTGGAGTCCCTCTAATACCTGAAAAAAGCGACTTAAAGTTTAGGTCTTTCGGGTCGGTTCGCAAAGTAGCGGTTTGATTCTGAATTTGGAGAATCTTTCCGCTCAATATATGTTTTTCAATAGATCAATTGAAGAATAACTTTTGTATCTCTTTGTATATTAATATTTCCAAACAAAACATTATATTGA
The DNA here is from genome assembly GCF_000306675.2 of Leptospira mayottensis 200901116. NCBI lineage: Bacteria > Pseudomonadati > Spirochaetota > Leptospiria > Leptospirales > Leptospiraceae > Leptospira > Leptospira mayottensis. The sequence goes on from NZ_CP024872.1 coordinate 66,446, forward strand.
ACTAGGAAGGTTATTATTGAAAATTATATAACAAATGCTCCAGGGGTTGTTCTACGTCTAAACGAAACGTGGATTGATTTCAAAATTTATGGTGCGGATCAGTAGAAAAAATTGAGTATTCTTCTACTGTGTATATTTGTCCTTATAAAAGGAACGCTCTTACCAAGGTTTATAGTCTAATCTTCTCTTATTATAAAGTGAAATTATTTCTATTATAGTGGTTCGATGATTTTTAAGATGTTATAAATACCACATAAAATTACTTTTGTTACGAAATAACTTTTTGTGTGTGCGGTACACTTATATAAGCAGTACGTCCTTCTACTAAATTATATTTTTTGAATAGCAAAAGAAACTGTTTTTGTCAAATGTTCGTATTTTTTCCATTCTGTACTCAGAAACTGAATTAAAAAGCTCAGATCGACTACGTTTTACAATATGGATTCTCAAGTTTTATTTTGGTAAATGATGAAAAAGAATTTGGATATCTTTTTCGATAGAACTTGTATTATCGATCTATTAAAGCGCTATTATCCATCCATGGTATTGAGGTGATCAAGTTGCAATTCAAAACTTACACTAATGCACAAGTTGAAAACGTAAAAATCAAGAAGAGGATACTCTTTTCGCTCTTAGCAATCATTTTTGTTTTGCTGTTATTTTTTCTTGTTTATGAAAATCTGAGAATGAAAAAAGAAATTGACCGAGTCGTCGGTATGAGAACCCGCGTGATGAAGGATTATATTCGTAGGGTCGGTTCACAAACGAGAGCACTTGGGTTATCGATTTCGGATTACTTAACCTTTTACGAAGATACATCTGCAAATCCAAGTCTCGTTAAAAAATTCAAAAATTATCCAAATATAAACAGGTTTGGAATTCCCCATATCAGTCGGGAAAATAAGGAAGGAGCTGATTCGGGAACTCTTACCGCAATTGGTTCGGTTTATAAATTGAATCCTTCTCTTCTCAAAGAAATTGAGGCCGCTCTGAATTTAAGAGGACAATTCGAGTCTTTGACGGAAAAACAAAGCGAAGTTGTCTGGGCTTACTATTTATCTAAACAAAAGTTCCTTTATATTACTCCGAAATTTAAGGATGAAAATTATTATTTTACCGATGACCTTTATTCGGGTCCGTATTGGACTCAGGCGGCCCCTCAAATCAATCCGACCGGACGTCAAATTATAACCGATCTTTACGATGACCTTGCAGGAAAAGGGCTGATGATTACGATTTCCGAACCCGTTTACGTAAATGAGAAATTCATCGGCGTCGCTTCGATCGATATAGGTTTGGACGCGATGCAAAGAATTTTGGAAAGCGGAGATTGTATCGGCGAAAGTATGCTCATTGATGAAAATGGAAAAATCATAGCGAAATCCGGAACTTTTAAGTTAGATACCAGGCTCCCTCTTTCGGTGATTTCCATGATTATGGAACCGCAAGACTCGTTTTTCGTCGAAAAAGGAAGTTTCTGGGTTGGAAACAAAATTAAGGATGAAGAAATTTGGCTCGTTCATGAAATTAAGATATTTGAATATATTATTTATATAATAAAGAATCTTCTTCCTTTTTGGGTGCTTGTGTTTACGTTTTTCATTGTGCTCATACTGTATGTCAAGTTGCGTTCTTCGATGAATCAAGTGTCCAAATTGATTCACACAGATCCATTGACTGGAATCTGGAATCGGAGGGGCTTCTTAAAATTGACCCAGAGGTCCCTTGCCATTGGAAATCGGCACGGAAAGGACTGGACGATTTTGCTGGTGGATATCGATCATTTCAAACAGGTGAACGATAAGTTCGGACATGATACCGGAGATAAAACGTTAATAAAAGTCGCTCAAGTGCTTAGTCGTTCGATTCGCCAAACTGATGCGGTTTGTCGTTGGGGTGGGGAGGAGTTTGCTATCTTTTTATTTGGAGCCGGTCAGAAAGCTTCTACCGACATCGCCGAAGATCTGCGCAAAGAGGTGGAAAACCAAGTTCGTTTAGACGATGGAAATCCGGTAACGTTGAGTATTGGAGTTTCACAAGGCATGTTGGATTTGGAGGAAGCCTTTGTAAATGCAGATCAGGCGTTGTATCGAGCAAAATCTTCGGGTAGAAACCGAGTTTGTGCTTTTGATCCGAAAGTATTTTCCCATTCAGATTTGAAAAATTAAATTGTATCAGAATTTTAAATTCGTTTTGAATCTTTCGTAAATCGATATTCTCAATTCAGATTATAACTCTACAAAAATTAAGACCTCAAATTTCCTTTTAATTTTAGATCCAAAATAAAAAATAACCAAAGTTTTTAACGCACAATTGATAGAAAAAGAATTTTTAAATTCAATGTTAGTTGATGGAAACTTCTGCATCATAATAATTGCGCAATTAGGTCTGGTAATAACGGAGATAAATTGATTCTTCTTAAGGGAAGTATCTGTTTTGAGGTTAGAATTGTTGGATCTTTTTTAAGAACTAGAGAGAATGAAATTTAAAATAAAGATGAACTACGATGGGAAATGACGAATTCATTCAAAATACAAATTTGAATATCAAGCCGGTTATATTGGTAATAGACGATGAAGTTGTCATATTGAAGAGTATCAAGTGTGCAATTCAACTCAGCTTTGGAAGCCGGTTCGAAATAGAAATCGCGGAAGATGCAGATTCTGCCATGGAAATTTTGGAGAGATGTAAATCCGAACAAATCGACGTTCCTTTGGTCATTTGTGATCAAGTGTTACGTGAAAAAAGAGGAGACGAACTACTGATTCAAATTCATCAAGAGTATCCTCAAATCTATAAAGTAATGCTTACGGGTTATGCTTCTGCAAAAACCCTTGGAAATGCTCTGAATAAAGCAAATCTTTATCGATATCTTTCAAAACCCTGGGATTCCGAGGATTTGATATTGACCATTTCCGAGGCGGTAAAAGCTTACTTTCAAAATCGAAAGGTGGCCGAACTCAGTTCTAAATTGGAAGAAACGTATCTGTTCAATCGCGAGACCTTGTTTCCGAATTTCGAAAATTTAAAACGAAGAATTGATCAAAGACTGATTGAAAACGAAAGTTCCAGTCTTGCTCTCATTCGAATAGAGTCTTTTAGTTCCATCGCTGAAAATTTCGGGATCGAAACATATCGTAAAATGTTATCCGAATTCTTATCCGTCCTTAATTGTTTTATAAGAGGTTACAACGGAGAAATTTTTCATATTTACGACAACATGATTGCGATTCTGGCGAAAATTGAAGAGGATCGCTTCTATTCTTTACTTAGTGCCGTTCGTATCTTTCTCAGATCCGAATGCATCGAAGTGGATGGGATTTCTTTTCAGGTTAAAATTTCGATCGGAGTCTCATCGGACCAATCGGACGTATATGACAAGGCAAGACTTGCAATGATGACTGCGAGTAATGATTCTTCCGTTGAATATGTATCTTATTCGGAAGCGACCAACAAGGTGGACCGAATCTATGCAAATCTTAAATTGGGTAGGAAATTCAACGAAGCTTTGAATGCGGGGAATGTTATTCCTTACTTCCAGGGGATTTACGATAACAAGCTGAAAAGAATTACGAAATACGAATGTTTAGCGAGAATTATAGAAGGCGGGCAGATTTATAATCCCGCGATGTTTATTCCAATCGCAAAATCTACGGGGCTGATTCGATTACTCACTCCTTTAATGGTTGAAAAAACGTTTAAATATTTTTCGAAACATTCCGAATATTCTTTTTCCATTAATATTTCCGAATCCGATTTGGATAAGAAAGGGTTTCCACTTTGGGTGATGAATCGACTTTTGCATTACAGAATATCTCCGGATCGGGTGATTTTTGAAATTCTAGAAAACGATCGTTGGAATGGGTCTTCCAATTCTACTCGTTCTCTTCAAGAATTGAAAGAAATCGGTTGTAAAATTGCGATTGATGATTTCGGGGTGGAGCGTTCCAACTTTGAAAGACTGATGGAAATTCAACCGGATTTTATCAAAATAGACGGCAAATTTATACAAGGAATTCATGAAAATCAAACTTCATATCGATTGGCTGCCGCGATAACGGAAATGGCTCATACAATTGGTGCTAAGGTAGTCGCCGAGTTCGTATCCAAAGAAGAGGAGTTGGAGGCGGTGAAATCTTTGGATATAGACTATTCACAAGGGTATTATTTAATGGAGCCTGCGGAAGAAATCGTTTATGCGGAAACGATTTTAAACTTAGTTTGAATTTCTAATTGATTTTCACGAAATAGTTTCTTGGTTTTCTCATATCTGAGGAAAATTAAAATTTGGTAAGTTTGCAATTTTAATTTTGCACCTCATACTATAAGCTGAAAAGCATTTCGTAAACGATTCAAATATACTCCTTATAAACACAAAGATACTTTTAAAAAAATCTCTTTGTGTTTTGGGGGCCAAGAATGAATCAGACTGTAACAATCGAACACGAATTAAAGGAACTACAGGTCAATACGATTCGTTATAAACTTTTAGTAATCGAATTTGCAGGCATGGTCAATCATGAAACTCTAAGGGGAATTCCGGCTAAACTCAGTTCTATCTTTTATGAGATGGAGGGAATGTTGATATTGGACATCAGAAGAGTGACTAATCTCAATTCGGAATTTGTGCGGGCTTTTACAGGAATTTTACATATAATCTCCGAAAGGTTTACTCGATATTTTATCATGACGGCAGATCAAAAGATTTATAACTGGATTATGAATTATAATAAACTGAGAGAGGTCAAACCGGTGACGGATTTTGACGAGCTCAAAGAAGCTTTGGAATTAGATTCTTTAATTCAGGAGTTTGAATTCTAAAATCAGAAAGCTATTTCGTGATTCAATATAATTTTATTCATCTTATATTCTGAAGAGAACTCTTTAAGAGAATAAGTTATGATGTTTCTTGTAGAAGGGAACTCACTCTATTACACTCGTCTATCTGGTTTCGTTCGTAATAACGAGCCAGATAGATAATTTTAAAATCTTTTTCATTTTCAAAAAATAAATTTCTTCTTTTATACTTATTCAAATGCCCATATAAAATCTTTTCTCTTTTCTGTGTTTGTTTGATTCAAAAAGATTCGTATTTGTTTGAAGTATGTTCATTCATAGATTGTTTTAAAATTTAGAGAGTTGAAATAAAAAGCTTTACTTGATGCTGATCAGGAAAAGTGAGTTACTGGATTTATTTTCTATTTCAATACAATGGCCTTAAAGTTTGATTTCAAATGATTTTTCAATAAAACTATTTTTCTAAAAATTCAAAATAAAACCCCCTCTCACGTATGCTCGCTATCACTTCCGGATAAATTTTTAAGAAAGATGATGAAGCATTCGCATCTTTTGGATTCTTGAGTTCAGATTATAACTAGGGGGGATTCAGACTTAAAATTTTGCTATGATAGACGGAAAAGATTTTGGCGGACGTATAACAACTGCTCGGCTAATTAGCTCCTATATCTCCATAAACAAAGCACTGAGTCTATTTGGTTAATTTGTATTTGTTAGCCAAGTAGATTTTTTTTTGCCTCTTATGCTTTGAAAATCGATGACCCTATTAGATGAGATTTCTTGCTCTGTATCGAAATCCATGATTTGAAAAAAAAGAATGTGATTATCCGTATCAGGATGAGAATGTGAAATCAGATTCTTAAGTTGTGAGTTGCCTTTTTCGTTTTCAATCCCATGTATAAAAATATTAAAAACCGTATCAAAAGCACTCGAAATGGAAAAGGTGGTTTCTGATAAATACTTTGGGTTGACGACTCCGTCCAAAGCGGCAATGAGCGTGTCGATTGTTAGTTCTCGATTGAGTTCTTTTCGAAAAATTCCGCTATCTTGTCCTTCTTTTATTATGTCTGCTAGTCTTTTAAGTCTTTCTTTGCGAAATTCCTTCATCATCATAAAAAGATCGGGGCGTAAGTTTTGTATGTCGTTTATAAATGGTTTTCCCATTTTGGAGCCGAGTTCAGTGATGATGAGTAGAATCTCGTTAAGTTTTTCTCTAGGATTTTTGGATTTGTCTTTGATGATCGCTTCGTGTTGAGTCGTAATTCTTTCTTTCAAAAAATTGAATACGGCGTTGATCAATTTTTCCTTCGCATCGTAATAACGATAAAGGGTTCGTTTACTGATTCCTATGTGTTTTGCGATTTCATCGGTGTTTGTTTTAGCAAAACCCGCGGAAAGAAATAAACGCATCGTTTTTTCGAGAATTTTTTCAATCATGTTGGAAAGTTATTTTGTATCCTAGCCATTCGACTTGAAATTATTACTCAATGCTTCGACTTTTTGAGAATTTATAGGCGCATTCAAATGCTCGTTCTTAGATCCGTCTGTTAAAAAAGTATTTGTTCTGAGTCCTTTTGGAGAGTAGCCGGTCCATTTTTTGCAAGCTCTGTGAAAAGACGTATAAGAATTAAATCCGCATTCGAAAGCGATATCCAATAAATTCATATGTTGCTTTTCCACGAGAAGTCGAATTGCGTCGTTTATTCTATTTTGATTGATGAAATCCGAAAAACCTATGTTCTTATAATTGTTTAGGTAAAAGGAAGCTTGGTGTAGGCTAATTCCCAAATAAGCTGAAAGGTCAATTAAGCGAATGCTATCATCTGCATAAAGTTTTTCTTGAATAAAACCTTTGATTCTATCTTCTGCACGTTTTAGGTCGTCTTCTTTGAGAAGATTTTTTTCTTCCGCTGTATATTCACTAGATTCGAAAACTTCCATTTCCGATTTTGGGTTTGTTTGTTCTATGACTTCTTGAATTTCCAGGTTTAGAATCGGCTTTTGCACGTCCGTTTCATTCTGGATTTTTATTTTTCTTTTTAAAAGGTAGAGAATAAAAATGGAAAACATGTAAGTATAATATGAAATGTTATTCCAATAAACGTTATAAAACAAGGTTCCAATTAGATTTAACAAAGCTCCAAACCCAATTCCCCCAAGGATTGGCAGTAAGGAATAATATTCTTTTTTGAAATTTCGGAAATGGATCAAATAGCCCGATTCTAAAACGGTGAAAGCGCAAACTCCGAAACAAAAAAGTTCCCCTGTAATTACCATGGAAAAGGATTTTTCAAAGTACATTAGAAATAAAAAAGAGAGAACGATCGCAAATGCCGCGTTTCTAAGAATAATTTGGTAGGATACTTGAATTCCAAGAATCGTCAGTATGACAAGCCGAAGTAGTAGAAAAGAATAAACCGAGATTCCACAGATCAGAGAGATCAATTTAAATTTAGATAGGTCTGCGGAAGTCGTTATTTCTGGGATTGTCTGATTCCAGATCGCTAAATAAACGACGAAGAAAAATACAAACGTGAAAAAGATGTTTTTTTCAATTAACCTTTGTGGGGCGAATTTTTTTAAAAAGATTTGTCCTTCGAAATCCGGTAAGATTTTCAAATTATAAATGTAGTTTAGGAAATTCTGGATGAGTGTATTCATGAACGATGAGCTCTTTAATGTTGTAGGATTTGAATTTTCAAATCGAGAACCTCTGATTTGGTCTCGTTTTCTTTCTACTTTGATTGTTATTTATCTTTTTTATTAATGCAGAGATATGTTTTCGTTTTATTTTGCTAATTTGCAAAGAGTGAAATATATAATTTAAGAATCGATTTAGAATTACAAAATTTCGATATATCAATTCGATTATTTGTAAAATGCAAATTTTTCTAAAATGCAATGAAATCATGTGAATATGAATAGTTCTTCTATAACTTGAATCATTTGAATCAAAGAACAAGTTGTCTTGAGCGTTCCTTAAGAAATGATTCTATTAGCCATGTCTTGGAAGGGGTAGTATTAGTAAACTAAAAAATTGACAATCAGTTTCCCCTATGTCAGATAGGCATTCTATTTATGTTATAAATGTGTCTTTATCTTGACATTGCGGCTTTATCATTTCTTTAAATTTTTTTTTTCTAAAGAAATAAACTTTTATGAAAATTCTAGTTCCATTTAAAGCTCTTCTAAATTGAAAAATTCTTATAAAAACAAGCTCATCTTGAAGATAAAAAGTTAGGACCTTACTCTTATCTTAAAAATCAGATTGAAAATTTATCTTTTTATTGTGGCTATTCTGAAAGTTGCTAGCTTAAATAATCAGTTTTTATAATATAATTTGGTGCCTGATTAACTTTCATGGCATGCTTCCCGAACAAAGGTCCAGGGCATGAAAAAGATAAAAAGAATTGCCGCAAAATTCGATACCACAGGTAGCTTTGTATTTATTGTGATTGAAAACTTAATCCTTTTACTTTGCCGAGATTGAAAAGAATTTCATTCTTCTATTTTAGAAAAAAACGGGATTTTAATTTTGGGAATTGATGAGTTGTTTTCTGAATTCTCTCGGAGATTTTCCTGTAAATTTTACACAAGCTCTGTGAAACGAAGATGCCGAATTAAAACCGCATTCTAACGCAACTTGTAATAAGTTCATGTGTGACTTATCGCGAAGGTTCCGTTTTACATCCTCGATCCGATTCATGTTCAAAAAATCCGCGAATTTCATGGACATGTGTTTATTGAGATAATAAGAGGCTTGGTGTGTGGAAAGTCCGAGATAAGAAGCAAAATCCGGCAAACGAAGTTCTTCATCCGCGTAACCTCTCACTTGGAGAAAGGAATTGATTCTTTCTTCGATCTTATCTAATTCCACACCTTCCAAAATATTTCTAGTAGATTCTGCCTGATCCTCTTCGGATTCGATTAAATTATTATCCATCGGAAAATCCGAAAAGGCTTGGTTATCTGCGGGTGCTTTATTATCACCGTAAGCTTTACTGAAAAGAACAGGGAAGAAACGTTCGATTAAGGTAATATAAGCAATCATAAACCCGGGAATGAGTTCTGAGAACATAAGCATTTTTGTAGAACTCGTCAAGGTTCCGACCAAATCCAAAATCAATGAAGAAGTGATAACGAGTGTGATAAACGGAAAGTTAAAAAATACATTTGCTTTTTTGGAAGAATGAATTTTGAAGATGGCCCATCCGGATGCGTAAAGTGTAATTAGAATTGTTGCCGAATCACAAAGACAAATGTAAATCGTACCCGATAAAAAAAACACACCTACCATTGTAATTGGGATGATGGCGGTCAGTCTTTTGCAGTAATACCAAGGATTCTCCAAACCATCAAGAATGAACATTATACAAATTAAAACCGCAGCCGAGGCATAAAGAACTAAACCGAAGTAAGCTCCTAGAAACATGGGGTCTTTCGTCAATCTTGGATCGGTTTCTTGCGGAAAAATTACTTTATTGTTAGTCATCAGGAAGATGCTTACACTCAAAAGAATTGTACCATATGCTTTGCTGAATTCGTCCCTTCTCCCGGCGTAGAGTTTGGTGATAGCCATTACGATTCCCGTTCCGACCCCGGCTGCGTGAGCGTAAAATAAATTAATTTCTGAGAATATGATATCGAATAAGGTATTTGTATTTAACATTTGAATTGATTCCTGAAACGAAAAAATTTTTGCAAACGCTGAGTTGTAATTTTATGGAATTTTTGCGGCAACTGAGTTCCGTAGAGACGTTTTATTTCCATTTATTCCATTATAACTTTCGTTTTTGAACGAAGTCATCGGTAAATATAATTTGAAAACAAGAAAATTATAAATATCAGATATTCTATTTTGGAATTTATTTTAATCTGAAATGGAATTGCGAATGGCTCATGGGAATTTCGCCCGAAAATGCCCGGTTTTAAACTCGATTTAATCATAGATAAAGTTTGGTTTCTGAAGGAACATCTGTCGTCGGCGAAGATTGGAAGTGAATCACCTTTGTTTGAGTTTCTCGGAATTGTTTCGGAGACATTCCGGTCTCTTTAAGAAAGGCCTTATAAAAAGAGGAATTCGAATTGAAACCGACCGCGATTCCAACGGAAACGACGGAGCGAGACGGGTCATTGATGAGCATTGATTTTGCTTCCTCGACGCGAAATCGATTGATGTAATTGTTAAAATTCATGCCAAGATGATTATTCAAGAAGAAAGAAAGTTGGTGTACGGAGATTCCAAGTTCTTCGGAAACATCTGGGAGGCGAATGTCTTCGTCCAAGTAAATTCTTTCCTCTTTAATGATGTGGACCAGTTTTTTTTCAAGAGCGTTGATGTCCACGTCATGTAGAAGAGAACGTTTAACGAAGTTTTTTCCGGGTTCTAAGAAGAAAAAATCCAGTAAATTGGGATGAATTAAGGTAAGGAAATAATAAAAAATAACCGTAAATGTTGTATGTACGCTGGAAAGAAGTATTAAGGATTTATTTTCAAACATAATTCCGAGGATTTCCAGGGGAATACATAGGGATATCAAAACGACTAAGATAAGAATCTTTCTAAAGTTGACCGTGGAAGATTCGTATTTCTTGTCGATAAAGACGTTTGCAATTGCAATTACAAAGTAAACGAAAACGTATAAATCCGCTGCAAAAAGAAAAAATTGGAGTTCTTTACTACCTTCTTGTTCGTAAAAAGTAAGGATCGGAAGACTAAGGATAAACGGACCTAAAAGATTTGAGTAATAAATCAAAGGAAGTTTCGAATACTTTTTGAAACTCATCGTTGAAATTAAAAATACAAGAGTTCCACTGGCGGCTAAAGCTACGATATCAATTAAAAAGAGAGATTTTCGTAACCAAGTTTGGGAGATCATATTCAAGCTGAATTCGTCCACAAACTGAAAAATCGCGGTAAGAATTAAGACTGATGAAATCAGATAATCTATTTGTTTTTTTGCCCGAATCCAACTTCCAATTCCTAAAACTAAAGCAAAGCCGGCTCCAAATCTTATTAAACTCAATAAGATTTCTTTATTTAGCATCGAATCTAAAATATTCATCATAATCCATTATCCGCTTTTTGGTCTCTTTAATTTATTTGTTTAGAAAACAAAAACACGTCTCTAATTAAAGTTTGATGAACTCACTATATTTCAATCAATAGATTCATTTTTAAATTGAATGTAATTTGGTCTATTCAAATTCAATTTAAACGAATCATTTTATATACGAATGTGGAAATGACATTTAAATTGTAAAAGAAATTTTGAATATTCGTTAATACTTTTATTTTGACTAACAACTTTATAGGTAAAGATTTCTTCCGATTAAGAATATTCCCTTTTGTGTGTAAAATGTTTGAGGATTTATCATTGAATTAACTTTATATGAGTCTCTTTATAATATAGAAAATGTTTATTGTAATAAATTATAACTTATTTTTAGATTAATACTCAAACAGCAAACAGTGCGATCAAAATATGATTTTTATTTTTTGAAAAGTTATTAAAAGTTTTTTGAAACATTAATCGGAAATTAGAATAAAAATCAATTAATATATTGTATCTAACGCTACAACGTTAATTGGAATTTAAAAAGTCTCTCTCTTAGTTTGTAGTAACTCTGTTGAAAGATGTTCAAAATAATGTCGAATTAAAGAATTAAATTATGCTATTTTATATTTTGATAAGTATGATTCATATAGAATTCATAGAAATCTAAGATTAAATTTTTATATAACCGATATAAAATTAAAAATTTGTTTGTTGATGAAAACGAGTTGGATATGAATGCAAGTCAAGCTATGAAAGCGCCTGTTAATTTGTAAGTAGTATAAAATTAAAAGGAACAGAGCTAAGGATTTATGAAGTTGGGGATGAAAGGAAGATTTTATTCCTGTTTGCGGTTGGAAACTTTTTCAGTTTGTTTAAAAAATCATTTCCAAGTGAGTTTGTAAAAGTAGATTTAGAAATAGGGGAGTGGGATATCGTTTTGTTTGGTGATTTATAGTCTTGGTTTGATGTGACTATTCAAAAAGATATCTCTCATTTTCGATCATAATACGGAAATTACTCATTTTTGTTTTTGTAAAAGACTTTACTCTACAATTTTTTCAATAGAGACCTGAGTTCCCGGATTTTTATGCTTAGAATTGAGAATTCATCCTGATTATTGTAAATTGAATCGAATTTCTTTTGAACTTTAGATTATAAGATGAAAAGAAAAAATGAATTTCTACGATACAATGAGTCTATGATTTCTGAATACAGCGATCTTTTTATTGAAAATAAAATTCATTCACCGGATATATTTAGTTATTCGCTGTATAATTTTGAAGGGAAACAACTCTATTCAGAACCGAGCTACAATTCCTTATTGAATTCGGATTTAAAGCTCAAGAAGGCGGTCGAAAGATTTATCGATTATGGCAATAGGCACTCGAATGTTTCAGGGCTTCGAAGATTTAAAAATGATAGAAGCATTCAATTTATGGTTCGATCGGAGAATGACCGGATTTACAAAGTCGATTTTGAAATCAATCCAAAGGGTAGCTATATACTTGTACATATCGAATCTACTGCAAGGAATTTATCCTATTCTGAAAAACACAAAATTCAAAGATTTCGTTCTTTAAAACACGATTTAGTTCGTACTTTAAAACTGGAAAAAACATATTTCTATCTCGTTAATATTGAAATTTACAATCATCCATTCCTTCATAAATACGAAACTCAGATTTACGAAGCTGTTTTCTTGGATTTACATGCTGAATTTTTAACTATCACGAATAACCAAAACGTCGGTTTTCGTATTTCCACAAATCAGATTTTTTTTGCATATCAAATCAACAAGCCAGATGTGGACATCAATTGGATCCCTTCGAGTTTGATTTCTTATATGAAGAATACGATCCAGATTGAAAATTACGAGTTTCATTTGAAGCTTTCTATCGGAGGATTTCATACTTCCGAAACGGATACCAGTCCTCTCAATATTCTCAAGGGTTTAAAAACGAATCTTAGAAAAGTGATCGACTCTCCTTTTAGTCGGTATGCGACCCAGAATCAAAATGACTCTTCCAATTTGATTGCAACGTATTTATCTCTCAGAAACTCGGTGCATAAAAAAGAACTTCTTCTATATTATCAGCCGATTGTGAATTCGGAAACCAAAAATCTACATTCCTTAGAAGCACTTTCACGTTGGAATCATTCCGTTAAAGGGATGATTAGTCCGGATATTTTTATTCCTTTAGCGGAAGAATCGGGTTTGATCAGTTCGATTGGGGCTTGGGTGATTCAAAATGCACTTTTAGATTTATCTCAAATTCAAAAAAATGAATCTTTATCTTCCAATTCTTTAATTTCAATCAATATATCGCCATTTCAGTTGAAAAATCCTGAATTTGCGGACAACTTAATTTCTTACTTTTCGAAATTGAATCTCTTTCCGAATTCTGTTGTTCTTGAAATAACGGAAAGTCGTTATGAAGAAACAGCTTTGATCATCGAACAAATGGCAATTTTAAAACGTTTTGGTTTTCAAATCGCGATCGATGATTTTGGAATAGGAAACTCTAATTTTTCCAGGATTGAAAAAATCGAATGTGATTACGTAAAATTAGACAAAAGTTTAGTCATCGGTGTCGATGCCAATCAAAGTAAGAGAAGCATTTTGAAGGCGATTTCTCAAGTTCTTTTATCCCTTGGAAAACAAACGGTTTTTGAAGGGATTGAAAGTGCGGAGCTAGAGAGTATTGCAATCGATTATGGGGCAAACTTTTTGCAAGGATTTCACTATGGAAAACCGACTCAAATTACGGATCTTTCTTCCTTTCAGTTATAGGAAAAAATTGTAATTTGATAATGTATTTGTAATAAATTGAGATCTATCTTAAAAATCTCGTTTCGATTGTGATAGAAATTTCTTTGCAATTGTTTCGACAAATGATCTCGTTAAAAAATTGCTCATTACTAACATTAAGCCTTGCTTGGACAGACTCTTAAGTAAATTATCTTTTCTCGATATTACCGAATATTACTCTACTCGTTGATTTTGATTCACTTAGTCCTCGAATGATTCGAAACATAATGTATTTTCTATTTCTCAGTTCCGTAGCAAATACTTACATTTAAATCTTCTCAATCTTAAATAAAAACTTTATACATTTCTATTTTGATAATTTTCTATTTCATTTTGAAACACTTTGTTGTATCGGGAAGTCGGAGAGGTAAGAATTGTTTTCTTTTACAGAATTATCAAAGTGAAGTATTAAAATTTCAATTATAGATTCGAATTGATAAATTAGAAAAGTGTAAAATCTTAAATGTATAGGGGGTTTTGTAAATTCAGAAGAGCCAATAATAAAAAAGTGTTCCTTTTATAGGATGCGGTGAATGAGGTAAATGGATTTTATAAACTATAAATGCGCTGAGTGTTTCGGGTTATCTTAAAGTTTGAAAGGTTTTATAGAATTGTGTCTTAAAACATTCGGTTCAAGGAATTTTTCCACATATTGGTTTTGATCTTTGAAATGATTTTTAATGAATGTAGGACGATTGGGTTGGGAATTTTTGTGTTCTATCTCCAATATAACTGGAGTTTAAAGTGTTGTGCATTTCCAGTCTTTGATCACTCAAATCAAAGGACTGAATGTGTTTTCTATTTTTGAAGGTTCAAAATTAATATGAATCTAATCATTAGTTCTAATCCAGTTTATGAAGAAGAAAATTTGAATTTTAAAACGGAAAGAAAGAGGAGGGGAATAAAAGAGAAGTTGAACGTGCAAAACGAAATAGGTGTATGTTTTTAGAAACGGATCGGGTTGTAGAAGAAACTAAGTTTGTCGGTTGAAGACAGTAAAGTAATTTGATCATACATAAAAGTCCAAAATCTTAATCTTATTATTTCTTTATTTAAGTTGGTCTGATTTCGACTTCGAATCAGAGCAGAAGGAACGAGATTTGCGTATAACTTAACAACTTACCATGATTTGTGCAAATGTTCGAAATTATATGTTCTATCTTATGTGTAAAACTGTAAAATTTAAAATATGAGGGTACCAATGCAGGTCAGTAATGAGTTTGTTGCATTCAATGTGCATGGAATAACTATCAAAGTGATGTTGATCAAATTGTCGGGGATCGTCGATAATCGTTCTATCATGAACGTTCGCGATGTTATTTTATCGATTTTAGATGAGCTTACTGGACTTTATATTTTGGATTTGAATGAGATTGAGAATGAAGAATTTATCAATCTGACTAACTTTAGGAAGATGCTCTCGGATTTTATTCGTGCGAATCATAATTGTATTATATTATCTAAATGTAAGAAATTGGAGTTGTGGATTGAAAATTATTCCGTTTTCAACGGGGTTTATCTGGCTAAAAACAATACGGAATTGATTCAGGTTTTGAATGAAAAAGTTCCAAGTGACGCCTTCCTGGAAGATACGAACGACGAACCCGATATTCGATTGCATCTGGATTACCTGATCAAAGACGGATACTAATTCTTGCTATCTTTTTTGATTTCCTTATAGATAGAGGACGAATTCTATAATTTATCAGACCGAATTATAAAAAACTCATTGTAGTAATCTTTCTTAAACTCAAAATTGCTTCGAGTTTAAGAAAGTTAGGCGAACGAATCCGATCAATATGTCATTGCTTTATCGACCGCTTCGTCCAAATCAATCGACATAGTGATAAGTTTATCTAATCGAGTTAATTCGAAAATTTTACCAATCGAACTTGGAATCGAATAAACAATCAAGGCGCCTTTGAGTTGTTTCATCAATTTAGCTTGCGTGCTGATAAGGACCGCAAGTCCCGAGGAATCGATATGAGCCGTAGCTGATAAGTCTAATAAAAGAACTTTGGCTCCTTCGTCGATTTTCAAATTGAATAAATCTTTAAGTTTTTTTGAAGAAAAAATATTTATTTCCCCGTTCGTTTTTACAATCGTAACATACGGTTTTAGTAGATGATTTACGTGAGAATTCGATATGACCTCTACGGATAACTCGTCCTTTGAATTGTTTGTTGTTTCCATTTTTGTTTTCCTAAAAGTTAATGTTGATTTTCATTTCAATTTTTTGATCCTTTTCTATCGAATGTAGATTTGGATTTGCCGGATTTACAGGGACTTCCTGAAAGAAAAAAGAAAATGTGGCCGGGAAAGTAAGTAATGCAGTGTTAAACAAATAGGTACATGCCAATGATATTAGAAAAAGTTGATTTAAATTTTTATGTTTATTAAATTCCCCGTTTGATTGTTCCGCCCAAAGAACGGAGCCGTCGCTTTGAGGAATCAATAACGGACTTTTCCCTTGCGTATTTTTCGCCTCTATATATTCGTAGACGCTTCCTGCCGCAAAAATTGCGGTTAATCCCATCAAGGTAAATCCGCTTTTTGTATGTCCTTGTCTCTTGAGATAATAACCCGGTATTAAATAATCCAGAATTGTGATCGATTGGATTTCTTTTTCTTTCGGAAGATCCTTTTTTTCTTCGGTAGTCTTATAAAACAAAGATACAATTTCTTCTTTTGGAATAAGGGTCGGAGTTGCATCAGACTCGTTTTGAACGGAAATCGTTTCGTCCTTTACACTTTGAATGGGTGACAGAATTTCCTTTTTGTCCTTAGAAGTAATCCGTATTTGGAAACGGGTTTTGGAAAGTTGTTCTAAAATTCTCGTAGACGGTTCTTCAATACTGATCGATTCCAAATCTTTGAAGGAAGTCCGGAGATAGCGGTTATTTTCATCGATGTAATAAAGTGTGTTAACGTTGAGCTTGATAAGTTTGAGATTACATTTCGGTTCCGGTTGTTCTTTAAAATGCATACAAAGATGATTTCCCGCTTCTTCGAAAAATAATTCGGCTATATCTTTTTTGAAAATTTTGATGTCTTCTCCTTCCGTTGTGATGATGATATAATCCGATGTTCCTTCAGTTTCTTTAAGATCTCCCGAAACTTGTTCTCCCGATTTTAGGATCACCCGATGTGCTTGAAGTTGGGCTGTTAAAAAGATAAATAATAAAATATATATTAGAATTTTTCTCATTTCGACAACTCGATTTGAATCGGAGAGCTCAGACTGATTTTCTTTTTGGAATTTTTTTCGATCAAGGTAATGGATTGATCATCTTCAAAGATCGCTTTTAGAAATGGGATTTTTTCCTTGTTTTGAATGAATAAAAGTTTACGCGAATTCTTGATAGAATTTTTCATAACGGTGATTGAGTCGATCGTATAAGTGGCAAGAGTAATTGGGAAATGGGCCGAAAAAAGTTTGGTTTCGTCTCCATCTATGATGATTTTGTCTCCGTAAACGGGAACGGAATCGGAGACTTGGATTGCAATATAATTTTTAGCCTCGGATTTCGCTTCCTCTTCCGCTTTTTTTAAAAATGCTTCCGACTTGGAAACAACTTCTTGAATTTCGGAACTCAGAAGACTTTTCTTTTCGTCAGTGTGACTGGTTTTATCTGGATTGGATAAATTGTCT
Source organism: Leptospira mayottensis 200901116 (assembly GCF_000306675.2). Taxonomy (NCBI): domain Bacteria; kingdom Pseudomonadati; phylum Spirochaetota; class Leptospiria; order Leptospirales; family Leptospiraceae; genus Leptospira; species Leptospira mayottensis. The sequence goes on from NZ_CP024872.1 coordinate 83,763, forward strand.
TCCACATTTGTTCGCTTTAATTTTTCGGAAGAAGCTTTGATTTCTGTTGCTTCGCTTGTGTCTCCGAGCCTTTCCGCATTCTTGTCGGAGATTTTTACGATTTCATTTCCCGCATTGTAATAATGACCCAACATCATGAGTCTACGATTTGCTTTGATTGCGATTTCCTTATCCGTATTGGAAAAGGCGAGTTTTGCATATTCGGTAATTGCTACGTTTTGATTTCCCGTTTTTTCGAAAGAGTATGCTTGGATGTACTTCATCTCAGCGGAAGTCATCTCCGATTTTGCGAACTCTTCCAAAACCTTGGGGTAATTTCCTTTTGCGAAGTAGGCTCTCGCTCTGGATTCAGGACTGTCGAAATTTTCCTCGATTTCTTTAGCACTCTGTTTTGATTTTTGTACGATTGCAATTAAAATCTCTGCGTCGTTTGCGAATACGCTTCCGGGATTGTTTTCCAAAACCGATTCCAAATCTTTGAGGGCGTGGTCAAATTCCCCTTGAACCGCGAGACAAAAACCTTGATGCAAAAGGATGAACCCACTTTCGTCGGTTCCTTTGGCAAATGTTTTTAACGATTCTCCATAAGCTTGATAAGCCTCTTTAAAAGCTTGATTTCTTTCTAGTGTGAAGGCGTGTTCCAAAAGACGAATTTTGGTCGAACTGATCTCGAAGTCTATCGGAGGTTTGCCCGTGACAAAACGGACCGAATTGATCAAAACAGATCCGAAGTTTTGTAAAATTCCCACGCTGAATTTTTCTAACTGATTACTTTCAATCAAAGAACTCTGTAGATTGTTCAGGTTCATCTCCGCTCTGATGTTTTCTCTGTTAGAAAGAATGCTTTCGAACTTTGACCTTAGAATTTCGCTTGAGAACGAAAAATTAAAAAGTTTTCTTTTTTCAAGGGTTACCTTTAACTCGTAGAGTTTTGTATCGAGTACAATCAAACCGAAAACGACGATCAATAGAAATCCAAGAATTGCGATGAAAAGACTCTTTTTCATTTTAAGTGATCTCTAAAATCCCGAAAGTGACGTCGTCAGGAAACACGTTCGCAAAGGAATGGATTTCATTTCGGATTTTTTCCGTTAGTTCTTCCGTTGGTAGAGTTGCGTATTTTTGAAAAGTATTCAAAAGACGATCGTCTCCGAATTGTTCGGTCGTTTCATTCGTCGCGTCCAGAACCCCGTCAGTATAAACAAGAATCTTATCACCCGGAGACGTTTTGATTTTTAGAACACTGTATTCGTCCGGAATTCCGATTCCAAGAACAAATCCAGTCGATTCGAGTACTACAATTTTATTTTGTGCCTTGCGATAGTAATAGATTGGATTATGTCCAGCGCTACAGAAATAGGCGTATCCTCCTTCCTTTTCAAAAAGAATGAAAATTCCGGTCGCAAAGAAAGTTCCTTGTAAAGTTTCAAAAAGATTATCGCTAAGCCGGTTAAAGATATGTGCCGGGTTCACGGTTTCTTTCATGATGTTTTCCACATTGTAGTGAATAATGGAGGTGATCAGTGCGGCGGAGACGCCATGTCCGGTCGCATCCGCTAGAAAGAACGCGGTTCTTGTATCGCTGATTTCTATGATATCATAGATGTCTCCACTGACTTCCCGCATTGGTTGGTAAATGATCTCTACATTGACCAAATTGAATTTTTTTCTTTTTTCGGGAAGAAAGCATTCTTGAACGTTTTTACCGATTTCCAATTCTGTCTGGATTTGAGCGTTTTTAAGTTTGAGAGTATCAAATTGGGAAGAGATTTGTTCCGCCATTCCGTTGAACGTATTGCCTAACACGTCCAATTCATCGTGAGCGGAAACATTCCAGGATATTCTTGCATTCAGGTTTCCCGTAGCCATCGTTTCGCTGACTTCTTTCAAAAGAAAAAGACGCACGAAAATTTTTCGATAGAGAAAAATTCCGAAAAGAATGTGAAATGCAAAACCCCACACTAACAACAATCCGAGCTGTATATAAAGGGATCTGAGCCGATCCACCATTTCTTTCATCTTAATTTGAGAAATTAAGAACGTTTTCGGATTGAGATAGAAAATCAGATTTACAATAAAATGGTCGGTGTCGAGTTCTATATCATACGAAGTGTTCAAAGCCGCTTTGGCGTTGCTCATATTCGTAAGTTTTGTTTTGAGATCGGAAATGGAGGCTGTAACTCCACTTGAAAAAAGTGTGCGGGTTTTTTCCAAAGAATTGTCTTCGGCTGCAATTACAGAGAAGTTTGTGAGTCCGATGCTGAGGAGTTTGCTCTGAAATTCGTCGGCTTGAGAAGAATCCTCAAAGTTTGTGTTCCCGAAAGATTCTACTTTTTTAAGTATTTCCCTGGCAACCCGATCCGATTCCAAAGTAAAATTGGAGATTAGAAGATCCGTTTGATTTTCAAAAATCATGACCGCTACGAAAGTAAGATTTACAACGGTTAAAATCGTATAAATAACGATAATCTGTAGTCGGAGCGATTTTTTCATGGCCAAGGTTGATTATCGCCGTTTTGCGAGTCAAAATCATTGCATACTATAAAGTGAAGCCTTTAGTTTCCGGGACAAATACTGGATAATTTTTAGAACGTTGCATTAAAAAAGAGATCACACGGTTGTATTTTCAAGATACGGTTCGTCACTCTATTTCTTTTCAAGTTTCATTGCATTTTGAAAGGATTTGAAGCGCAATATTTGCGGAGCGAAATGAAAACAATTTATTAACCATTCTGATTCAACGTAGATTTACAATGTTTTAAAAATGATTTTACATTGAGTACCGATGTACATAACTCATTAAGGGTGTATTTCCGGTTCAATTGATATTGGTCTACTGCTTAAAAAGTGTACAATGTGCGGATTTCTCTTCGTTTTCTAGGACTAAAATTTTAGGATTCAAATGTAGAGTAGAATCTATCCCGTAAAGTCAAAAGTAAAATGAATTTTTGGTAGTATTTCCCGTTCGTTTTTACAAGAGTCGAAAAGATCGTTCATAATAGAAACTTGCCTGTAAATTTTCAATTATATATTACATTTTCATAACAGTCAAAAACCGGATGCTAATAGTTTCGAAATTGTTTTTTGGAGATTTAGTTTTGTGCTCTGCCATCGAAAAGATAAACTGTAAAAATTCAATCTTTCTCCAAGTAATTTCCCATGATCGAGTAGGGTTTGTAAGTATCGTTCTATGATGTTTGTCGTTGATACAATAATCTGCGAATCCTGTCTTGTCTGTGTGAAATTTACGTCCAGGCATAGATAGATAACCGTATGTTCTCGATAGTGGTTATTTTTTGAATACGATTTTGTAATTGACTTGTTGCTGTGGTTTAGTTGACGTTTTTCAATTATCTTTATCTGCGTTCCAGGAATAGTACGAAAATTAAATCTTTTATATACTATTATAAGCATTTATTTTTTCGATCTTTCGCCTTTGTATAAACTTAGGTACAAATCTTTTGATTGAGTTAAATTTACAAAGTATTGAATGCTCGTTGTTTGTTTTACTAGGTGCTATATAAAAGATGTTTGAGATTCTACATCTAAAAGACGGATTTCCACCAAAATTTACGAGATCCTATAGCCGGGATTTAGTAGAATAAAATATATAATATTACTTCATGATGATTGATACAAGGGTTCCTTTGAGAATAGCGAGGTTCGAAGTTTTGCTACATCTTGTAGTATGATTTTATGTAAAATATAGCTGGAAGCCCGACGCAAACGAGTATGTATATTTGATACTCGCTGCAATATCCGTATCGATGTTTGTAGAGGATTTTGTCGAAAACTCGCTTTTTCATTTTTCATCAGGACGTTTGTTCGTTGGACGTGATTTTTATTCTTCTCGGCACTTTCAGAACGGAATAAGTTTCGAAGGCTCTATCTTTTGCTTTCTATTTCGGCTTTCTGAGAAATGAGACTAAAGTCGATTCTATGATTCACTTCTCATAGTATTTTTCTTTTTTTAAATGTTCGCTCTGAAATATATTCGATTCTTGTAATTTTGTCAGTTTTTTCAAGTCTGTTTATTATTTTATGTACTTTTAATATTAAAATAATTTTAAAATTATTCTTTTCTATTTTCCAAAAAACAGAACAAGTCTGCTGTTTTTTCTTTCTCGTCTTTTATGATTGTTCGCAGTGCTTAACGTTTTATGGAATTTCTTTTATGGCCTGTTTGTGTAAATTTTGTCAAAAAATTATTTACTTTTGTATTACTCGCGGCTATTATTTTGATGAAGTGATTATTTGGCATATTGTTGTAAGAACATTATGATAATTTGCTATTTGGAGTGGTTGAGCATTGTTTGTTTTTGGATGTTGTGCGTTATCTCCACTTCATATCGTATTTTTAAGTCTTTTACTAAAGGGTTATGGCGATGGCTAAGAAGATCAACAAATCCGAAGATAAAAAAGCACGATTCTTTTTTAAGCTTACTTCGATTCTTTTTCTCGCGCTCTGCTTATTCTTTTTGGATGCTTTTTTTAGGAGTGAACGATCTGTTTGAATTGGATCAAGCCGAAGTTGAATTGGATCGAATCGAAATTTCATCTCCTTCTTCGAGTTTAGCTCGGGGAACCACTGTGAATTTAAATGCGACCGCTATCTATAAAAATAATACTCATCGGGATATTTCTTCGGAGGGAGTCTGGTCTTCTGCGGATTCGAACATTCTCAAGTTGTTGACTCTATCTCAGTTTAAAGGGATGAATCCGGTTCTGGAAACATAAACATTGAGTTTCAAGGAAAGAATGCTTCTTCTACGTTAACCGTTACATCTGCGGTTTTATCCAATCTGATCGTTACTTGTGTCAATCAGGGAAGTGCCTTACCGGTGGGAATTGATCGTCAATGCAAATTGGAAGGAATTTTTTCGGATGGCAACACACAGGTTCTGACTTCTGATCCCGACACGTCTTGGAACGTCACTCAATCTTCCGTTGCTGGAGTGAATACCACTGGTCTTGTTTCAGGAATTTCTCCAGGTTCCGCTTCGATCACTGGTTCGTATCATGGTATCACTTCCAGTTTGACCATTACGGTAAGCGCCGCAACCTTGAGTTCGATCGCTTTGACTCCTGCAAACGCGAGTTATGCTCTTGGTAAAGTGCAGCAGTATACCGCGATTGGAACCTACAGTAATCAATCCACTCAGAATCTTACAAATCAAGTTTCCTGGGCTTCTTTAAATACGGTCGTCGTTACAATTGATAACTCTGCGTCCGCCAAAGGCTTTCTCACTACACAATCTCCAGGCTCTGCGAGTATCACGGCTACTTTAGGCGCGACTACCGGTCAAACTCAGGTTAACGTTACCTCGGCGGTTCTTACAAGTATTACGATTACTCCGGCGAACCCAAGTGTTGCTAACGGAAGAACTTTGTTTTTGACTGCAACTGGAGTTTTTTCGGATGGTACGGTTTCCGATATCACAAATCAAGTAACTTGGTCCAGTTCTTTGACGAGTGTTGCTACCGCGGATAACTCTGCGGGTTTATCCGGTAGAATTATAGGAATCGGAGTCGGCACTACAAATATCACCGCGGGGATTGGAGGAGTGGATAGTACTCTTTCTTTAAGCGTCACGAACGCTGTTTTAGTATCGATTCGAGGGTGTCAGCGCTCCTGTGTAAATGACATATCTTAAAACGAATCGAACTTCAACCGATCGCCGAAAATAATCGAAAATTGGTTCATGGCTTTCCCCCAATCTTGAATAGGCATGGTCCATTTTTTAGACATATTATTCAAAGCTAAATAAAGAAGCTTGATAGCCGCTTCATCGGTAGGAAACGAACCCCGATTCTTGATAATTTTTCTTAAACCCATATTCATAGATTCGATAGCGTTTGTGGTGTAAATCGCCTTCCGAATATTAGGTGGATAGGCCAAAAAAGGAATCACCGATTCCCAATTGTTTCTCCAGGACTTACTGATCATCGGATATTGACTGTCCCATTTGGTTGAAAAATCATCAAGGCTTTTCTTAGCAATCTCTGCCGACGGAGATTTGTAGATAGCCTTTAAATCAATCATCAACTCTTTCTTCTGTTTGTAAGAAACCCATTTCAAAGAATTCCTTACCATATGAACGATACAAAGTTGAACTTGTGCATTAGGAAAAACTGATATGATCGTATCCGGAAATCCTTTTAACCCGTCAACGCAGGCGATTAAGATATCTTCAACTCCGCGATTCTTTAAATCGGTTAAGATCTGAAGCCAGAACTTCGCTCCTTCGGTGCGCTCCACCCAAATCCCAAGTATCTCTTTTGTGCCCTGTAGATTGATTCCTAAAGCCAAATAGAAGGATTTGTTTTGAACGTGGTGGCCGTCTCTCACCTTTACGACTAACGCGTCCATGATGAGAATTGGATATACTTTATCCAAAGAACGATTCTGCCACTCGATCACCGTTTCCAGTACCGAATCGGTGACTTCTGAGATCAGATCCGCTGAGACTTCCACTTGATAGATTTCTTGGAGATGTTGGGTAATTTCTCGTGTGGTCATTCCACGAGAATACATCGAAATGATTTTGTCATCGAAGCCGGTAAAACGTGTCTGACCTTTTTGTATGATCTGAGGTTCGAAACTGCCGTTTCTGTCTCGAGGTATTTCCAAATCGATTGTTCCAAAATCTCCTTTGAGCTTTTTGTTACTTTTGCCATTCCGAGAATTTCCTGTGTTATTGCCCAACGAGGAATTCTTCTCATATCCAAGGTGATGCGTCATCTCACCTTGCATCGCTCGCTCTATCAACGACTTCGTTAGTTGCTTTAAGAGGCCTTCATTTCCCAGTAGATCTTCAGGACTCTTATCTTTGATTAATTCATCGAGTAGCTCTTCAGCTCGATTTTTGGGGTTGCTCATATTGGGTTTATCCTTGTTACTTTTTGGTTATTCACAAGTTATTTACACAATCAAGCCGACACTCTCCAAACATCTTAATATTCCTACTTTCTCTCGATACGGTTCACTTTCCGCTATCTCTTGTATCCTCTTATCCATCGCTTTTAAATTCTCTTCTTGAACTCTTACCCGACTATAATAGTCGTTAAATGTCTCTTGAAGGATCTCGTTGTTAAACTGTAGATTGTTCAACCATTTGTTATGACTGACTGTCCAATACTTTGTTTTTGAGTAGGTTATACCCTTTCTTAATAAGAATTTCATCAACCTCTGACGATTCCTTCCTAAATCCAAACGAAGGCTGTCACGGGATCTTAGATAATCCCTTACTGCTTCGTCCTCTTCACTCGGTACATGAATCGATTCTAATTCTCCACTTCGTAATAATTTTGCTAACTTGATCGCATCTCTTTTATCGGTTTTGATCTTATCCGAACTTTGTCTTGGTATCTTTCCTGGCGCTACAAGGATACAGTTCACTCCCAAAGACTTGAGATATCTGTAAAGTGGATAACCGGTTACTCCCGCCTCGTAACAACTATGTATCTCGTTCCATTCTGATTTTAGTTTATTGACGAACTTTTTGATCTGAACCTCATTATGTTTTATCTGCTGTTCTTTTACTATTTCCTTTGTATTGTTCGTTAAACTCGCAATTCTGTTCGTTTCTTTGTGGACATCCATTCCTACATATACTTTTCTTTTCATTACGTTCCTTCTGTTGGTTTTCTTGTTTTGTGGTATATGCTTGCATCGAACCCACGCTTTTCAAGCCCAGAAGGGGCGCCATTTTGTCTTAGTTGGCATTCAGATCGACCCTACTCATCCGAACGTTGCCAACGGTTTGACTCAGGATTTTACTGCTACAGGTCTTTATTCGGATGGTAGTAATCAGAATTTAACCGATTCTGTGACTTGGGCTTCTTCCAATCCGACTGTCGCGACGATTAGTAACGCTTCGGGATCGAACGGTAAGGCTACAATGCTTCAAACGGGATCGACTAATATCAGCGCGAGTTTGGGCCCGGTCACTTCCGATCCGAGTGTCCTTACGGTTACAAACGCGGTTTTAACGAGCATCATCATCGCTCCGACTTCTTCTTTCAACATCGCGAAAGGATCGAATCAAAACTTTGTAGCAACGGGTCATTATACGGACGGTTCATCCAGAGATCTGACGACTCAAGTGACTTGGACTTCTTCGAATACTTCCACTGCTACGATTAGCAACGCGAGCGGTCACGAAGGTTTAGCTTCCGCCGTTTCTGCCGGAACAACCACGATTACCGCAACTCTGGGAGCGGTTTCCAATTCTACAAGCTTGACCGTTACAGCTGCCGTACTAGTTTCTCTTTCAATAGGGCCTACGAACAGCTTTGTTTATATGACACAAACAAAGAATTTTACGGCTACGGGAACATATTCCGATGGAACGATGCAGGATTTGACGACCCAAGTGACTTGGACTTCTTCCGACACAACTCTCGGAACGGTGAGCAATGCTTTCGGAACGGAAGGTAGGGCCACGGGAATTGCGGCCGGAGCCGTGACAATCACTGCAACTCTCGGAAGCATTAGCGGGAATACTTCTTTGTCCGTGATCTTCTTGGATACGGTTGCTCCGACGGTCACGAATGTAGTGGCTTTGACTCCTACTACGGTGAGAATCACGTATTCGGAAAACGTAAACGAAATTCAGGCTAAGGCTGCGGCCAATTACAAATTGGCTCTTACATCTGCTGTGAGCGGAAGTTGTTCGGACAACAGCAACTTTACTTCTACTTCTTCCGTGGTTACTGTCTCTTCGGTGAGCGGAAGC